>CAZYJG010000043.1:0-12071 GCA_964647745.1 uncultured Piscirickettsiaceae bacterium
GCCGGGATATCATTGAGGGCGCCAGGATCGGAGGAGATTACCTCCAGCCGATCTCCCGGCTGCAGCTCTTCAACCCTGTCCTGTGCCCGGATCACCGGCATCGGACAGAGCAACCCCCTGGTATCGATAGAGTAGTCGGCCATTTGGATCCTAGATGTACCAGCTCTTCTCGATCTGGCTCGGGGGCATCGGCTCGACCTGAATCTGATAGGGCTCTGCACCAGGGTGGGTGATCTCCGCCGTCACCTGTTCAGCACTTTTCCCCTTGCCAAAGCGTGCGGTAATGCGGGCCGCCAGTTCAAGGTCTTTATCATCCACCTCACCATCAATCAGTACCAGCGGACCGGAATGGTCACTGATGCGCAGGGTGGTATAGCGGTTCTTGTACCCCTGCAGGAAGTGGTTCTCCCCCTCCTCCCGCGAGACGATCATCTTGAAGTGGGGGCGTGGACGCAGGTGGCGCCCCACCTTGAGTAGCATAATGTCATCCATCTCATAGTCTCGGCTACCGCGTGCCTTCCAGAGATCGACCAGTTTGAGCGAGTAGCTCTCATCGGTGAGGAAACAGCAGCCGCCGGCCGGGGTTGCATAATCCTCAAACCCAAACTGACTGGCCAGCGCCATCTGCGGCTTTCGGGTACGGCCGCTGAAATCATAGAGCTGCTCCCGGTCAACCCACCCCTCCCTCTCAGGCAGTGTGGGTGGCAGATTCTTGGCACAGAGGGGGCGCAGCAGCAGATCCTCGGCACCGGACTCACCGGAGACCACCGGCATCGTGTCCTTGCGCTGCGACATCGGGCGCTGCCCCACCACCTCGCCGGTGGCGATAAAGTCGAACCCCTTCTTTTTTATCCACTCCAGCGCCTTCTTCACCATGAAGATCTTGCAGTCGAGACAGGGGTTCATGTTGGCACCATAGCCATGTTTGGGGTTGAGCAGCACATCCTTGTACTCCTCGACAATATCGATGATATGGAGCTTGATTCCCAACTGCTCCGCCACCCAGAGGGCATTGTTGCGCTTGTCCCTCTTCTGGTCCTTCTTGCGGATGGCGTGGGTATGCCCCTCTACACAGAAACCTGTGTAGAAGTTAATCCCCTCGACATGGATCCCCTGCTCCTGCAGGACACGCACCGCAAGCATGGAGTCCAATCCTCCCGATACCAGTACCGCTGCTTTTTTTGGTTCCGACATTAATGATGTTCCATCTCTTCGATCTGACCGCCGGCCATTTTAACAGAGTGGTGGTGCAACAAGCCCCCGATGAAAATGTAAAACAGTGGTTTCGTTTCTCGAAGGGGCGCTTTCACGATATAATTTCCAACTTTTACAGAGTAGCCATTACCTTTCGTCACCTTTGGTTTTTTCATGAACAACAATGATCCATCCACCTTTCAGGGGCTGATCCTTGCGCTCCAGAACTACTGGGGCGAGCAGGGGTGCGTCCTTAATCAACCCTACGACATGGAGGTTGGTGCCGGCACTTTTCACCCTGCCACCTTCCTGCGTGCGATTGGGCCAGAGCCATGGAGTGCCGCCTATGTGCAGCCCTCACGCCGCCCCACGGATGGTCGATATGGCGAAAACCCCAACCGGCTTCAGCACTACTACCAGTTCCAGGTCGTCATCAAGCCCTCGCCACTGGATATTCAGGAGCTCTACCTCGACTCCCTGCGGATGCTGGGAATTGATCCCCTGACCCACGATATCCGTTTTGTCGAGGATAACTGGGAGTCCCCCACCCTCGGGGCCTGGGGGCTTGGTTGGGAGGTATGGCTCAATGGGATGGAGGTGACACAGTTCACCTATTTCCAGCAGGTGGGTGGACTCGATTGTCGCCCGGTCACCGGGGAGATCACCTATGGCCTGGAGCGCATTGCAATGTACCTGCAAGGTGTGGAGAGCGTCTTTGATCTGATCTGGACCGATGGCCCGCTGGGCAAGGTGACCTATGGGGATGTCTTCCATCAGAATGAGGTGGAGATGTCAGCCTATAATTTTGAACATGCCGATGTGGAGGCGCTGTTCCAGCAGTTTGACAACTGCGAGTCGGAGAGCAAGAAGCTGATCGAGGCAGGTCTCCCGCTGCCCGCCTATGAGATGATGCTGAAATCATCCCACCTCTTCAATCTGCTGGATGCACGAAACGCGATCTCGGTCACTGAACGTGCCCGCTTTATTGGCCGCATCCGTGCCCTCTCCCGTGCCGTGGCACAGGCCTACTATGAGCGCCGAGAAAATCTTGGGTTCCCCATGCTGGGAGATGCCTCATGACTGTACTCATAGACACTTGTATCCATTCAGGTTGCTCCTGTGCGGTACAAGAGCAAGGCAGAAAATGTGAGTTTACAAGTGTAAATGACCATTTTCTAACGCAGCTATTGGAGCGCACAGGAGTGAGATGAATGGATACTAAGGATTTTCTGTTTGAACTGGGTACTGAAGAGCTCCCCCCAAAATCACTGGCCAATCTGAGCCGGGCACTGGGCCAGGAGATTACCGCCGGACTGGAGAAGGCTGGGCTTAACCATGGTGAGGTCACCCTCTATGCAGCTCCACGTCGGCTCGCTCTCTGGATTCGTGATCTGCAGACCGAACAGGCTGACCAGGAGTCACTGAGAAAGGGACCCTCGGAGGCCGCCGCCTTTGATGAGGAGGGGAACCCCTCCAGGGCTGTCGCCGGTTTTGCCCGCTCCTGTGGTGTTGAGGTGGAGGATCTGGAGCGCATCGACACACCCAAGGGGGTCTGGATGGCCTATCGGGTCATGAACAGGGGCTCTTCCACCATAACGCTGCTGCCAGCGATCCTGCAGGGTGCACTGGATCGCCTCCCCATCCCCAAGCGGATGCGCTGGGGGGACTCGGAGGCCGAATTCCTGCGCCCGGTCCACTGGGTTGTGGCGCTGCTTGGCGAGGAGGTGGTTCCGGCAACGCTCTATGGTATCGATTCCGGCAACCAGAGTCGGGGGCACCGCTTCCACCACCCGGATCCCATCACTGTCTCATCTGCGGAAAACTATGCGACAGCGCTGGAAAGTGAGGGGATGGTTCAGGCTGATGCAACAGCACGAAAGGAGTCCATTCGCCGCCAGGTTACTGCTGTAGCCGAAAATCTGGGCGGAACAGCCGTGGTAGATGAGTCACTGCTGGATGAGGTAACCGCATTGGTGGAGTGGCCGGTGGCCCTCAGCGGCAGCTTCGAGGAGCGCTTTCTCGAGGTCCCACAGGAGGCGCTGATCGCCTCAATGCAGGGACACCAGAAGTTTTTTCCGGTGGTCAATGGAGAGGGGCAGCTGATGGCCCACTTCATCACCGTCAGCAATATCAAGAGTGCTGATCCCACCATGGTACAGAGCGGGAATGAACGGGTGATTCGCCCCCGCCTCTCTGATGCCGCCTTCTTCTGGAAGCAGGATCTGGGCAAACCACTCTCCAGCCACCAGGAGGGGCTGAAGAAGGTGGTCTACCAGGACAGGCTGGGATCGCTGCTGGACAAGTCGGTACGGGTTGCGACACTGGCGTCCACCATTGCGTCGCAATTGGGATCCAGCCTCGAACAGGCACAACGGGCCGCCATGCTCGGCAAGTGTGACCTGCTGACCCATATGGTCAAGGAGTTCCCGGAGCTCCAGGGTGTCATGGGGCGCTACTACGCGGAACATGACAATGAGGCTGTCGAGGTCTCCGTGGCTCTGGATGAACAGTATATGCCCCGCTTCTCTGGCGACCGCCTCCCCTCCACCCCTGTTGGTGAGGCGCTGGCCCTTGCCGAACGGATTGACTCCATGGTTGGTATTTTCGGGATCGGAATGACGCCTACTGGTGACAAGGATCCCTTTGCACTGCGCAGGGCGGCACTGGGGGTGCTCCGCATCATGATTGAGAACCGGCACCCCCTCAACCTGCTGGAGCTGGTTCGTGAGGCCGTGGCGATCTATGGTGACAAGGTTGAGGCGGAGACCGAAGAGCGTGTCTTTGAGTTTGTGCTGGAGCGCCTGCGTGGCTACTATCAGGATCGGGCGATCAGCCCCGCCGTTTTCGAGTCGGTACGCTCCTGTCGCCCACAACAGCCGCTCGACTTTGACCAGCGCATTCATGCCGTCAGCCAGTTTGTTGAGCGCGAGGAGGCTGCCAGCCTCAGTGCCGCCAACAAGCGAATCCACAACCTGCTGAAGAAGACGGATGAGTCCATCCCGCAACAGGTTGACGCCTCACTGCTGGAGGAGGCAGCGGAGAGGATGCTTGCCTCTGAGCTCGAGACCATTCGCGAACAGCTCGACGGGATACTGGAAGAGGGCCACTATGGTCAGGCCCTGACGCTGCTCTCCTCGCTTCGAAACCCCGTGGACCACTTCTTTGATGCGGTGATGGTGATGAGCGAGAATCCGGAGATCCGCAAGAACCGTCTTGCCCTCCTCTCCCAGCTCCGAAACCAGTTCCTGAGAATTGCAGATATCTCTCTGCTCCACACCACATGAGTGAAAACTGTGCTCCAGTGAACCCTGACTCCTACCAGCAGATGCTGGACGCGGTTCAGGCCTTTCACCACAAGCACCGATTTCGTGAAAATGGTGGCGAGGAGATGACCTACCGTGTCTCACTGATGGCGGAAGAGCTTGGCGAGATCTCCTCCTGCATCACCAAGGGGAAAAGCAGGGAAGCTCTTGCCGAGGAGTGTGCTGACCTCTTTATTCTGTTGATCGGTACCGCCATTGCCGGTGAGTTTGATCTGAACCGGTCGTTCTGGGATAAAATGGAGAAGCTGGAGCAGCGGAAATCACGGATGGTTGATGGGCGGATCCGTGTATCCGAATTTCGCGGGGTTGAGCAGCCTGCCTCGTCAGTTGAAGAGTCATAAATTATGGAATTGATCGTTCTTGACCGTGATGGTGTCATCAATGAGGACTCTGATGAGTACATCAAGAGTCCGGACGAGTGGCAGGCGATACCCGGCAGTATCCAGGCCATTGCCCGGCTCAACCATGCAGGGTACCGGGTTGTGGTTGCCACCAACCAGTCCGGGGTTGGACGTGGCCTCTATGACATTGATACCCTGGGGAAGATCCATGAAAAGATGTGTCTGCAGCTGGAGGAGGCCGGGGCCTCTGTTGAGGCGATCTTCTACTGTCCCCACACCCCGGAGGATGAGTGCGACTGCAGAAAGCCAAAACCGGGGCTGCTCAACGATATAGAAAACCGGCTTGGGAAAAAGCTGGAGGGGAGCTATGCCGTTGGAGACTCACTGCGTGACTTCGAGGCGGCACGGGCTGTCGGCGCGATCCCGATCCTGGTCAAGACCGGCAAGGGGGAGAGAACCCTGGAGGCGGGTGAGGGGCTGGATGATGTGCTGCAGTTTGATGATCTCTACAGCTTCGTCGACGCCCTGCTGAGTGGCCATCTCGCAGACAGGGAGTAGATAACCATCTCCATGGGCTATCTCCGCTCCATCCTCTTCTTTCTCGGCATGACGTTGAGTGCACCGATTGTGACGCTCTGCGGGCTGCTGGTCGCTCCCCTCCCCTTCTCGATCCGCTATGGTGTCATCAGCCAGTGGGCAACCTTTGTCATCTGGTGGCTCCGGGTAACCTGCAGGCTGGATTACAGCGTCACCGGTCTGGAAAACATCGAGGGGGTTGAGAGCGCCATTATCTTCTCCAAACACCAGTCAGCCTGGGAGACCATGGCGCTTCAGTTGATCTTCCCGCCCCAGGTCTGGGTACTGAAGAGAAGTCTGCTCTGGGTCCCCTTCTTTGGATGGGGGCTGGCTCTGCTGAAACCAATCGCAATCGATCGGGGTGCGGGACGCAAGGCGCTCCAGCAGGTGGTCTCCCAGGGGATAGAGCGCCTCAAGGCGGGGATCTGGGTGGTGATCTTTCCGGAAGGGACACGACTTGCCCCCGGTATAGAGAAGCGCTTTGCCATCGGGGGGGCAATGCTTGCCAGCAGGTCGGGCCATCCCGTGGTCCCTGTTGCCCACAATGCAGGCAGCTTCTGGCCACGGCGCGGACTACTGAAAAAGCCGGGAACCATTCAGCTCCACATTGGGGCCCCAATTAAGACCTCAGGGCTGAAGGCGGACGAGATCAATCGGCGTGCAGAGACGTGGATCAACAGCAAGATGAGAGAGATTGAGAAACCCTAAACATCGATATTGGATGCCATCAGCGCATTGTCCTCGATGAACTCCCTGCGCGGTTCCACCAGCTCCCCCATCAGTGTGGTAAAGATCTCATCTGCAGCAATGGCATCCTCGATGTTGACCTGTAGCAGACGGCGTGTCTCCGGGTTGAGGGTGGTCTCCCAGAGTTGCTCCGGGTTCATCTCACCCAGACCCTTGTAGCGCTGGATCTGCTGCCCCCGCTTGGACTCCCTCATCAACCACTCCACCACCTCTGCAAAGGAGGAGACCGGGTGGCTCTTCTCTCCACGCCTGATCTCGGCACCCGCCTCGATCAACCCATCCAGGCTCTCTTGCAGGGACATCATGGCACGGTATTCGGCGGAGCGGAAAAACTCCTCGGAGAAGTAGGTGGACTCTACAGCACCGTGTGTCCTGATATTAAAACAGAGTGCACGTTCACTGATGGTGTCGGATACCACCCGTGCCTCAACCTGATCCTCCGGTTTTCTCTCCCGGTTCAACAGGGCAAGGAATGACTCCAGCCACTGCTCTGCCCCGCTATCCTCGGTTGATTCCAGCCACAGCGGTGGCGCCTTGACCAGGGTCTGAAGAAGCTGCATATCATAGCGATGTGAGAGTCTCTCTATACTGCTCTCTACCTGCAGGTACTGCTTGGCCAGTGTCTCGAGTGCACTTCCGGAGACGGGGGGGAGCGCATCAGAGAGTGTCAGCTGTGCACCATGCACAGCCGTCTGCAGCAGATAATCCTCCAGTGCTGCATCATCCTTTACGTAACGCTCCTGTTTCCCCTTCTTGACCTTGTAGAGCGGCGGTTGCGCAATGTAGACATGACCACGTTCAACCAGTTCCGTCATCTGCCGATAGAAGAAGGTCAGCAGCAGTGTACGAATATGGGAGCCATCCACATCCGCATCCGTCATGATGATGATTCTGTGATAGCGCAGCTTGTCCGGATCATAGTCCTCCTTGCCGATTCCGCAACCCAGTGCAGTGATCAGGGTTCCCACCTCTGCCGATGAGAGCATCTTGTCAAAGCGCGCCTTCTCTACATTGAGAATCTTCCCCTTCAGAGGCAGAATGGCCTGGGTCTTGCGATCTCTCCCCTGTTTGGCTGACCCTCCTGCCGAGTCACCCTCCACCAGAAAGAGCTCGGAGAGTGCCGGATCTCGCTCCTGACAATCTGCCAGCTTTCCAGGCAGCCCGGCAACATCCAGAACCCCCTTGCGACGTGTCAACTCACGCGCCTTTCTTGCGGCCTCACGCGCCCTTGCAGCATCGACAATCTTTCCGGTGATCGTCTTGGCCTCCCCCGGATTCTCCAGGAGAAAATCTGATACTATATCGTAACTTATTGATTCTACAATACTTTGTACTTCTGAGGAGACCAACTTGTCCTTTGTCTGTGAGGAGAATTTCGGGTCCGGCACCTTGACCGAGACCACCGCAGTCAACCCCTCTCGAGCATCATCACCGGTCAATGAGACCTTTGACTTCTTCGCAATCCCCTCCTGGTCCACATAGCGGTTAATCGATCGCGTCAGTGCCCCCCTAAAGCCGGCAAGATGAGTACCCCCATCCTTTTGAGGGATATTATTAGTAAAGCAGAAGATATTCTCCTGGTAGGAGTCATTCCACTGCAGGGCGGCCTCGACCCCTACCCCCTCCTTCTCCAGCCTGAAGTAGACAACCTTCTCATGGATCGGGGTCTTTTTCCGGTTCAGATGCTCAACAAAGGCACTGATCCCCCCCTCATACTCAAACACATCATGCCGCTCCCCATCACCGCGCTCATCATTGAGCTCGATATGGACCCCTGAGTTGAGAAATGAGAGCTCTCTCAGCCGCTTGGCCAGGATGTCATAGTGATACTCAGTGCCGCTAAAAATCTCTGCACTGGGCTTAAAGCGGATCTCGGTCCCTGACTGATCGGTCTCACCCACCTCCTTGAGTGGGGCAAGCGGCTCCCCCAAGCGGTAGCTTTGGCGGTAGACACCACCACTCCTATGGATGGTCAGCTGCAGATCCTCTGACAGGGCATTCACTACAGAGACCCCGACGCCATGCAGCCCGCCTGAAACCTTATAGGAGTTATCATCAAATTTTCCCCCTGCATGCAGAACGGTCATGATCACCTCTGCTGCAGACCGGTTCTCTTCCGGATGGATATCAACCGGGATCCCTCGCCCATCGTCCCGTACCGAGACAGAGTTGTCGGTATGGATTGTCACACTGATCTGGTTACAGTGGCCCGCCAATGCCTCATCGATTGCATTATCCACAACCTCAAAAACCATATGGTGTAGCCCGGTACCGTCATCGGTGTCACCAATATACATCCCTGGCCTTTTTCGGACCGCATCCAGCCCCTTCAATACCCGAATATTTGAGGCGTTATACTGATTTTCGTTACTCATGGATTCCTCTGAAACAGCGTTTCACTCACTTCAAACCATCATTATCGGCCGCTGGAGATTCACTTTGTTGCCCTATTTAGGGAAACAGGGGTAAATTACGTGCAAAACAGCCCTAAAACGGCCGAATTATATCATATTCAAGTGGTTATCGCCCATAATTGTGCCTGACAGTCTCTCAGTTTTATGCGTTCCTACTGCGAAAAAGCACTACTGGCCCTGTTTTCTGGTCCTTTTCGTCACCCTTCCATGTTCCACGTGGAACATCTCCACACCCCTTCCAGTGAGAAGTGGCTGCTCAGCCTCGGTTGTCGTTGCAAAAACCTGATGGCCACTAGAGAGAAGATGGTTGATAACAGCCTGCCCAGCCTGACGATCCAGCTCAGAGAGGAGATCATCGACCAGGACCACCCCCCTTTTTCCCGTCCGTTGATACAGGTGAGACAGTTGTGCCAAATAGAGCCCGATCGAGAGTAGCTTGGCCTGCCCACGCGAGAGAATGTTCTTTGCCCCCCCCTCCCCACTGGTAATCAATAGATCAGCCTCATGTGGGCCAACCACCGTATGCCCCACCATCTCTTCCCTGCCCGCTGTCTGTTCAAGTGCCTCAGCCAGTGTGTGTGAACTCCTCCACCCCCTGCGGTAGTCAAATTTGATCTCGAGTTCAGATAGCAGGCTCAATTCAGTGGAAACCTCTTCCTGATAGTGTCTTATCAACTCTGCAAGATACTCTTCTCGCGATTGCGTAATCCCCTCTCCACTCTCCACCAACTCCCGGTTCCAGAAATCCATCTCGCTAGCCGATCTCGCTTTCTGTTTAATCAGTGCGTTTCTCTGCCGAAGTGTCTTGTTGTACCTCTTGATCAGCCCCAACCGTTGAGGTTCCACGTGAAACATACCCCAATCGAGAAATGAGCGCCTGCCACGGGGTGGGCCCATAACCAGGCTGATGGAGTCTGGTGTGATGGTCTGCAGCGGAAGCAGTTCAGCAACCTCAGATAGACGTCTCGCAGGGGTATGGTTGATATGGAGACGGTTGCACCCTTTCCCACGCTCTATTCCCACAGGAATGGTGTAGCCTGCTGCGTGCTCTATGGTTGCAGAGACAGTGAGCGAGCTCTGCCCACTGGTTACGATTGACGGTATTGAGGCGGTACGAAAGGAGCGGCCTGTTGCCAATAGCGAGATCGCCTCAAGAAAAGTGCTCTTTCCGCTACCGTTTGGCCCCGCAATCAGGTTGAAGTTTGTTGAGGGTGAAATCTCAGCATGAGAAATGATTCGACACTGTTGGATACGAATGGAACGTATGGACACTTACTGAATACACTATATATTTCAATAAGTTATATTACAATCTCATCGGCATGACCACAAACTTGTACTCTTCCTCACCACTGTGTGTATGGATCAGGCTACTACTGTTCTCATCAATAAAGTAGATGGTTACCTCATTGTCATCAATTACCGAAAAGGCATCCATCATGTAGGCTGAATTGAATCCGATCTCCATTGGCTCGCCGCTATACTGAACTGTAAGCTCCTCCTCTGCCTCCTCCTGTTCAGGGTTGGTCGCATGAATCGTAACCGATGACTCACTCATTACCATTCGGATCCCACGGTATTTCTCATTGGAAAGAATTGAGACACGGCTTATCGCCCTTCTGAAGGCCTCATTATCGGTAATCAGTGTACGCTCCCCCTCTCTGGGGATTACACGCTGATAGTCCGGGAATCTCCCATCAATCAGCTTGGTGGTTAATGTCAGCTCACCAAGCACAACCTGTAGATGGTTGGAACCCAAAACCAGGCGAACCGGATCATCCTCATCACTCAGCAACCGCATCAACTCCTGAATTGCCTTGCGCGGGATGATGACCTGTTTTTTCTCCCCATGATCCTGCTCCAGGGTACGGCGACAGAATGCAAGACGGTGTCCATCTGTCGCAACCAGACGAAGTTCATTGCCCTCAAGCTCCATCAGGAGGCCATTCAGATAGTAACGAACATCCTGCATCGCCATGGAAAACTGGCTCTTTTGTAGCAGATTTTTCAATATCAACTGAGAGAGTTCATCAATAACCGCAACCTCGCTGATCTCATCCACACGGGGGAACTCCTCGGCGGGAAGTGTCGAGAGAGAGAACCGGCTCTTTCCGGAGCGTATGGTTGCGCGGTTGTTATCAACCAGCAGCTTGATGCTGGATTGGTCAGGAAGCGCCTTTGAGAGATCAAAGAATTTTCGTGCCGGTATGGTTGTCTTTCCACTCTCTGATGCCTCATCCAGTGGAAGGGTGAGCTTGATCTCAACCTCAAGATCCGTTCCGATCAGGGTGAGTTCACCCTGTTCCGATACATCAACAAAGATATGAGAGAGGATGGGAAGTGTCTGTCTCTTTTCAACAGCTCCACTGATTGATTGCAGTGGTTGCAGTAGATTTTCCCGTGAAATAGAAAATTGCATCGTCAGGTCCCTCTCTCTATTCTATAAGTGTTCTATATTTAATTTAGTAGTAGTAATAGTGTCTAATCATTGTTGTGGATAACATTGATTTTTTATTGTTTTACAGGTAGTTGTCAATGGTCTCAAAATGTTCCAACAGACGCGACAAAGCTGTCTCAAACCTGTGGATAACTTACTGCATGATGGCTGGTTTCAGATACTCCCAATGTTATCCACAAATCTCTGCACAACTTTTCCAGCAGCGGTGATCATGCACTCAACCTTCTGCGAAGGTTCTTGTAATCATCACTGGTTCTGGAGTCACTATCACGCAACTCATTGATTTTTTTGCATGCATGTATCACTGTTGTATGGTCTCTCCCCCCGAATGCCTTACCAATCTCCGGCAGGCTTTTTTCTGTCAGCTCCTTGGCCAGACACATGGCAATCTGGCGAGGCCGTGCGATGGAGCGTGAGCGACTCTTTGAGAGGAGGTCAGAGAGTGAGACATTGTAGTAATCCGAGATGGTTTTCTGAATATTGTCGATGGAGACCAGACGATCGTGTACGGCGATCAGGTCACGCAGTGCGGCACGTGTGGTCTCAAGCGTGATTGGCTCACCGGTCAGCTGTGTATTTGCGCGTACATTGTTGAGGGCACCCTCAAGTTCTCTCACGTTGGACTTTACGAGCTTGGCAATCTCAAACGCAGCCTCCTGGGGCAGACTAAGCGGGATCTGCTCCGCCTTTTTCATCAGGATGGCTACCCGCGTCTCCAGCTCCGGTGGTTCGACAGCAACGGTCAATCCGGCACCAAAGCGGGACTTCAGGCGATCCTCCAGCTTCTCGATCTCCTTTGGATACTTGTCGCTGGTGAGGACAATCTGCTTGTTGCCCTCAAGCAGTGCGTTATAGGTGTTGAAAAACTCCTCCTGCGAGGAGTATTTTCCTGCAAAGAACTGAATGTCATCGATCAACAGGACATCCAGGCTATGAAAGTACTGTTTGAACTGGTCAATGGTATGGTGACGCAGTGCGCTGACCATATCGTTTACAAAATTCTGTGAGCGGATATAGA
>CAZYJG010000044.1:0-11971 GCA_964647745.1 uncultured Piscirickettsiaceae bacterium
TAACGGGTGTGAGCCGTTTTTCTTGGGGCAACCTATGCGGGGGTGTAGAGATCAAGAGGTTGCATCAATCACGATTGATGCCACTTTCTCTTTTACCATGCCACCTGTATATTTCCAGCTTATCGCATCTATCCCCTCACCAATTTCCAGTATTGACTCCCAAATGGCCATAAGCGAATTCGAAATCAAGCGGTGTGAACGAGAACTGAAGAGGTTCCTGGAAGAGAACCGTCCTCCACCACATATCCGCCCCAAGCTTGATCTGGACTATCGCATCAAGAACCAGAGTGTTGAGATCTTTGAGATCAGACCAGACTGGAAGGATCCAGAACTGCGACTGGAGAGTCCTGTAGCCAAAACCACCTACGTGAAGAAGGAGAAGCTCTGGAAGATTTACTGGCTACGATCTGATCTAAAGTGGCACAAGTATGATCCCGTACCCACTGTTGAGCGTTTCGAGGATTTCCTGACTATCGTTTCAGAGGACCAGCACGCCTGCTTCTTTGGATGACTAAGGAATAGTCATCAATTCAGGGGCGCAGGCGATAGATGTTCCCACTGTCGGTAGAGAGGTAGATCCACCCTTCCGGGCCCTCAACCAGTGCACGAATCCGTTGATCGAGAAATTCCAGTAGTCGCTCCTCAGCAATCACCTCACCCTGTTCATCGAGCGTAATACGGTTGATGTGGCGCAACTTCAGTGCACCGGCAAGGAGGTTGTCGCGCCACTCGGGGAAGGCCTTTCCGGAGTAGACGAGCAGTGAGCCTGGCGCAATGGAGGGGATATAGACTTTCACTGGCTGCTCCATCCCCGCCTTGTGGGTCCCCTCACCAACGGCAACTGGCCCCCAGTACTCCATGCCATGGGAGATCACCGGCCAGCCGTAATTGTTGCCCGGCTCAATCAGGTTGATCTCATCGCCTCCACGGGGGCCGTGCTCAATGGACCAGAGTCTCCACTGTGAATCAAAGGCGATACCCTGCGGGTTGCGGTGTCCGTAGCTCCAGATCTCCGGCACTGCACCTCTCTTGCCCCAAAAGGGGTTGGTTTCCGGGATGGTCCCATCCCGGTGCAGCCGCAGGATTGATCCTGCATGGTTCCCCAGATCCTGGCCATTGGGTCGTACACCCCGATCCCCGACGGTGAAGAAGAGATATCCCTTGCCATCAAAGGTGATCCGGCTGCCGAAGTGGCGGCCACTGTCGCTGACCGAACGGGTCACCAACAGATCCTTCCACTCTGTCAGCGTGGTTCCTTCAAGCTGGGCGCGGGCCAGTGTGGTTGCCGCACCACCCTCAACCGGTTTGCTGTAGGTAAAGTAGATCCAGCCATGGTCCTGGTAATCACTGGGCACTGCAACATCGAGCAGCCCCCCCTGCCCTTTTGCATATACCTCTGGCAGCCCACTGAGCGGCTCAAGATGGCCACTGTGCAACGAGAGGATCTTCGCCTTCCCCTCCCGCTCGGTGATAAGCAGCTCATTGTCACTGAGAAAGGCAAGCCCCCAGGGGATGCCGACCCCCTCGGCAACCTGTTCAACCCTGTAACCGACAGGATCCGCAGAGAGCATGGGGGCAAACAGGATGAGGAAGAGGAGGATGGCGATATTCATCTGGTTGATCATAGCAGCAACGGAATGGTGCAGAAACTGATGGAAAGTTGGGTGATGGAAAGTTGGGCGTGCGGTAGACCAGGACTCAAAAGTCTGTTCGATGACCTCGCAACCGGGCTAAACTTGGCCTGTGAAGGATAACCTGTTCAGACTACCGCCAGCCCCTGTCGACCATGAACTGGTCGAGGAGCTCCTGCATAAGGAGGGGGTAAGAATCGAACGCATCCTCTCGAAGGGACAAACCTCACCGGAGAGTGGATGGTATGACCAGAACGAACATGAGTGGGTTATTGTGCTGCAGGGGAGTGGAGAGATCACCTTTGAGGATGGTGACAGGGTTCTGCTAAAACCAGGGGACTACATCCATATTCAGGCGCACAGGAGGCACAGAGTCTCATGGACGGAGCCCGGCCATGTCACTCTCTGGCTGGCGGTTTTCTACCAATAATCAGGGTAGAGGGAATCATGATCGAGATCACTGTTGCAGACATCACCACCCTGGAGGTGGATGCCATTGTCAATGCCGCCAACGAGTCCCTGCTGGGGGGTGGCGGGGTTGATGGGGCCATCCACAGGGCCGCCGGGCCAGAGTTGTTGCAGGCCACCTCAACAATTGGCGGGTGCCCCACCGGTGAAGCGAGGATCACTGCGGGTTTTGCACTACCTGCCCGCTGGATCATCCATACGGTTGGTCCGCGCTGGCATGGCGGCCAACAGGGGGAGGCCAAGCTGTTAAGAAGTGCCTACCGAAACGCGCTGCAACTGGCCACTGAACACAGGGTCCAGACAATCGCCTTCCCCTCTATCAGCACCGGTATCTATGGCTATCCCAAGGCGGAAGCCGCGGAGATTGCCCTCTCTGTTTTTCGTGAGTACGAGAACCAGTTTGATCGAATTATTGCCTGCTGCTTCAACAGTGCGGACGCCTCACTCTACCAACGCCTGCTATAGAAGAACCTGGCCATTGCCTATTTTTTTGGCAATTCGCAAGATCAAGACGATTGACTGACAAAAATCGTTGGGCATCGACTTATCTACAATCTTATCCACAGCCATTGTGGAGAACCCGATTTCCTTTCGAAATGTTACACTCTTATGAAATCTGACAAGAATACAAGTTAGAAACATAAAATAACTAACTGAATATATTAGCGCGTGGAGAATTATTTACAATAAACCTCATGCTGTTTCTAAGTGGTTGTTTTGTTTTTAATGCCCCTACGATTGAAGCGGAAAGAGGATCAGTTGAAACTAATATCCACAGGAGTCCATTACTCCATAAGAAGATACTGCAAGACCGTTTTCTCCTGTCATCGGGTTGAAAACCCTGGGTTTAGATCCAGCTCTACCGCTTCGCCAACCACACCATCGACCTCTGACCACTCCGACCCGCTCCACAACCACCGCTCCAGTTGATCAAGCTGCTGCTCTGGACCGCAGGCAACCACCTCGACGGTTCCATCATCCAGATTCCTTGCCGAACCATCCAATCCAAGCTGGCGCGCCTGTCGTTGGGTAGATCCCCGGTAGTAGACACCCTGCACCCGGCCAGAGACAATCCAGCGCCTGCAGCCCACCCTGCTACTCAACCCCGAGCAGGATCAGAATCTGGGGGTGATCACTGCCGGAGACCACCTCCCCCGGACTGGATCTGCGCTCCAGGACCACCCCGGCCAACGGCGCCCTGAGGACACTCAGCTCAAGATCGAGTGCCGCCTCGTCACGCTCTGCCCTCCTCTGTTCCACCTGGGCACGAATGGTTGCAACCCGGTGCTGCGCATCACGCAGTCCGCGCTCTGATGTCACCAACCGCTCAAAAAGATCCTGCTCATCCGCCAGCTCCTCTTCAGCCAGCCTCAGCTCTGCCTCAACCTGCTCCAGTTGTGCCTCGGCACGGCGCATCCGGATCTGGTAACGGCGCGGGTCGAGCCGCAACAGCTCCTGCCCAGACTCGACACGATCTCCTGCCTCGACCATCACCTGTTGCACCACACCGGAGAGCGGGATCCCCAATGCAATGGGGGTCGGTGTGGACTCTGCCTGGGCAATGGCTGAAAACAACAGCATCCCCAGAAACACTGATACTTTTCTACTCATGGATAACAATCTCCTTTCCAACCAGTCGGTCTAGTCTTGCCCTGGCCAGTATCGCAGCAAAGCGACTCTTTGCACTGCGCAGATGGGAGGCAGAGACCCCAACCAGGGCGTCACCAAGATTGGATTGCCGCTCCTGCTCATAGAGCGCACGGTTTCGATCCAGTTCGATATCACTGAATGTCTCGGCCACCCGGTCTGCACGCCACTGTGCCTGCAGCGACTTCAACTCAAGGTAGTGGCGGGTTGCGAGTTCACGAACGGTGCGTCTCTCACGCTCCAGATTAATCCGTGCCAGCCTCAGCTCCTCACGGGCAGCGGCAACCTCGTGCCCCTTTGCGCCTCCATCGAGGAGTGGCACCTCGAGCAACAGGGAGGCGCGCCAACGGTCCCGTGTACTGGTTACCCTGGAGTGGTCCAGCAGCTCAAATGTGGCATCCAGCTCTGGAACACTCCCCATCCCTGCATGCTCCACCCGCTCTTGTGCAATCCGGATCTGACGCTCTGCCTGGCCGATTCTCCAGTTCTCCCTGCCCGCCTGCTGCTGGATCTGTTCAAGCTCCTGCAGCTGCCCCAGCAGCTGGGGAGGGGTGACTGTCGGTGCAAGCAGCATCCCGGCCAGCTCACCGGGCCGGTTCATCGCCTCTGCAAGGCGCAGGCGGGCGAGGCGCTGCTGTGCCTCGCTCTGCTTCTGTTTTGCGCGGGCATCCTCAAACCTGGACTCGGCACGCAGCAGATCCAGCTCCGAGTATTCGCCGGTAATCTCCTTGTCCTCCATCTTCTTGAAACGGAGATAGGCGATGGTCATCGTCTCATCATCCACAGTCCGCTGGAGGTCCGCCAGCAGCACCTGAAAGAAGTGCTCCATGATCTGCAGCTTGCTCTCCTCCAGGGAGTGGTTCAGCTCCAGCCGTTGCAGCTCCAGCTCCCCCGCTGCAATCTGCGCCTCAACCGCACTGCGTCCAAAGTCATAGAGCGGCTTCCTTGCAACCAGTGCAAGCTGGTGATCATCCAGCCGCTCCCCAACATCCTGCTGCAGTGTCTTCCAGCGGATACGCCCCTGGAGGTCAACGGTAAGCGCACGTGAACTCTCTACCTCACCCAGCCGAATGCGGGCCAGCTCCTCTGCACCATGGAGTGCCTGCTGCTGGGGATGGCTCTCGGAGGCAAAGAGAAGCGCCTGCTGGAGGGTAAGGGGCTCCGGTATTGGGGGGTGTTCAGCGGCCTGCAGAAGGGGTGGCAGCATCGCTGCCAGCAGGGCAAGCAGTCGCATGGGGAGCGCCATCACTCTCTTCTTGTCCGTTTATATCGTGAAAAGGAGCTCTGCAGATACCTCTGCTCCGCGGCATATTTTCCGAGCAGCAGAAACTCATCCACACTGGATGCAGCACCGGTGTAGCGAACCACCATCACCCCATCTGGATTGTAGAAGGCCATCATCGGTGTCGCCCGTGCCCGGTTCTGCTCGGCAAAATCCTTCTCCAGCATCTCGTTTCCGGAGAAGTCGACCACCTCAATCTCACCCTTTACATTAACCGGGAAGATCCTGAAGTGTTCACGGTAGTAGTCCTGCACCTCACTGCGGTTTAGAATGGCCCCCTTCATGCGTGCGCAGAAGGGGCAATCATCCTCCTCAAAGAAGAGAAAGATCCCCCTCTTCCCCTCCTCGGCCGCAATCTCCAGCTCCTCGGAGTAGTCACTGAAGGTGGACTGGAAGAAGAACTCATCCGGACTGCGTATCTCTCCATACGCCGGAATGGTCACACAGAAGAAGAGGCTCAACAGAGCTGCCACTGAAACGTTCATTACACCCCCCTGATCAATTGATTATTCTTCTTGTTATGATCCCCCAGAGGCCACTTTCATCCATGGTTGGGCCTCCTCTTCGATGGTAGGATACCGGCTATGACAATCATCAAACAAGAAGATTTTATCTCCAGCATTGCGGATGCCCTGCAGTTCATCTCCTACTACCACCCTGTCGATTTTATTCAGGCGATGGGAGAGGCATGGGAGCGTGAGCAATCCCCTGCAGCAAAGGATGCGATCGCACAGATCCTGATGAACTCACGGATGTCCGCCCAGGGAAAGCGCCCCATCTGCCAGGATACCGGCATTGTGGTCGCCTTTATCAAGGTGGGGATGGATGTGCAGTGGGAGGCAACGATAAGCCCACAGGAGATGGTCAACGAGGGGGTTCGCCGCGCATACACCGATCCCGACAACACCCTGCGTGCCTCGGTGCTGGCCGATCCTGCAGGTCGCCGCACCAATACCAGGGACAACACCCCAGCGGTCGTTCACATGGAGATCGTCCCCGGAGACCGGATTGAGGTCGCGCTTGCCGCCAAGGGGGGCGGCTCCGAGAACAAGTCACGATTCGCCAACCTCTCCCCCTCTGCCAATGTCGCCGACTGGGTGGTCGAACAACTTCCCACGATGGGTGCCGGCTGGTGCCCGCCCGGCATACTCGGGATTGGGATTGGCGGCACCGCCGAGAAGTCGATGTTGATGGCGAAAGAGTCACTGATGGATCCGGTTGATATCCACCAGCTTATCGACCGCGGCCCCTCCAATCGCGCCGAGGCGCTTCGTCTTGAGATCTTCGAGCGGGTCAATGGACTGGGGATTGGGGCGCAGGGGCTGGGAGGACTGACCACCGTTCTTGATGTCAAGGTGAGGGACTACCCAACCCATGCCGCATCCCTGCCGGTCAGCCTGATCCCCAACTGTGTTGCCACCCGGCATATCCACTTCCATCTCGATGGCAGTGGTCCTGCGACACTCACGCCACCGGCGCTTGAGGATTGGCCCGACATCGGTTGGGAGGCACGCAGCGAGACCCGCCGTATTGATCTCGAAACCATCACCCCCGAGCAGATTCTGCAGTGGAAACCGGGGGAGACACTGCTCCTCTCGGGCAGGATTCTCACCGGGCGAGATGCCGCCCACAAGCGAATTGCCGACCTGTTTGAGATGGGAGAGCAACTTCCTGAGGGGGTCGATTTCACCAACCGCTTTATCTACTACGTTGGCCCGGTCGACCCGGTCGATGATGAGGTGGTTGGTCCCGCCGGCCCAACAACCTCCACCCGCATGGACCCCTTCACCGACATGATGCTGGAGAAGACCGGACTGCTGGGAATGATTGGCAAGGCGGAGCGTGGCCCGGAGACAATCGACTCGATCCGCCGCCACAACTCCGTCTACCTGATCGCCGTTGGGGGCGCCGCCTATCTGGTCGCGCAGGCCATCCGCAAATCACGCATTGTCGCCTTCGAGGAGCTGGGGATGGAGGCGATCTACGAGTTTGAGGTGAAGGATATGCCGGTCACGGTTGCGGTCGACAGCAACGGAGAGTCGGTCCACAAGAGTGGACCGGCAGAGTGGAAGATCCAGATTGAGGAGATTGGCCGCTCTGGCTAATCTCCTAGTGCCCCTTCCCCTCTCCTGCATGGGAGAGGTAGAGTGCCAACCCGATCAGGGCAATGCCGCCCGCCATATAGAGCAGATCCAGTGGTGACCCAAAGTGCATCGAGACGGTGTGCTCAAAGAACTTGACGATCAGGATCATCAGGATCACCTTTGCCAGACGCGCCTTGAGATCATCCAGACTCTTGATCAGCAGGATGTTGGATGATGTCTCTGCCCCCTCGGCCGCATCGATCTCACTGATGAAGAGCTCATAGAGACCCAACGCAAAGATCAGCAGCACCGTGGCCAGCAGATACCCATCCACAATCTCCACAATGTGGGTCACCGTCTCTGCATGCAGTGTGGTCCGTGTCGCCGCCTCCATCGCCGGATCGGCATAATCGGCAAGATGGGCCACCATAAAAAAGGCATCCACGGTCGCCATGTAGAACATCGCCAGTGAGGCCAGCAGGCTGGAGATCACGGCCGTCAGGACAACCAGACGGCTGCTCCAGAGAAAATTTTCAAACAGTGTTTCGAGTGATTTCATCAGAATCGATTCCGGAATTTGAGATTTCTATATAATCCACCATTTCCAGAACATTTTCCATGTCCAATTCAACACAACAACGCCTTCGGATCAGCGCCCTTGTCAGCTATTTCGGACTGATGACCCACCTCCTGCTCTGGACAACCTGGCTTGCCCCCTCGCGCCATTTTCCAACCGCAATGGTGCTGGTTGTGATGGTGGTCCCGCTGCTGTTTCCACTGCGGGGGATCCTCCATGGGCGCGCCTACACCCATGCCTGGACGGGGTTTCTCGCCCTCCTCTATCTGATTCATGGGATTGGGGATTATGTTGTCAATCCGACGGAACGGATCTACTCCGCCATCGAGATCACCCTCAGCCTCGCACTCTTCTTCAGCTGCGCCTTCTACGCACGAAGCGCCGAAAACCGGGAGAGAGCAGCAAGAGAGGCCCCATCAGAGGGAGAGTAACTCCTTTACAAACGGTATCGTCAGCCTGCGCTGGGCAACCAGGGTCTGCCGGTCCAGCCGGTCGAGCAGTGCAATGAGTGCATGAAAATCGCGCGCAGTACGGTTCATCAGAAAGGTTGCCACCTCATCACTGATTACCATTCCACGCGCCTCGGCACGCTGTCTCAATACCTGCCACTTCTCCCGATCCTCCAGTGGCGCCAGATGTTCAACAACCCCCTCACCAAGCCGGGAACGGAGATCCGGCAGCTGGATCGCCACTACTGAGAGCGGGGCCGATCCGCTCACCACTACCCGGTGGCCCAGATCACGCATCCGGTTGAGGAGGTGGAACAGTGCCTCCTCCCACCCCTTGTCACCTGCGATGGCATCCAGATCATCCAGTGCAACCAGGCTGTAGCGTTCAATCCCTTCAATCACCTCCACACCCTGCCACCTGAGGGTCGCAAGAGAGAGGACAATTGCCCCTCCCGGATCAGTGCGGTCCAGGGCATTGGAGGTGGCATGAAGCAGGTGGCTCTTTCCGGCGCCCTCAGCCCCCCAGAGATAGAGCAGGTGCGGTCCCCCTCCCCTGCCGATCTCCTCCAGCACACCCAGATGGGGGCGATCGGAGAGACCAAAGAAGGTATCGAAGGTGGCCCGTTCCGGAAGTGAGAGGGAGAGCGGGATCTGCTCACCCACGCCGTTGCTCTCGATAGGCACACCAGCCCCAGGTCCAGACATAGTCGGCACCACTCAACACGGTGGTGGTCAACACCACGTATGCCGAGAGGGTGATCACCTCCTGACTCACCCACCCAAAGGGCTGATTCATGACCACACCCAATACATAAGATATCTGAACGAACGTGTTGATTTTGCTAACAATACTTGGAGCCATATCATATTGACCAACGGTATAGTGGTAGATCGTTCCTCCCACCACAATCAACAGATCCCGGACCACAATCACCAGCACCAGCCAGACCGGAATCAGCCCCAGCCAGGCCAGCATGACGGTTGTGGAGACCAGCAGCAGCTTGTCTGCCAGAGGGTCGAGAATGGATCCAAGACGGCTCTCCCACCCCATCCGCTTGGCCAGAAAGCCATCCAGGCCATCACTCATCCCGGCAAACGCGAAGAGGTAGAGCGACTCCAGAAAGAAACTGTTGGCCAGCAGCCAGATAATGGGGATGACCAGCAGCATCCGCAGCATGGTAATGAGATTTGGAATGTCGCGTCGATCCATAATCCGGTAGAATACGTGCTTTCAAATCCGCGGTCTAACAAAGATCTATAAAACTTGATAATGAGTTCGAAAAAATCTCTAAGCTACAGTGATGCAGGTGTCGACATTGATGCCGGCAATGACCTGATTGAACAGATCAAGCCCCTGGCGGCACGTACCAGACGCCCCGGCGTCATGGCCGGACTGGGTGGATTTGGCGCACTGTTTGAGATCCCCATGGATCGCTACAAGAATCCGCTACTGGTATCGGGCACGGATGGTGTTGGGACCAAGCTACGGCTCGCCATGCAACTGCAGAAGCACGACACCATCGGCATTGACCTGGTTGCGATGTGTGTCAATGACCTGATTGTCCAGGGTGCAGAGCCCCTCTTCTTTCTCGACTACTACGCCACCGGAAAACTGGACAACAACACTGCCGTCTCGGTAGTGGATGGAATTGCCACCGGCTGCGAACAGGCCGGCGCTGCCCTCATCGGTGGCGAGACTGCCGAGATGCCGGGGATGTACAGTGAGGGGGATTACGACCTTGCCGGCTTCAGTGTCGGCATTGTCGAAAAGAGTGAGGTGATCGATGGAACCAGGGTATCGGCCGGTGACGTGCTCATTGGCATAGCCTCTTCCGGCCCACACTCCAACGGCTACTCGCTGATTCGCAAGATTCTCGAGCTCTCTGGTGCCGACATCCAGGGTGATCTCGACGGCAAGCCACTCGGTGAACAGCTTCTGGAGCCCACAAGAATTTACGTCAAGCCGCTGCTGGAGCTGATGAAGCAGCTTCCAATCCATGCACTGGCCCACATCACTGGCGGTGGGCTGACCGAGAACCTGCCCCGCGTGCTCCCCAGCCACACCACTGCAGAAATCGACAACAGCTCCTGGGAGTGGCCCGCCGTTTTCCAGTGGCTGCAGGAGCAGGGCAATGTTGAAGAATCGGAGATGATCCGTACCTTCAACTGCGGGGTCGGCATGGTCGTTGTCGTCTCTGAGGAGAATGCAGATCGTGCGATTGAGATACTGAATGGAGCAGGTGAGCAGGCCTGGAAACTCGGTACAATCACCGCCTCGGAGGATGAGACCCCCTCCGTCTCCTTCCGTTAGCCACACCCCAGTTCCAGCTGTGACCACGACAGCCCCCTCTCCAGCACCCATTACCGTTGTAGTGCTGATCTCCGGACGGGGAAGCAACCTGCAGGCCCTGATCCATGCCAGGCAGCAACAGCAACTGAACGTCCATTTTGGGGCTGTGATCAGTAACCGTCCGGATGCCCTGGGACTCCAGTTTGCAAAGGGGAACGGGATCACCACAGAGGTGGTCGACCACACCCGCTTTGAGGGACGTGAGGCCTACGACCTGGCCCTGATTGAATCAATCGACCAGTACCAGCCGGATCTTGTGGTACTGGCCGGGTTCATGCGCATCCTCACCCCAGCGTTTGTACACCACTACCGTGGTCGTCTGCTCAACATCCACCCCTCCCTGCTCCCCCGCCACAGAGGGCTGCACACTCACCAGCAGGCGCTGGATGCAGGGGACCGGGAACATGGGGCCAGTGTCCACTTTGTTACCGAGGAGCTGGATGGCGGCCCCGTCTTCCTTCAGGTCAGGGTTCCTGTTCTGGAGGGCGATAGCGCAGAGAGTCTGGCGGAGCGGGTTCTCCACCAGGAGCACCGCCTCTATCCGAAGGCCATTCAGCTAATTGCCGATGGACGCATCAGGCTGGTTGACGACACCCTGCTCTTCGACCAAACTCCCCTCAATGAGCCGCTTCAACTGGACAGCACTGACTAGGGTACTGCTGACTGCCACCACCCTCCTCTCGGGAGCGGCAGTGGCACTTCCCGAATCGTTCCAGGCCAAATACAGCCTCAGCGGCAAGGGGATGACACTGGGAGAGACCAGCTACAGCCTCACCCCTCTTCCAGAGGAGAAGAGGGCACGCTTCACCATCCATACCGAACCCACTGGACTGGCCAAACTGTTTCTCAAGAAGGTCATTGATGAGGAGTCAATCTGGGCCTGGAGCAGTGGTGCACCCCGCCCACTGCAGTACCGCTACACCCAGACTGGAAAACGGGAGAAGCAGCGCTCCCGGAAATTTGACTGGGAGAGTGGAAGTGTAACCCTTGTGGACGACGGCAAGCGTGGAGAGCTCGCCCAGCTACAGCCCAACACCGTGGATGAGGCCCTCTTTCTGATCGCGCTGATGCATGATCTGGAGCGGGGCAGAGAGAGCATCAGCTACCGTGTAGCCAAGCGTGGTGGATGGTCCAACTACCGATTCACCATCGGGGCACGCGAAAAGATCACAGTACCGGCTGGAGAGTTTTCCGTGGTCCACATCACCCGACAGAAGGAGGGGAAGAGAACCTTCGAGCTATGGAGCGCACCCGCCCTGGACTATCTGCCAGTGCAGGTTGAGTACCGGGAGAAGGATGGAACGCTGTTTCGCCTTCAACTGAAGAACAGCTCAATTCAGCCATCCTCCTGAAGCAGCGAGAGCGGAACCTCCACCATCTCGATCCCCGCCTCCTCGAAGATCAGACGCGTCAGGGCAACACTCTCCTCCCAGCGGGACATATCATCCGGAATGGTGGTTACCACACGACTGATCCCGGTCTG
>CAZYJG010000045.1:0-11870 GCA_964647745.1 uncultured Piscirickettsiaceae bacterium
CAATCCGGAATGATTGCATGCGCAGTGAGCCTGCATGGTTGATTGCACTTCCCATGCCGGTAATCGAATTAGTAATAAAGATCGAGCTTAACATGCTGAAGAATGTCAGCAGGATGATTCCACCGAGGGCAAACCCGAAACGGCGAATTAGTGACTCCTTGCGATTGTTAATTGACATAGCTCCAGAAACAGGAATCAGGAAGAGAGAGAGGTGGGAGAAATAGGGAATACTCCATAAGGATCGAAATTGGCCAAGTGCATCCTGCAAATCGTATAGATATCCTCACGAAGCTCAATATATACAAGTAGATAAATATCTAACACCATATACCACCTTGGTGGTATTTGTCGCATTGAATACCTATTTCCTTACTGGTTTACAGGGTTGTTTGTCTCGTTAGAGGGTACTAGATTGCCACCCAATGATTCATAGGATCCGTGTCATATTCAGTTCTGGGGAGTAGGGAATTATGCCAAGTTTTAGAACACAACAGCTATCTGTGCTGACCATGAATACCTTTGCCTTTACCGCCTGCTTTGCGGTCTGGGTGATGTTCTCCATTATTGGTATCCCGATCAAGGAGTTGCTGACACTCAGTGAAACCCAGTTCGGGGTCCTGGTTGCAACCCCGATTCTTACAGGATCGCTGATGCGCCTTCCTGTTGGGATGTGGACCGACAAGTTTGGCGGCCGAATTGTCTATTTTCTTTTGATGTTGGTCACCATCATCCCTCTCTGGTTTATCGGTGATGCAACCGAATACTGGCAGTTCATCGTGTTGGGGCTCTTTGTCGGTATCGCAGGGGCCTCATTCTCGGTGGGGATCGCCTATACCGCGCGCTGGTTCACCAAGGAGAAGCAGGGGTTTGCAATGGGGATCTTCGGTGCCGGTAATGCCGGTGCGGCACTGACCAAGTTTGTGGCCCCCTCACTGGTGGTCGCCTATGGCTGGCAGATGGTTCCCAGGGTCTATGCGGTGGCGATGTTTGTCACGGTTGTTCTCTACTGGATGTTCACCTACGAGGATCCTGACCACAAGGTGGGGGGCCATGTCACTGTGGGTGATCAGCTGAAGATGCTGAAGGATCCCAATGTCTGGAAGTATATGCAGTACTACTCCCTGGTGTTTGGTGGCTTCGTCGGTCTTTCACTGTGGATGACCAAGTACTACATTGCAGAGTATGGGTTCGATATTACAACAGCGGCACTGCTGGCGGCGGTTTTTGTCCTTCCATCCGGGGTCATTCGGGCGCTCGGAGGGTGGTTCTCCGACAAGTATGGCGCCTACAAGGTGACCTGGTGGGTGATGTGGATCTCCTGGGTCTGCCTCTTCCTGATGTCCTATCCGCAGACCGAGATGGTGGTCAAAACCATTGATGGGCCCATGGCGATCGGGATTGGCCTGAATGTCTGGGTCTTCACAGCATTACTGTTTGTTGTTGGAATTGCCTGGGGTTTTGGCAAGGCCTCGGTCTTCAAGTTTCTCTCCGATGAGTATCCGGACAATATCGGTGTGGCCTCCGGGATTGTAGGTCTCGCCGGGGGTATGGGCGGCTTCCTGCTGCCGATCATGTTTGGTGCTCTGATCGATTTCACCGGGATCAACAGTGTCGTCTTTATGCTGCTCTATGGGGCCACCTCGATCTCCCTGATCTGGATGCACTACACCTTTGCAAGAGACAAGCAGCGTCAGGATGCAGAGGTTGCTCGTGGACATGTGATGCGTGAATTTGAGCAGAAGAATGAGGATCTGGATGCCTATGCCATTGCCAAGGCAGCCGTTGATCAGTCTGAGCTCATTGAGGAGTTCTATACCCGTTACCAGTCTGCTCGTGAGCGATCACAGATTGAGGCAGATCGTAGAAAGAGAGAGCGTCTTGAGGGGGGAACCCCCAGCGAGTCCATGGAGTAGTTCATCTCTCTTCTCTTTGTTGGAGAGAAGGGTAGTCGAGGTTGTATTTTTTAGTTCAACGATAAGGAGACAGTAATGTCGGATATCACCAAGTGGGACCCGGAGAACGAACAGTTCTGGGAGTCGGAGGGAAAAAAGGTTGCAAGCAAAAACTTGTGGATCTCAATTCCCAGTCTGTTAAATGGATTTGCCATCTGGCTCTACTGGGGAATCATTACGGTACAGATGCTCAATCTGGGCTTCCCTTTTGCCAAGGCAGAGCTCTTTACCCTGATGGCAATTGCCGGGTTGACCGGTGCCACGCTGCGTATCCCGAGTAGCTTCTTTATCCGTATTGCTGGCGGCCGGAATACCATCTTCTTCACCACAGCACTGTTGATGATCCCTGCCGTTGGAGCGGGATTTGCACTGCAGGATATCAATACGCCACTCTGGCAGTTCCAGATTCTGGCATTCCTCTCCGGTTTCGGTGGCGGTAACTTCGCCTCCTCGATGTCCAATATCAGCTTCTTCTATCCCAAGAAGCAGCAGGGGCTGGCACTGGGGCTGAATGCAGGGTTGGGGAATGCGGGTGTAACCACCATGCAGATTCTGGTTCCACTGGTGATGACCTTCGGTATCTTTGGTGGTGAGCCAATGCAGTTGGTCAATACCTCAGGAACGTTGATTGGAAAGATTCCGGCTGGATCGGATACCTATATCCATAATGCCGGTTTCGTCTGGTTGCTGTTCCTGATTCCTCTGGCTATTGCCGGATGGTTTGGAATGAATAACCTCAAGGTGGATCATGTGACTCCTGACCTGCCCTCGCCGATTGGTGCCTTCTCAATGATCACCATGATGTTGATTATTGGATTTATCACTGCTGCGGCAGGGCTCTATATTATCCTCCCTGGCCCAACGGGTATTGGGGCACCTGGGTGGGCCAAGTGGCCGGTGATTGCAGGAATTCTCTTCTTCACCGTATTCCTGCTGAAAATGCTGCCTGGCAATATCAGCAAGAATCTCAAGCGTCAGTACAAGATCTTTGGGAATAAACATACCTGGGTGATGAGTGTGATCTACACCATGACCTTCGGAAGTTTCATTGGTTATTCTGCCGGTTTTGCACTGGCCATCAAGGTGATCTTTGGCTTTACCCATGTCATGGGGGCTGATGGGGTAATGGTGCATGATGCAGCCAATCCAAATGGCCCCTCCGCCTTGATGTATGCCTGGATGGGACCATTCATTGGCGCCTTGATTCGACCCATTGGTGGCTGGATGGCTGACAAGATTGGTGGTGCAAAGGTGACACAGTATGTCTCTCTGACCATGATTGGTAGTGCGTTGGGGGTTGCCTACTTCATGGCGGCTGCCTATCAGTCTGCTACACCAGAAGAGTACTTCTTCCCATTCTTTATCCTCTTCCTGATTCTCTTTGCGGCAACAGGAATTGGGAATGGCTCCACCTTCCGCACTATTGCAATGGTCTTTGACAAGGAGCAGGCGGGCCCTGTGCTGGGTTGGACCTCTGCAGTGGCGGCCTATGGTGCCTTTATTATCCCCAAGGTGTTTGGTGAACAGATCAAGGCTGCAACCCCGGAGAATGCACTCTATGGATTTGCCATCTTCTATACCGTCTGCCTGATCCTGAACTGGTGGTATTACCTCGGGCCAAAGAGGGAGTTTGATAACCCGTAAAGAGTTCAGGGTGGTTCACTGCTCTTTGTACTCCTATGCAGATTGACCATACCCATCATAAATCTGCTGGTGAGCCACCCTGACCCCATCCAATATAACTCCATAATTTCCATTTGTAAGGAGAGTTACCAATGAGTCATTTTCTCGATCGTCTGAGATATTTTGGCAAAGTAAAAGATACCTTCTCAAAGGGTCACGGAATTGTGACCCAAGAGGATCGTCAGTGGGAGGATACCTATCGCAACCGCTGGCGCCATGACAAGGTAGTTCGCTCCACCCATGGCGTAAACTGCACAGGCGGATGTTCCTGGAAGATCTATGTAAAGAATGGTCTGGTTGCCTATGAGATGCAGCAGACTGATTATCCGCGGACCCGGGACGATCTTCCCAACCATGAGCCCAGAGGATGCCAGCGTGGTGCCTCCTTCTCCTGGTATCTCTATAGCCCACACCGGATCAAGTATCCACTGGTGCGTGGCCGTCTGGTTGATCTCTACAGAGCCGAGCGAGCAGATGGAAAGGATCCGGTGGATGCCTGGGAAGCAATCCAGAATGATTCAGAGAAGCGCAGTAGTTATGTCGGTGTACGTGGTCTGGGCGGCTTTGTTCGTGCGGACTGGGATGAGGTGACCGAGATGATTGCCGCCGCCAATATCCACACCATCAAGAAGTGGGGGCCAGACAGGATCTATGGATTCTCCCCAATCCCGGCAATGTCGATGATCTCTTATGCAGCCGGCTCCAGATACTTATCCCTAATTGGTGCTGGGGTTGGCTCTTTCTATGACTGGTACTGTGACCTGCCACCAGCCTCTCCACAGGTGTGGGGTGAGCAGACCGATGTTCCAGAGTCGGCAGACTGGTATAACTCCAAGTACATTATTGTCTGTGGTGCCAACCTGCCGATGACCCGTACCCCGGATGCACACTTTGCAGTGGAGTCCCGTTATAACGGCACCAAGATTGTCTCGATGGCACCGGACTATGCAGAGTATGTAAAGTTTGCGGATCTCTGGATGCCGGTCAAGCAGGGTACCGACTCTGCCGCTTTCCTGGCGATGGGACATGTGGCCCTGAAGGAGTTTCATGTCAACCAGCAGGATCCATACTTTACCGAGTATGCACGCAGCTTTACCGATTTCCCAATGCAGGTGATTCTGGAGAAGCAGGGTGACCAGCTGGTGACGGGTCGTTTCCTTCGTGCCTCTGATTTTGATAACAATATGGGGGAGGCCAACAATCCGGAGTGGAAGACCATTGTCTTTGACAAGAAGAGTGGTGCCTTTGTGGTACCCAATGGATCGGTTGGATTCCGTTGGGGAGAAGAGGGCAAATGGAATATCCTTGAGGAGGCTCAAGGCAAAGAGACCGAGGCCGAGCTGAGTTGCATTGAGAGCCGGGATGAGGTGGTTGAGGTGACCTTCCCTCACTTTACTCCAGAGGATGGCGACAGCCTGGTCCGTAATATTCCGGCACGCAAGTTAACACTGGCCTCTGGTGAAGAGGTATTTGTTGCCTCCGTATTTGACCTTCAGGTGGCCCAGTACGGTATTGACCGTGGACTGGGGGATAACCTGGCGACAGATTACTCCGATGAGTCTGTCCCCTATACACCGGCATGGGCAGCCAGGGTGACTGGTGTGCCTGCTGCGGATCTGGAGCGTACGGGACGCGAATTTGCCGATAATGCCTCGAAGACCCGCGGTAAATCGATGGTGATCCTGGGGGCGGCAATCAACCACTGGTATCACAATGACATGAACTATCGTGGCATTATGAACCTGCTTCACATCTGTGGTTGTGTGGGTCAGTCTGGTGGTGGTTGGGCACACTATGTGGGGCAGGAGAAGCTTAGGCCACAGGCGGGCTGGGCGCCGATTGCCTTTGCCCTGGATTGGAATCGTCCACCTCGTCATACCGCCTCTACCACCTACTGGTATTTCCATACCGATCAGTGGCGCTATGAGAGGGTTGAGGCCGATGGTCTTCTCGCCTCTACCGCCAAGGGACGTTACAAGGGGTATCAGCTGGGTGACTACAATGTGGTTGCACAACGTCTTGGATGGACCCCATCCATGCCGCACTTTGACAAGAATCCGATTGAGATCGTCAGAGATGCCGAGGCGGCAGGGGCTACCGATGAGGCTGGCGTCTCCAGCTATCTGGCCGAGAAGCTGAAGGCCGGTGAGATTAACTTTGCCTACGAGGATATCGATGCGGAGGAGAACCATCCTCGCAACCTCTTTGTCTGGCGCTCCAACCTGATTGGCTGCTCCTCCAAGGGGCATGAGTACTTCCTCAAGCATCTGCTCGGTGCCCAGAATGGTGTGATGTCAGAGGGTATTGAGGGGGCTGCCTGTCAGGAGATCAACTGGAGAGAGAAGTCTCCAACTGGCAAGCTGGATCTGATGGTGGATATCAATTTCCGTCTCAACTCTACCGGTGCCTACTCGGATATCGTTCTGCCAACGGCAACCTGGTATGAGAAGGCGGATCTGAATACGACCGATATGCACCCATTCATCCACCCACTTAGCAAGGCGGTGGATCCCGCCTGGGAGTCCCGTTCCGACTGGCAGATCTTCAAGACCATTGCGAAGAAGTTCTCCGAACTCTCCGAGACCCATCTGGGTGTGCAAAAGGATGTGGTCTCACTACCCATGCAACATGATACCCCGATGGCGCTGGCTCAACCGTTTGGTGAGGTCAAGGACTGGAAGAAGGGGGATTGTGACCTGATTCCGGGCAAGACAGCACCGCTCTTCAAGGTGGTGGAGCGTGACTACCCCAGTACCTATGCCAAGTATATTGCCCTGGGCCCACTGATGAACAAGCTGGGTAACACCATCAAGGGAGTAGACTGGAATACCGATCAGGAGATCGAAGAGTTGGCCACTCTGAATGGTGTCATTAAAGAGGAGGGGGTCAGCAAGGGGATGCCATCGCTGTCCGAGGATATCCATGTCTGTGACACGGTGATGCGAATGGCGCCAGAGACCAACGGCGAGGTTGCCCACAAGTCCTGGCAGGCACAATCGAAAAAGACCGGCATTGACCACAGTCACCTCTATAAGGGGCGGCAAGAGGACAAGATCACCTATCACGATATTGTCGCCCAGCCTCGCAAGATCATTACCGCACCCACCTGGTCGGGGATCGAGTCTGAGGAGGTGAGTTATAACGCCTGCTACACCAATCTGCATGAGCATATCCCGCTGCGTACCCTGACCGGGCGCGCACAGTTCTACCAGGATCACGAGTGGATGTTGGACTTTGGTGAGGGCTTCTGTGCCTACAAGCCGGCAGTGGATCTTCAGGCACACAAGAACGTGCCGGATGCGATCAAGGGCAAGCCCCACCTGGTGCTGAACTGGATTACGCCACACTCCAAGTGGGGAATTCACTCCACCTATCAGGACAACCTGAGGATGTTGACCCTGTTCCGTGGCGGACCCTACTTCTGGGTCTCGGAAGAGGATGCACAGTCGATCGGACTCAAGGACAACGACTGGGTAGAGGCGGTCAATGACAATGGGGCAACGGTGGCCCGTGTGGTGGTCTCGCAGCGTGTTCCAAATGGGATGGCCATCATGTACCACGCCCAGGAGAAGAACGTCAATGTGCCCGGATCCAATACCACCGGCAAGCGCGGTGGCATTCTCAATAGTGTGACCCGTACTGTACCGAAGCCTACCCACATGATTGGTGGATATGCACAGTACTCCTATGCATTCAACTACTACGGAACGGTCGGTTCCAACCGTGATGAACATGTCATTGTCCACAAGATTGAGGATCAGGATGTTGATTGGCTGGAGCGTCCATTGACGCCAGAGCGGGAGGCGAAAAAGAACCCTCCAGGGATCAACAACTAATCGCATCAGGATACAGGAGAAGAAACAAGATGAAGATACGTGCACAAATTGCAATGGTACTGAACCTCGACAAGTGTATTGGTTGTCATACCTGTTCAGTGACCTGCAAGAATATCTGGACCAACCGCAAGGGGGTCGAGTATGCCTGGTTCAATAATGTGGAGTCCAAGCCGGGTGTTGGATATCCCAAGATGTGGGAGGATCAGGAGCAGTGGCGAGGCGGATGGGTCAACAAGAACGGCAAACTGGAACTGAAGGCAGGTGGTCGCGCCAGTAAACTGCTTAATATCTTTGCCAACCCGGATATGCCAGAGGTGGATGACTATTACGAGCCATTTGACTACGACTATCCAAAACTGCAGAACAAGCCACTCTCTGAGGCGGCCCCGACTGCACGTCCCCTCTCACAGATTACCGGCGAGACCATGGACAAGATCACCTGGGGCCCGAATTGGGAGGATGACCTTGCCGGTGAGTTTGAGCACCGCTCGAAAGACAAGAACTTTGAGGGGATTCAGAAGCAGATGTACTCAGAGTTTGAGAACACCTTCCACATGTATCTCCCCCGTCTCTGTAACCACTGCCTCAATCCGGCCTGTGTAGCAAGCTGTCCATCGGGCGCACTCTACAAGCGGGATGAGGATGGCGTGGTGCTGGTTGATCAGGATCGCTGTCGTGGATGGCGCATGTGTGTCAGCGCCTGTCCCTACAAGAAGATCTACTACAACTGGGAGTCTGGTAAATCCGAGAAGTGCATTCTCTGTTATCCACGGTTGGAGTCCGGGATGCCGACCGCCTGTGCGGAGTCCTGTGTGGGACGAATCCGTTACATGGGTGTGATGCTCTATGATGCAGACCGCATCAGTGATGCGGCTGGCACCTCCAGTGAGACCGATCTCTATCAGCAGCACCTGGACACCTTTATGGACCCCAATGATCCAGCGGTCATTGAGCAGGCGCTCGCGGATGGTGTGCCACAGTCCTGGATTGATGCGGCACAGAATTCTCCCGTCTACAAGATGGCAGTGGAGTGGAAGATTGCCTTCCCGCTGCACCCGGAGTATCGTACATTGCCAAACATGTGGTATGTGCCACCGATGTCACCGGTGCAGAGGCAGATCGATCAGGCATCACTGCCGACTGAGGCAGATGGAGTGATTCCAACGGTGGATGCACTACGATTCCCTACCAAATTCCTGGCCAATCTGCTGACTGCTGGTGATGAGACGCCTGTGATCAGTGCAATTCGCAAACTGCTGGCGATGCGTAGCCACCAGCGGATGAAGGCGGTTGAGGGTGGTGATGGTACAGCTGCCCTGAATACGGCCGGGTTGACCACGGAACAGGCGGAAGAGATGTACCGCTATCTCGGTATTGCCAACTATGAGGATCGGTTTGTCATCCCAACCTCTCATGAGGAGTTGCGACATGAGGACCCTTATGGATTCCAGGGACAGAATGGATTTTCTGGAGGAAATATCAGCTCTCATGGCGGAGATTCAGGGCAGGGAGTTACCCTGTTTCCTGTGCCACGCAAAAAGACGGTTACGCCAATGGCCATTGTGGCGCCACCCAAGAGCAGAAGATCATCATAAGGAGAACTGGATATGAGACTTTATAACGTATTGGCACGTCTGCTGGACTATCCAACCCCGGAGCTGTTGGGCAACCTCTCTGAGATCAAGGGGGTGGTTGAGGGCGAATCCCGGATTACGGTAGATGAGCGCAAGGAGCTGTCAGAGTTTGTCAGCTGGCTGCAGTTGCATGATCTTACCGGCATTCAGCAGATCTATGTACAGACCTTTGACATGGTGCCTGAGCATGATCTCCACATGACTCACCATATCCATGGGGATAGCCATGATCGTGGACCGGCACTCATCGATCTGACTGAACACTTCAGGGCCAACGGTCTTGAGATCAAGGAGGGTGAGATCCCTGACTATCTTCCACTATTGCTGGAGTATGTCTCCACACTGGGCGAGGAGGAGAGTCGCTTCTTCCTCGCAGATCTTGGAAAGATTCTCGCCATACTGGCAGATAACCTTGAGAAGGCAAAGAGCCCCTATGCAAGGTTGATCCGCCTGGTTGAGAACCGTGGTCAATTAGTCAAGGCAGCATAAAAAGGAGCATGAAATGACATTGCATGATTTTGTTTTTGGTGTGTATCCATACCTGGCCGGAACCATCTTTATTCTGGGTAGCTGGATTCGATTTGATCGGGAGCAGTACACCTGGAAGGCGGATTCCAGTCAGCTGCTAAGTAATAAGGGGATGTGGCTGGGCAGTAATCTATTTCACGTTGGAATCCTCGGGATCTTCTTTGGTCATGCTGCCGGTATGCTGCTTCCACACAGCTGGTGGCAGATGGTGGCCACTGATGTGCAGCATCAATATATCGCAATTTATGCTGGTGCCCTGTTTGGTGGAATGGCTCTTGTGGGTGCACTGATCCTCTTCATTCGCCGCATGACCAATCCCAGAGTCAAGGCGATCAGTCGTACGCGTGATAACTTCATCATCTTCTGGTTGCTGGTAACCGCCGTCCTGGGGCTCAATACGATACCAGGCTCCATGCACCATGCAGCTGAGGGGGATGTTACCACCATGCTCGTACTTGCGGAGTATGTGAAGAGCATTGCAACACTCAGTGTAGACCCAAGCCTGATTGCAAATGTTTCTGGCACCTACAAGATTCACATGTTTTTCGGAATGACAATCTTTCTGGTCTTCCCCTTTACCCGTCTGGTTCATGTTTGGAGTGTCCCTCTGACCTATCTGGGACGTGCCTATCAGATCGTTCGTATCAAGTATGTCAGTGTAAATTAGAAAAAGATGGTAGTTTGGGTCAACGTGGGGAGTCCATAGATCCCTTGTTGGCCCTTTTTTTGGAGTACAGAAAAATGGCAATGAATACAAATCCATCAGCGATAAGGGTTGAGTATGTGGATGTGGACGGGAAGATGGTTGCAACGGATCAGGAGGGGTATATTCAGGATCTTGATGAGTGGTCAGAGGGGTTTGCCATTGCGCAGGCAGCCAAAGAGGGGCTTGAGCTTACGGATGAGCATTGGGATGTCATCTGGTTGCTTCGCAACCACTATGAGGATCATGGGATTCAGATTGAGGTCCGCAAGATCATCAAGCATTTTGCAAAGGTGTGGGGCAAGGAGCGTGGCAATAACCGCTATCTTCATGACCTTTTTCCCATGGGTGGCCCCCAGAAGCAGGGGAATCGGGTGGCCGGAATTCGCAAGACCAAGGGGGAGCATTAGCCATTGATGCGGGTACACTATCTGCAGCATGTTCCATTTGAGGGGCTGGGGAGTATTGAGTCCTGGCTTGTTGATAATGGGTGCCAGATTACAGCAACCCGTTTTTTTGATGCCGATCCACTGCCTGACCATGCCAACATTGATCTGGTCATTGTAATGGGAGGACCCATGGGGGTTCAGGATGAGGCAGAGTTCCCATGGCTATCTGAGGAGAAACAGTGGCTCCGAAGGATCATTGATGACGGAAAGAGGGTGTTGGGGATCTGCCTGGGTGCACAGCTGGTTGCAGAGGTGCTGGGAGCGCAGGTTACGAAAAACCAGCATACAGAGATTGGCTGGTTTCCAGTCTATCGTCCTGAAGGAGCGAGTGAAAGCACGGTTGGATCCTGGTTGCCCAACCCACTTGATGTGTTTCATTGGCATGGGGATACATTTTCCATCCCGGATGGCGCACTCCATCTGGCCACCAGTGTGGGGTGCAAGAATCAGGGGTTTGTATTTGAAGAGCGTGTGGTTGCACTGCAGTTTCATCTGGAAGTTACGACTGATTCGGTACAGTCACTGGTTGCAAATGGCCGTGATGAGCTGATTTCATCCAAATACATCAGTAGTGAGGAGCAGATTCTCTCTGTTGGAACCGAAAAATATCGTGCCGTAAACCGTGTGATGGAGGAGATTCTCTCCAGGCTGACAGTCTAATCGTCTCGAAAGTATTGGCAGTCCTGAACTGCAACCGTCTGTAGCCATGGAAGGCTACAGCCGAGCGACACATGGATGTGCTCGAGCGTGTTGCAGTCAGGAGCTGCCAACACTTTCGGAACTACTGACAGGAACGGGTCGCCCTATTCAGCTGGTCAGTGCGTTCAGCATCCCCTGGATTTTTAGGTTGATCTCCTCGGCCTCCTCCTCGGCTACAGATCTCCCTGTGATTCCGGCGCCGGCATAGAGGGTGGCCTCTGCCCCCTCAACCATGGCGCAGCGCAGCAGCACATGGATCTCCCCATCCCCGTTGTGATCAATCCACCCCGCACCTCCGCAATATCCCCCGCGGTTGCTATTGTCCTCTTCCCTCAGCCATTGCAGTGCATCCTCTCTGGGGGTGCCACAGATTGCGGGGCTCTGGT
>CAZYJG010000046.1:0-11372 GCA_964647745.1 uncultured Piscirickettsiaceae bacterium
ACCCCCACATTGAGGGCAGCCCGTGCCAGGGTGTGGACCACCTTGTTCTCCATGGTGCCACCATAGAGGGGGTGTGGATGAGCGATCAGCAGCAGCGCCCGAGGTGGCTCTTTGGGGCACTCCAGCCAGATCTCCAATTGTCCGGCAGGGCCGGGGATTGTGGTTCTCTCAGTTTTACAACGCACTAACAATTCACTCCCTATGACCCTCTGCAAAACTCCTTGGAGCGTCATTCCCGCGAAAGCGGGAATCTAGTAATCAATAGCTTGCGAAGCTATGGCCGCACTGGATTCCCCGGTCAAGCCGGGGAATGACGAGTTTTGCAAATAGTTCCTATGTTATCGCAGTCAACTCATGCCCTTTTCAGGGACGTTGCGCGACCAAGTTCCTCGGTTGGTGGCCAGGGATGGTTATAGCCGAGCAAACAGGGATGTTGAATAGCGCACCGTACTGTATAGTGACCACCAAGGCCCAAAATCCTCACAACTGAAGGCGCTCAACGATCTCCCCCTGAAGCAGATGGCGATCGATAATCTCGTCAATATCCTCCCGATCGACATAGCTGTACCAGACATTGTCGGGATAGACTGCAACCACCGGCCCCTCTCCACAGCGCCCCATGCAGCTCGCCTTGTTGGCTCGAAAGTCGCCTGGCTGGTGTAGCCCCAGCGCCTTGAGCCGCTGCTTTGCATATTTGTGCATCTTTTTTGAACCATGCTGGTTGCAGCAGGGTTTCCCATCCTCTGACTGGCTGGTACAGAAAAAGAGGTGGCGTCTGTAGTATCCATGGTTACGGCAATTCTCGTCTCTCATGGGTTGCAGTATACAATAGCCGCAATATGTCCGAGAGAACGCTCCAATCCCTGATCCGTGCTGCCGACCGCTGTGTGCTCTGCGGCCTCTGCAGCAGCCACTGCCCCACCTACCGCCTCCACCGTGAGGAGGGGGAGTCCCCGCGTGGGCGGGTGATGATGAGCGCTGCACTGCTGAGGGGGGAGATGACCCCCTCCAGCCGGCTGGAGGCCCACCTCAACCACTGTCTGCTCTGCCGTGCCTGTGAGCGCGCCTGCCCCTCGGAGGTCCCCTATGGGGCGATTCTGGACCGGGCACGCACAAGACTTGCCCCACCAAAAGGGGTTGCCCGGCTGCTGGAGCGGGCCGTTCTGCGGCCGAAACTGTTGCAGGGGGTGGCAACGGCCGCCTCCCTCTGGGGAAGGGCCCGCCTCCCCCTCCCCGCCATCGGGAGGGCTGCCATTCGACCACTGCACTCAGGGAGCGCAACAGGGGGAATGGGGCACCACTACCCCGCCACTGGGGAACCGGTTGGGCGGGTGGGGCTCTTTCTCGGTTGCGTCGCCGGCCCGTTTGACCGACAGACCCACAACGATGCAATCACCCTGCTGACCCGCCTCGGTTACGATGTGGTGGTTCCAGAACGACAGCAGTGTTGTGGTGCTGTATCGCAGCACCACGGCAATCCGCAACAGGCGGAGGCACTTGCTGCAGTCAACCGTGGGGCCTTTGGCAGTGAGCCGCTGGATGCCATCCTCTTCACCTCCTCCGGCTGCGGCGTACAGCTGGTCGAACATGGGGATCTGCCGGCACCCTGCATCGAGATCTGCGATTTTCTGCTCCAGAACCCCAGGATCAGCCAGCTTGAACTTGAGGCAAGCGGAGAGAGGATCTCGCTCCACCACCCCTGCTCCCTGACCAATGTGCTAAATGGTAGCGCTGCCGTAGAGAAACTGCTGCAGCTGATCCCTGGGATCAAGCCTCTGCCACTGGGGCCGGACAGCAGCTGCTGCGGGGCGGCCGGGAGCCACCGTCTGCGCGAACCGGAAACCGCCGACCGGCTGCGAGCGCCGAAGCTGGATGCACTGCATGAGGCCGGGGCCGATCTGCTGGTGACCACCAACTACGGCTGCGCTCTTCATCTGGCGGAGGGGATGGAGAAGAGAGGTACACCAATTGAGGTAATCCACCCGGTGACCCTGCTTGCCCGTCAACTGCAGTGACCACAGCCTCCATCAGACCCAACAATTGATGGATAGCGGCATACCGTTTCAGGAGCCGCCGCAAATACCTCCCTGTAGGCTCGACAGCGGCATCCATGCCGCTGACGCCCCAGAAACGGTATCCCGCCATCCATCTCAAGGCGCCCAGAGAGGAGAACAAGTCCTCACCCTACCCACATAGACGAAAGGGAGAACTCCCGGTAGAATTGGCCAGATCTTATTTGTACGCAGGGAGGTGTGCAGCGACATCCCTTCCTCTATTGAATCCAGGAGTAGAGAAACATGTCAGCAAAACATCCCGTTGTTGCGATCACCGGATCCTCCGGTGCCGGAACCACCACTGTCAAGCGTGCCTTCGAGCATATCTTCCAGCGTGAGAGTCTCAACGCACTGGTGGTCGAGGGTGACAGCTACCACCGCTATGACCGTGCTGCAATGAAAGAGGCGGTAGCCGAAGAAGAGGCGAAGGGAAACCACTCCTTCAGCCACTTTGGCCCTGAGGCCAACCACTTCGGCCTGCTGGCAGAGAACTTCAAGGCCTATGGTGAGAACGGTGAGTGTGACCGCCGCTACTATCTCCATAGTGATGAGGAGGCGGCAGAGCACAATGGCCGTCTTGGCACCGATCTGACCCCCGGGCAGTTCACCCCATGGGAGAAGGTGGGTGCAGGCACCGATCTGCTCTTCTATGAGGGGCTGCACGGCCTGGTCAATACCCCGGACGCCAACGTGGCTGGTCAGGTTGATCTCGGTGTGGGTGTGGTACCGATCGTCAATCTGGAGTGGATCCAGAAGATCCACCGTGACAACGCCGAGCGTGGCTACTCCGAGGAGGTGATTGTCGACACCATCCTGCGCCGCATGCCGGACTATGTAAACTACATCACCCCGCAGTTCTCCGAGACCGATATCAACTTCCAGCGGATCTCCACGGTGGACACCTCCAACCCCTTCATTGCGCGTGATATCCCGACCCCGGACGAGAGCTTTATCGTGATCCGCTTCAAGAATCCGGAGAAGTACAACATCAACTTCTCCCATCTGCTGGATATGCTGGGCGGCTCCTTTATGTCACGCCGCAACACCATTGTGGTGCCTGGCGGCAAGATGGGGTTTGCGATGGAGATCATCCTCGCCCCGATCATCCATGATCTGATGAGCAATCGCTGATTTGCTGGTTGGTGAGTTGGTGGGTAGTGGTTGGTGAGTAACCACCACTCACCACTCACCACTCACCAAAGATACTCCAACCAGAATCGTTACTGTCTCGTAGACCCGCTTGATCCAGCGGTTCCCCTTGAGTATGGCCAGATGGGCGCCCGCATAGCCACCCAGCAGTGACCCCACCAGCAGTACCGGCAGCCACCCCCACTCGATCTCCCCCAGTATCCCGAGGGTAACCGCCCCCGAGCCGTTCCAGAACATCCCCACCAGGATCAGCGTATAGGCAACCGCTCTCTTGTAGTCGAGACCAAACCAGCGCACCAGCCAGAGGGTGACGAAGAGGCCGGTTCCGGAGGTGAGAGAGCCATTGAGGATTCCGATCCCGAAGAGCACAACCCCTCCCAGCAGCTGGCCGCTGCCGTGACGGTTCCTCTCCTCCAGACTCAATCCAAGGTCATGCCTGAAGATGGAGTAGAGCCCCAGCCCAATGGTCAGCAGCCCCAGTGCAATCTCGGCAGCCCGGTCGGGCACCGTCAGGATGATGCTCGCTCCCAACACGACACCGGGCACCCCCGTTACCAGAATAAAGAGGGCAAAACGGCGCTCCAGCGCATCCTCCCTGAGGTGTCGCAGGGTGGCGCCAACACCGAGTGCAACACTGGCCACCTTGTGGGTTGCGAGGGCGATGGAGAAGGGGAGCCCAAGGAAGATCAGTGCCGGGAGCTGAATCAACCCTGCCCCACCACCGGCAAAGGCGGAGAAGAGGTTGGCCACAAAGGAGATAACGAATAGAAGAAGCTGATCTACAATCATTCTGCTCTCATGAGTGGGGTAGCGGCGCCGATGAAGCGGCCTCTGAGGAGAAAAAAGTGTATCCGTCGAGAGCAGATAACCAGCGTTACTGAATCAGTGTACCGATCCCCTGATCCGAGAAGATCTCCAGCATCACCGCATGCTCCAGCCGGCCATCAATGATGTGGGAGCTGGCCACCCCGTTCTCAACCGCCTCCAGTGCGGTACGGATCTTCGGCAGCATCCCGCCATGGATGGTTCCATCCTCAATCAGGGCAGCCACCTGACCACTGTCGAGCCCGGTCATCAGCTCCCCATCCCCATCCAGCAGCCCCGGGGTGTTGGTGAGCAGAATCAGCTTCTCGGCTCTCAGCGCCTCGGCCACCCTGCCGGCAACCAGGTCGGCATTGATGTTGTAGGAGGCCCCATCCTCCCCAACCCCGATCGGTGCGATGACCGGGATAAACTCATCACTGTCAAGCATCTCCACCACTGCGGTATTGATTGCGGCCACCTCACCGACGTGACCCAGATCGATGATCTCGGGGGCCGTGAGTTCCGGGTTGTCGCGGGTCATCTCCAGCTTTCTCGCCTTGATCAGCTGCCCATCCTTGCCGGTCAGCCCCACCGCATTGCCTCCATGGCTGTGAATCAGGTTGACGATCTCCTTGTTGACCAGGCCGCCCAGCACCATCTCCACCACATCCATGGTCTCGCGATCGGTGACCCGCATCCCCTCGATAAACCGGCTCTCCTTGCCGATCTGCTCCAGCAGACGACCGATCTGGGGCCCGCCACCATGGACAATGACCGGATTGATCCCCACCAGCTTCAGCAGCACAACATCCCGCGCAAAGCCCCGCTTGAGGTGCTCCTCGGTCATGGCGTTGCCACCATACTTGATCACCACCGTCTTGCCACGGAAGCGCTGAATATAGGGGAGGGCCTCGGAGAGAACCCGGGCAAACTCACGGCTGGTCTGTTGATCTAGTGGCATACGGTTTCCAAACGGTACGGTAGTCTCAGGTTGGCTTTGGGGTGGATCAAGCGCCGACTTGAAGTTGCGCTCTGTAATGGCCCGGTCCAGCAGAGTAGAGCATCTGAGTGTCTGAGCGAAGCGAGTTGTCAGATGCGCTGCTGGAGCGGGTCAGTACAGAGATACAAGCAACTTAGAGGCGCCTGATCTGCCGCAAAGCCAACATCCTGCATTAAAACGGCAATTCAAGATCCGATTGTACGTTCAGAAGCTGCTGACGGAAAGCCTGCTGTACCTGTTGCAGCGCCTCCTCACTCTCCGCCTCAAACCGCAGCACCAGCACCGGGGTGGTGTTGGAGGGGCGGACCAGCCCCCAGCCATGCGGATAGTCCACCCGCATCCCGTCGATGGTGTTGACCTCTGCACCGGCGAAATCGGCCTGCTGCTTGAGCCGCTCCATGAAACGGTAGTGCTCCCCCTCGGAAAACTGGATATTGAGCTCCGGGGTATTGACCGTATCGGGCAGTTCGCCAAAGATCTCTGCCGTTGGGCGCCGCTCTGCGGAGATGATCTCCAGCAGCCGTGCGGCGGTATAGAGCGCATCGTCAAAACCGTACCAGCGCTCCTTGAAGAAGATATGACCACTCATCTCCCCGGCCAGCAGGGCGCCACTCTCCTTCAGCTTCTTCTTGATAAAGGAGTGGCCCGTCTTCCACATGGTTGCCTGCCCCCCGGCCTGACGAATGATCTGTGGCAGGTTGCGGGTACACTTGACGTCGTAGATGATCTCTCCACCCGGGTTTCTGGAGAGGATATCGCGGGCATAGAGCATCATCTGCCGATCGGGGAAGATGAGGTTGCCTGCGGAGTCAATCACCCCCAGTCGATCCCCGTCCCCGTCAAAGGCGAGCCCCAGATCGGCTCCACGCTCAACCACCTCCTGCCTCAGCTCTGCAACATTCTCTGGCTTGCTGGGGTCGGGGTGGTGGTTGGGAAAGTTTCCATCCACCTCGCAATAGAGCTCTGCAACCTCACACCCCAGTGCGCGCAGCAGCTGCGGGGCAAAGCCACCGGCCACCCCATTTCCACAATCGACGATAACTTTCAGTGGGCGCTGGATCTCAACAGCGGCAACAATGCGTTCAATGTACTCACCCCTGATCTCCTGCCGGCGCATCGACCCCTCACCCGTCACCAGATCCCCCTCCACGATGCGGCGCCGGATGTCCTGAATGGCACCGGCAGAGAGGGTCTCTCCTGCGGCCACGATCTTGAGTCCGTTGTAGTTGGGGGGGTTGTGGCTGCCGGTCACCGCGACACAGGAGGAGGCCTGCAGGTGGAGGGCCGCAAAGTAGATGGCCGGGGTTGGGGCCTGGCCAATATCGATCACCTCCATGCCGGAGTGTTGCAGGCCGCGCATCAATGCACCCTGCAGTGCCGGGCCGGAGAGTCGTCCATCGCGCCCCACCACGATACTACCGGCACCCCGGGCCTGGCTCTCGCTGCCCACGGCCCTGCCGATCTGCTCCACCACCGCCTCGGTCAGGCTCTCACCGACAATGCCGCGGATGTCATAGGCACGGAAGATTGATTCCGGTATGTTGCTCATCCGCTATCCTCTTCCGGTATGGCCAAAGCCGCCGGCACCGCGCTCCGAGACACCGAACGCCTCCACCACCTCAAACTCGGCCTGAATCACCGGAACAAAGACCATCTGTGCAATCCGCTCCCCCGGTTCCACGGTAAAGGCGCTGTTGCCGCGATTCCAGCAGGAGACAAAAACCTGTCCCTGATAGTCGGAGTCGATCAGCCCCACCAGATTTCCCAGCACCACCCCGTGCTTGTGTCCCAGCCCGGAGCGGGGAAGCAGGGTGGCCGCCATCTTTGCATCCTGCATATGGATTGCAATCCCGGTCGGGATCAATTCAGTCTGCCCGGGGGCCAGCTCCAGCGGCCCGTCGATACAGGCCCGCAGATCCATCCCCGCTGAGCCCTCGGTTGCATAGTGCGGTAGCGGATACTCGGTTCCGATACGCGCGTCCAGAATCTTCAGCTCAACCTTTTTCATCCATCCTCTCTGCAATTATTGTAATCAGTTGTCTCGCCAGCTGCTGCTTGGTAGCTTGCGGCAATATCTTCTCCCCCCCCTCCCAAAAGAGGGCAAGGGCATTCTCATCGGCATCAAACCCAGTTCCGGGCTCCCCAACACGGTTGGCAGCGATCATATCCACCCCCTTTGCCTCCAGCTTCTGTCGTGCATGGTGCTCAAGCTGCTCCGTCTCTGCGGCAAATCCCACGGTAAAGGGTGGGTCCTCACGATCCGCGACCCCGGCGAGAATATCACGGTTTCTCACCATCCTGAGGGTCATCTCCTCCCCTGCTGAACCACCCTTCTTGATCTTCTGTTCCGCAACCTCTGCAGGGCGATAGTCGGCAACGGCTGCCGTTGCAATAAAGAGTGTTGCAGTGGCCGCCTCCTGCTCCACAACTGCTGCCATCTCCTCCGCCCGCTCCACATCAATCCGGCGTACGCTGCGCGGGGTCTCCAGTGCAACCGGTCCGGTAACCAGGGTGACCGCCGCACCCGCCTCCATCGCCGCCCGGGCGATGGCAAACCCCATCTTCCCGGAGCTGCGGTTGGTGATAAAACGGACCGGATCGATCGGCTCCCGGGTGGGTCCGGCCGTTACCAGCACCCGTTCACCCTGCAGTAACCCGGACTCAAACTGTGCAGCAGCCGCCTCCAGGATCTCTGCAGGCCCAGCCATGCGGCCCGGCCCCACATCACCACAGGCCTGCTCCCCGATCGCAGGACCGACCATCGCCACCCCTCCTGCCTTGAGTTGCGCCACATTGTTCCGGGTTGCGGGGTCGGCCCACATCTGCCGGTTCATTGCCGGGGCGAGCAGCTGGGGAGCGGTTGTTGCCCGACAGATTGCCGTCAGCAGATCATCGGCACGCCCCACCGCATGGCGCGCCAGAAAGTCGGCCGTTGCGGGAGCCACCAGCAGCAGATCGGCCCAGCGGGAGAGCTCGATATGGCCCATCCCCGCCTCTGCCTCGGGATCAAGCAGGGTGGTATGGACCGGGTTGCCGGAGAGGGCCTGAAAGGTGAGTGGGGCGACAAACTGCTGTGCCGCATCGGTCATCACCACACGCACCTCGGCCCCCGCCTTGATCAGCAGGCGCAGCAGCTCCGCACTCTTGTAGGCGGCGATCCCCCCCGTGACCCCCAACAGGATCCTGCGGTTCTGCAGTGTTGTGCTCTCACTCATGGAGGGGAAGTATACAGCACTCCCTGTTTTCAACAGTATTGGCAAAACTCCCTGGAGCGTCATTCCCGCATGCCTGTCCTCGCGAAGGCGGGGGGCGGGAATCTGGTAATCAATAGCCTGCAAAGCTATGGCCGCACTGGATTCCCCGGTCAAGCCGGGGAATGACGAGTTTTACAAATACCTCGCCCGGTAACATTTTGTAACCCAACAGCACCCTCTGCAGGCAATCCTCTGATTTACTAATTAAACATTCCAAATGTATTGGCAGCTCCTGTCTGCGGCACGTTCAGGCACATCCATGTGTCACTCGACCGTGGGCATCCTTGTCCACAGACGACCGCATCTCAGGACTGCCAATACTTTTGAACTTTTTATTTCAGGCAAACTACAACAGAGAGGAGAATCCATGGCCATCAGAGACTGGCCCGAGGGTGAACGCCCACGAGAGAGGCTGCTGGAGCGGGGGGCAGAGAGCCTCTCTGATGCCGAGCTGCTGGCCATCTTTCTGCGTACCGGGGTCAGGGGCAAGTCAGCGGTCGATCTGGCGCGTGATCTGCTGCAGGAGTTTGGGGGGCTGCGTCCGCTGCTGGAGGCGAGCCGGGAGCAGTTCTGTGCTGCACGGGGGCTGGGGGATGCGAAGTTTGTCCAGCTCCAGGCTGCACTGGAGATCTCCTCCCGACACCTCAGGGCCGAGCTGCAGCGGGGTGATGCAGTCACCGATCCGGGGCTGACCAGGAGCTATCTCACCACCCGCCTGCGCGGTTTTCCCCATGAGGCGTTCGGTGCACTCTTTCTCGACAACCGCCACCGCATCATCGCCTTCGAGATCCTCTTTACCGGAACCATAGACGGTGCCTCTGTCCACCCCCGTGAGGTGATCCGCCGGGCATTGCACCACAATGCCGCCGCCATCATCCTTGCCCATAACCACCCGTCCGGGGTGGCGGAGCCGAGTCGTGCCGACCACGCCATCACCCGGCAGCTGCGCAGGGCGCTGGAGCAGGTCGATATCCGGGTGCTGGACCACATTATCGTTGGGGATGGGGAGCTTGCCACCTCACTGGCTGAGCGTGGAATGGTATAGGGAAGCCCTGATGCGCGGCTTTACCCTGCCGGAGCTGTTGATCACTCTGGCACTGCTCGCAATCCTTGCTGCGCAACTCACCCCCGATCTCTCTACCATACTCCGGGACAACAGACTCCATGCAATTGCCGCAAGGGTCAGCCAGGAGCTGCAGCTGGCCCGCACCGAGGCGATCCAGAGAAACCGCAAGGTCACCCTCTGCAAGAGCGACAACACCCTCCAGTGCAACAACTCAGCGGCGTGGGAGTCCGGCTGGATCCTGTTTGAGAATCTGGATGGCGATGGAAGGGTTGACACTGGAGACCGTGTTCTTCGGCTTGGTGAACCACTGCCGACCGGCATCACCATGCGTGGGGCGGGAAACTTCAGGAACCGTGTCACCTACAAGCCTACCGGGGACTCCACCAGCTTCAGCCGCCTGGTTCTATGCAGTGACAACCGGCTGGAGGGGGCAGAGGTGATCTATATCAACAGCACGGGACGCATCCGCATTGGCGAGGACAGTGATGGAGACAGTATCCCGGAGGATAGCAGTGGAAACAATATCAGCAGCTGTGGGTAGGCCGATTTCCGAGGGATTTACCCTGCTGGAGCTGCTGATCTCACTGGCCGTTATTGCAATAGTGGCTGTGATCGCCATCCCCTCCTATGAGGGGCAGCTGCTGCAGGGACGACGCAGTGATGGCACCACCGCACTGACCACCTTCTCCCAGCGGGTTGAGCGCCATTTCCTGGAGAACGGGAGCTATAGCGGGGCATCGACTGCACTCTACAGGGAGCGCTCGCCCGAAGGTCACTATCTGCTTTCGATTACGGTCAGCGGTAGTGGCTATCAGCTGGAGGCCACCCCGTCCGGTATCCACTCTGCCGACACCCTCTGCGGGGGGTATACCCTGAACGAAAAGGGGGAGCGTGGAATCACCGGCTCCGGCACCCTCTCCGAGTGCTGGTAACCTATCGCAACTCAACCGGCAGCGGGAAGAAGACCTCTTCGCGCTCGATGGCCGATTCACCGCCCCACTCTGCCCCCAACTGCTTCAGCCGCTCGATCACCCCCTGCACCAGGATCTCTGGTGCCGATGCCCCTGCAGAGACCCCGACACACCCTGTATCATCATCAAACCACGCTGCCTGGATCTCATCCGCCTGGTCAATCAGGTAGGCCCTTGCCCCGGAGGATTCCGCAATCTCCCGCAGGCGGTTGGAGTTCGAGCTGTTGGCCGACCCCACAACCAGCACCACGTCACACTGAGAGGCAAGCTGCTTGATCGCATTCTGCCGATTCTGTGTTGCATAGCAGATATCATCCCGTTTAGGCCCCTGAAGCGAGGAGAAGCGCTCTCTCAGTGCCTCTACCACAACAGAGGCATCATCCACCGACAGTGTGGTCTGGGTTGCATAGGCGAGAGACTCCGGATGGGCAACCTCCAGCTGTGCTGCCGACTCTGCACTCTCCACCAGATGGATAGCCCCCCCGGGGCTCTGCGGATAACGCCCCAGTGTCCCCTCAACCTCCGGATGGCCTGCATGGCCAATCAGTACCACATCACGCCCCTCCCGGGCGTGCCGCGCAACCTGGAGATGGACCTTTGTTACCAGAGGACAGGTTGCGTCAAATACCTGAAGCCCCCGCTCTGCTGCCTCCTTCTCCACCGCAGAGGAGACGCCGTGGGCACTGAAGATGACCCGCGCACCCTGCGGGACCTCATCCAGGTCCTGCACAAAAATGGCACCACGAGCGCGCAGCTGGTCAACAACATAACGGTTGTGAACCACCTCGTGACGCACGTAGATGGGGGCGCCAAAAAGCTCCAGCACCCTCTCCACAATCGCAATGGCGCGCTCCACACCGGCACAGAATCCCCGGGGGCTGGCCAACTCAATCCGCATGCTAGTACTCCAATAACATGATAATTGCGGATACAGAGCTCACCCAAATTGCCCAAGACAAGGTACAACCATGCAGGTATACCCCAGGGCACCCTCTCTTGCGCAAGCGCAATTCACCTTGTAGCCACTCTATATCAAATGGTTGTAACGATGTATTGGGCAATTTGGGTAGCTCC
>CAZYJG010000047.1:0-8886 GCA_964647745.1 uncultured Piscirickettsiaceae bacterium
GGAGGTGAGCTGCTCTGCGATGGGAGATGCGGTGGTTGCGGCACTGCGTGGCTGACAGAGAGCCTCAGCACTGAATGGGTAGAGGGCACTCTAACTCTCTTCTGCTCCAGGGACGCAGAGACACTCAATCAGACGCTCAACCTGCTGCCTGCAGCAGCCATTACCATCGGTGGCATGGGTCTGTCTCCTGACCGCCTCCACAGTGGTCGCACCACCGGCAATGGCATTGATTACATCCATCTTTACCACCTCATTGCAGGTGCAGAGGTGGCGGTCCAGATCCCTTTTCAGGATGGAGGGAAGTCTCTCCAGCGGGTCTGTTGGGGTGGTGCTATCCATGGGCTGAATAATACCCGGATCCGCATATAGAATCGCGGATGAGAGCGCATGATATTGATTCGTAGAGCAACCTTGAGACTGCGCGGTGTACTTATTGATACACCCAAAGGAACAAGGATTGCTGTACGGATCAAGAGCTTGTGCTATCGCCGTGACCTCTATGTGCGGATTTGGGTAATACACAACAACCCCATTGAGAAGCAGGTGTGGGACCAGCACTGTTGCTGAGCAGATCTTCCATTTTCTCGTAGTGCTATGTTGCTGAAAGCATTATCATAGCCATCTTTCACCATCATCAATTAAGTGCTGCAGAGGTGGTGACGGTTGGTCCGCTTGTGTGTGGGTTTAATATTCTGTTAAGAGTTTGATTAAGATGAAGAAAGTAGGTTTTGTGGGTTGGCGTGGCATGGTCGGTTCAGTGTTGATGGACCGGATGCGTGCAGAGAATGATTTCGAGAAGATCGATCCGGTCTTCTTTACCACCTCCCAGCTGGGGTTGCCTGGCCCCGATGTGGGCAAGGCGGTCCCTGCGCTGAAGGATGCCAACAATATCTCTGAACTGGCGGAGATGGATGCAATCGTCACCTGTCAGGGGGGCAGTTACACCAAGTCGGTGATTGGCCCACTGCGGGCAGCGGGCTGGAGCGGCTACTGGATTGATGCCGCCTCCTCGCTGCGTATGAACGATGAGGCGACACTGGTGCTGGATCCGGTCAACCGCAATGTGATTGATAACGCACTGAGTGATGGGAAAAATACCTTTGTCGGCGGCAACTGTACCGTCAGCCTGATGCTGATGGCGATTGGTGGCCTCTTCCAGGAGGATCTGGTGGAGTGGATCACCCCGATGACCTATCAGGCGGCCTCCGGTGCCGGTGCCCGCAACATGCGCGAGCTGATCTCACAGATGGGCAGTGTCCGCGACAGTGTATCCGATCTGCTGGATGATCCTGCCAGTGCGATCCTGGAGATTGATCGTACGGTCGCGGCCCACATCAACAGTGATGGTTATCCAACCGATCAGTTTGGGGTACCGCTGGCCGGCAGCCTGATCCCCTGGATCGATACCCAGCTGGAGAGCGGCCAGAGCCGTGAGGAGTGGAAGGCCGAGGCGGAGACCAACAAGATTCTCGGCCGCAGTGATAATCCGGTACCGATCGATGGGCTCTGTGTCCGTATCGGTGCGATGCGCTCCCACAGCCAGGCGCTCACCATCAAGATGAAGAGAGACATCCCTGTCTCCGAGATCGAGGCGATCATGGCCCAGGCCAACGGCTGGGTGAAGGTGATCCCCAATGATCGTGACCTCAGCATGACCGAGCTGACCCCGGCCAGGGTGACCGGTACGCTGAGTGTGCCGGTGGGGCGTGTGCGCAAGCTGACCATGGGGCCGGAGTACATCTCCGCCTTTACTGTCGGTGACCAGCTCTTGTGGGGGGCGGCTGAGCCGCTGCGTCGCCTGATGGGGATTGCGCTCGAGCTGTAGAGTAACCCTATGCGTGCGTTGAAGGCAGGATTCGACCTCAAGGCTACGGTGAGGTCTGTGGCCTGCACTCTTGCCATCCTGTTTTTGACGCTCTCCCCTGTTGAGGCACCATGGGCTGCAGGGGATGTGGCAATCTACTCCGCGCTGGGGGATCCACTGGTTGCAGAGGTCGCTCTGTTGCCGCAGGAGCGGGGCGCATCCAGGTTTGTGGTCAGGCAGCAGGCGGAATCGGGGCAGCAGTTTGAGGTTGAGAGAATCGCTCAGCGCAGCGCCCTGTTGCTGCTCTCCGACACCCCTGTAGAGCAGCCCATACTGGAGCTCGATCTCGTCTCTGATGATGCTGGGGTGGAGCGAGAAAGAACATTGACACTGTTTCTCGACCCGATGCCGGCAGGGTCTGCATCGGCCTATCTGCGCGGGTTGGTGGTTGAGAGAAACCGGGCGCTGGAACAGGGCAGTCGACCGGCTCAAGAGCAGCAGCAGGGCCATGACACCTGCTCCGGGTGGATGGAGCAACTCTTCTCCCACGCTGACCATTCCATCTTCTCCGCCTGGCCCTTTTTTCTCCTGCTGGGTGGCATTGCGGCACTTCTGCTGGTGTGGTGGTGGCGGTCGGCTGAACCGATGCCGCTGGAGCTGGCTGCAGCCCCGGCTCAGGGGGCGGAAAGGGGCGGCGACTCTGGAATCTGGAGTGATTTTCGCAAGGGTGTGGAGCGGATTGAAAAGGAGATTCAGCCTCCTCCAGTCAGAGAGGGTGAGTAATGCGCTATGCTGCCGGTATTGAGTACTGCGGAACCGCATTCCACGGCTGGGAGATTCAGCAGCCGGAGATCCGTACGGTACAGGGGGAGGTCGAGCAGGCACTGAGCAGGGTTGCCAACCACTTTGTCCGGATCACAACCGCAGGACGTACCGATACCGGGGTCCATGCATCGGCCCAGGTGGTCCATTTTGAGAGCACTGCAGACCGATCCGAGCGCTCCTGGGTCTATGGTGCCAATGCCAATTTGCCTTCAGATGTTGCTGTTACCTGGGTCAGGCCCGTATCTGATGAGTTTCATGCCCGCTTCTCGGCCCTCTCCAGATCCTATCGCTATGTGATCTTCAACCGGCCGGTACGGAGCGCGCTCTCCGTGGGTCAGCGCACCTGGGTCTATCGGCCACTGGATGAGGAGAGGATGCAGCAGGGTGCCGATTACCTGGTTGGGGAGCATGATTTCAGCTCCTATCGTGCTGTGGCCTGCCAGGCGCACAGCCCCGTGCGTACCGTTCATCGGCTGGAGGTGACACGTCATGGTGAGGAGGTCTGGCTTGGGGTGACGGCCAATGCCTTTCTTCACCATATGGTGCGCAATATTGCCGGGGTTTTGATCTCCATTGGCAGTGGTCTGCAGGGGCCAGAGTGGGCCCAAGAGGTGCTGGAGTTGCGTGACCGGACCCAGGGGGGGATTACCGCCCCACCGGATGGGCTGACACTGGTTGGGGTGGAGTATCCGGAGACGTTTGGCATCCCCCCAGTGTGATAAAATTGTCCAATGCGAAGCCGTATAAAAATCTGTGGAATCACCTCGGTTGAGGATGCGCTTCATGCCGCCAGAAGTGGTGCGGATGCCATTGGTCTGGTCTTTTATGAACCAAGCCCCAGGGCTGTCACTGTGGAGCAGGCAGGCGAGATTGTTGCCTCTCTGCCGCCCTTTGTTACAACGGTTGGGCTCTTTGTGGATGCAGGGCCCGATTTCGTGCATGGCGTGCTGGAAGCGGTCCCGCTGGATCTGCTGCAGTTCCATGGGGATGAGAGCCCCGAGTACTGTGACGCATTCTCCCGCCCCTGGATGAAGGCGATCCGGATGAGGGAGGGGGTTGATCTGCAGCATGAGGCAGCAAGATACGGAGCGGCCAGGGCACTGCTGGTGGATGCCTACCGGCCGGGTGTGCCGGGGGGGACCGGGGAGACCTTTGACTGGGGTCGCATCCCGGCGTCCCTGGAGAAGCCGGTGGTGCTTGCTGGTGGTCTCAATGCGGATAATGTTGAGGCGGCCGTTCGTCAGGTTCAGCCGTGGGCAGTGGATGTGAGTGGTGGTGTGGAGCGATCAAAAGGGGTCAAGGACCCGCAGCGGGTGGCCCAATTTATCAAGAATGCAAAACAGGCAGGAATTCAGGAGTAGTCAGTGAGTAATCGATGGACCGAGCAGCCGGACCGACAGGGACATTTCGGCATCTATGGGGGTATCTTTGCCTCCGAGACCCTGATGGCTCCCCTGGAGGAGCTGACAGAGGCCTACAGCCGCTACATGGTGGATGAGGACTTTATCCGTGAGCTGGATGAGGATCTGCAGCACTATGTAGGGCGACCCAGCCCCCTCTACCATGCCGAGCGCTGGAGCGAGCAGCTGGGTGGGGCACAGATCTGGCTCAAGCGTGAGGATCTCAACCATACGGGTGCCCACAAGGTAAACAACACCATTGGTCAGGCACTGTTGGCCAAGCGGATGGGAAAGACCCGGATTATCGCCGAGACCGGTGCCGGCCAGCATGGGGTTGCCACTGCAACCGTGGCCGCCCGCCTGGGTCTGGAGTGTGTGGTCTATATGGGGGAGGTGGATGTGGAGCGTCAGAAGCTCAATGTCTACCGCATGAAGCTGCTGGGTGCCAGGGTGGTTCCGGTCAGCTCCGGATCAAGGACACTCAAGGATGCGCTGAATGAGGCAATGCGCGACTGGGTGACCAATGTGGATGACACCTTCTACATCATCGGTACCGTGGCAGGACCCCACCCCTATCCCGCACTGGTACGTGACTTCCAGGCCATTATTGGTCGTGAGGCGCGAGAGCAGATTCAGCAGCAGGCGGGAACACTCCCGGATGCCCTGGTGGCCTGTGTCGGTGGCGGATCCAATGCGATTGGTCTCTTCCATCCATTCCTGGCAGATGAGCAGGTGAAGATATACGGGGTTGAGGCGGCCGGCCTGGGGCTGGATACTGATAAGCATGCGGCAACACTTTGTGCAGGAAAACCGGGAGTACTGCATGGCAACCGTACCTACATCATTGAGGATGAGAATGGGCAGATTATCGAGACCCACTCCATCTCGGCGGGGCTGGATTACCCAGGGGTAGGTCCGGAGCACGCCTGGCTCAAGGACCAGGGGCGTGCGGAGTATGTGGCCATTGATGACCAGGAGGCGCTGCAGGGGTTTCATGATCTGACCCGGATAGAGGGGATTCTGCCGGCACTGGAGTCGAGCCATGCGCTTGCCTATGTAACCAAGCTGGCACCAACCATGGAGAGGGATCAGATCATTGTTGTTAACCTCTCCGGACGTGGGGACAAGGATATCCATACGGTTGCAGACATTGAAGGAGTGGAAGTATGAGCAGAATCACCGCCTGTTTTGCCCACTGCAGGGAGGAGGGGCGTACCGCACTGATTCCGTTTGTGACTGCCGGTGACCCCGATCGTTCGGTAACAGTGCCACTGATGCATGCAATGGCGGAGGCCGGTGCAGATATCATCGAGCTGGGGGTCCCGTTCTCGGATCCAATGGCAGATGGTCCGACCATTCAGCGCTCCAGCGAGCGTGCGCTGGAGGAGAATACCAGTATCCACCATGTACTGGAGATGGTGGCCGAGTTCCGGAAGAGTGACCAGGTGACACCTGTGGTTCTGATGGGATACCTGAATCCGATTGAGAACATGGGGGCAGAGCAGTTTGCAACTGCAGCCGAGGCGGCCGGTGTGGATGGGGTGCTTACGGTCGATATGCCACCGGAGGAGGGGGCAGAGTTCGAGCAGATCTGTGAGAATCACAGTCTGGATCCGATCTATCTGCTGGCACCAACCAGTACCGAGAAGAGGATCGGGTTGATTACCCGTGCAGCCCGGGGGTTCATCTACTATGTCTCGGTCAAGGGGGTGACGGGGTCACAGGCACCGGATGTGGCTGAGGTTGAGTCCAAGGTCGAGGCCATTCGTCGCCAGACCGATCTGCCGGTTGGGGTTGGCTTCGGAATACGGGATGCAGAATCCGCAGCGGCGATCGGACGCTTTGCCGATGCGGTTGTGGTCGGGAGTGTGCTGGTATTGAAGATGGAATCGATGCGTGACACGCCGGACCAGATTCCGCAGGCGATTGGTGGTATCCTTTCTGACATGCGCAAGGCACTGGATACACTGGATTAGTAGTTGAGCAAAGGGGAAACAGGTATGACCTGGTTTGAAAAAATTCTTCCAAAGATCAGAACCGAGGGGAGCAAGAAGGCGGTTCCCGAGGGGGTCTGGACGAAATGTCCAGCCTGTGAGGCGGTACTCTACCGTGCAGAGCTGGAGCGCAACCAGGATGTCTGTCCAAAGTGTTCGCACCACATGCGTATTGGTGCCCGGCGCCGGCTGGAGCTCTTCTTTGATGCCGGAACCACACAGGAGATTGCAGCAGACCTCTCCCCGGTCGATCAGCTCAACTTCAAGGATCTGAAGAAGTACAAGGATCGTATCGCCCAGGCACAGAAGAGCACTGGCGAGAAGGATGCACTGATTGTCATGCAGGGGCAGGTGGAGGGGGTTCCTCTGGTTGCCGCCTCCTTTGAGTTCAAGTTCATGGGTGGATCGATGGGCTCTGTAGTGGGTGAGCGTTTCGTACGTGCCGTGAGTGTCAGTCTGGAGCAGAACATTCCGCTGGTCTGCTTTAGCGCCAGTGGTGGTGCCCGGATGCAGGAGGCACTCTTCTCCCTGATGCAGATGGCGAAGACCAGTGCTGCACTGACCCGTCTGGCGGATCGTGGTCTTCCCTTTGTCTCTGTCATGACCGATCCAACCATGGGTGGGGTATCTGCAAGCTTTGCGATGCTGGGAGACCTCAATATTGCCGAGCCCAACGCGCTGATCGGCTTTGCTGGGCCACGTGTGATTGAGCAGACTGTTCGGGAGAAGCTGCCCGAAGGGTTCCAGCGCAGTGAATTCCTGCTCGAGCACGGTGCCATTGACATGATTGTGGATCGCCGTGAGATGGGCAAGACACTCTCCTCCCTGCTCTCCATGATGATGGATCAGCACACCCAGAATACAGAAGCTGCCTGACCCTTCTGTCACCACCTTGAGACGACTGGACGAGTGGCTCTCCTGGCAGGAGAGACTGCACCCGGAGGAGATCGAGCTGGGGCTGGATCGTATTCGCAGGGTTGCCGAGCGGCTGGATCTGCTCCATCCCGAGGCAGCGGTTGTCACCGTTGCAGGAACCAATGGTAAGGGCTCATCCATTGCAATTCTTGAGTCCATTGCCCTTGCAGCGGGGATGCGTGTCGGCACCTACACCTCCCCCCATCTGTTGCGATACAACGAACGGATCCGTATCAATGGCGAGCCCGTCAGTGATGAGCGGTTGTGCGGTGCCTTTGAGCAGGTTGACCAGGCACGTGGGGAGGACTCACTCACCTACTTTGAGTTTGGGACAGTGGCGGCACTGGAGATTTTCAGGGGAGAGCCACTCGATCTGCTGCTGCTTGAGGTTGGGCTGGGGGGGCGTCTGGATGCGGTCAATATTGTCGATGCCGATGTGGCACTGGTTACAACGGTCGATCTGGATCATCAGGCGTGGCTGGGAGAGAGTCGTGAGGAGATTGGCAGGGAGAAGTCGGGGATATTCCGCTCCGGCCGTCCCGCTGTGGTCGGGGAGTACAATCCACCCCGTTCGCTGGTGGAGCATGCGAGAGAGTTGGGGAGTCCGCTCTCTCAGATCGGCAGGGATTTCTGTTTTGTGGTCGAGGAGGGGGGATGGTCCTGGAGAGGGTCCGGAGGGGAAGAGCTTTTCCATCTCCCCAACCCGGCACTGCATGGCGAGATCCAGATCCAGAACAGTGCTGCAGCACTTGAGGTGATCCGCCGCTTGGGGTGGCTGGAGTCGGTGGGGGAGGATGCAATTCGAAGCGGAATCAGCAGGGCAGCGCTGTTGGGCCGCTTTCAGACCATCGGCCATGCCCCGGAGGTCATTGTCGATGTCTCCCACAACCGGCAGGCAGCAGGGACCCTTGCGGAGAACCTCTCATCAACTGCAGTTAAAGGCAGGACAATCGCGGTGGTTGGTATGCTGAGGGACAAGGAGGTTGAGGCAGTGGTTGAGCGGTTGGCCCCGGAGATTGATCTCTGGATTGCCGCCGGGCTGGATGTTTCCAGGGGGCTCTCCTCAACAGAGCTTGAGAAGTTGATTGGCTCCACGGTCACGGATCGAGAGATCCACGCATATGATACGGTTTCACTCGCCTATGAGGCCGCAAGGGGGATTGCACGGGAGCAGGACAGGATTCTGCTCTTTGGGTCGTTTTATACAGTTGCGGCGGTTCTCGGTGACCAATAGAATGGGTCATGGTTTACTCGGACAGGCTCCCAGGAGTCTGACAGGTTCAGGGCATCGCATAACAGTGCCCATACGATTTGAGAGGCCCCTGGCCATATCCCAGAAGAGAGGAGTCGATTGTGCTTCAACAAGTTGAGCTGAAACAGCGCATTATTGGCGGTGTTGTGCTGGTTTCACTGGCGGTGATTCTGGTCCCGTTCCTGATGGATGATCCACGCCAGGAGGTGAAGCTGCTGGAGAGCAATGTCCCGGCATGGCCAGATGACCTCCCGTTAACCACAATTGAGATTAATGAGAAGGATTTCTCCCCCATCCGGGAACCGGTGGCTGTTTCGCCACCTCCGAAAGCAGAGAAACCGGTAAAACAGCCCAAGCCGCAGACTCCTGCAAAAAGAGCGCCAGCCACCAACCCCTCCAAGAGTATCGCCCCTGCACCTGCCACAAAACCGAAAGCGGCAATAAAAAGTGCCAGCAGGTATGAGGTGCAGGTCGCGAGCTATAGTGAAAAGAACAGGAAGATTGCCGAGCGTTTCCTGAAGAAGATGGAATCGAAGGGGTATCAGGCTCAACTGCGTGCCGTGACACTGAAGGGGAAGCGGTGGTTGCGGCTCGTTACGACCGAAACACTGGACTCGAAAAAAGCTGCAACCGAGCTGAAGCAGCGAATTGATCGGGACTTCAAGGCTGATGGGGTCAGATCCAATGTCCGCAAGC
>CAZYJG010000047.1:8986-11344 GCA_964647745.1 uncultured Piscirickettsiaceae bacterium
CAGCGAATTGATCGGGACTTCAAGGCTGATGGGGTCAGATCCAATGTCCGCAAGCTGAAGTGAGGTCCGGCAAGAGGCCCCCTGCGGTTCGCCGTAAACCCCACCCTGGTGGAGGCAGATCCGGGCGACGCCAGAAGCAGCACCCCAGTCCCCCTTCTCTGTTGCGACGGACAGTGCGCCTGTCGCTGATCACCCTGCTGCCACTCCTCCTGCTCTACCTTCTGTGGCTCGATGTTACGGTTCGTGACCAGTTCGAGGGCAAGCGCTGGGAGTTGCCGGCACGTGTCTATGCCTCTCCACTGGAGCTCTATGCGGGCAGATCCATCACTGCGGATCAGCTGGTCAAATCCCTGCAGCAGTTGCGGTATATCTCCCGCGCCACCACTGCAGAGGAGGGGAGTTACCATCAACGGCGCAACCGGATTGAGCTCAACAGCCGTACCTTTCGGTTCTGGGATGGGGTCGAGCAGGGGAGAAGGGTGCGTCTCATCTTTCAGGGGGGGCGGATCGCCTCAATAGAGGATCTTGATCGTGGAGGGGGTGCCGGAATCGTGCGCCTTGACCCACTGCCCATTGGGAGTTTCTACCCCTCCCATGGCGAGGATCGCATCCTGGTGCGGAGCGAGGATCTCCCGGATGAGCTGATCCGCACCCTGATCACTGTTGAGGACCGCTCCTTCTATGACCACCTTGGGGTCAGCCCCTCCGGGATTGCCAGGGCGATCGTTGCCAACCTCCGTGCAGGACGCGCAGTGCAGGGGGGGAGTACCCTCACCCAGCAGCTGGCAAAGAACCTCTTTCTGACACGGGAGCGCACCCTCTGGAGGAAGTTTCGTGAGGTGCTGATTACCATGATTCTGGAGCTCCACTACCAGAAGGGGGAGATTCTGGAGGCCTACCTCAATGAGGTCTACTTTGGGCAGGATCAGCGCCGAGCCATTCATGGGGTGGGGATGGCCAGCCAATTCTTCTTTGGCCACAGTGCAGAGCAGCTGACACTGGCCAAGTCGGCCCTGCTGGTGGGTATGTTGAAGGGGCCCTCCTGGTTCAATCCGAGAAGGCACCCGCAGCGGGCAAAGGAGCGGAGGGACATGATCCTCGACCTGCTGGTTCGACAGGGGGAGGTCTCGGAGGCCGAGGCGCAAGAGGCCAAGCGCACACCACTGGGGGTACTGGAGCGGGCGCCATCCGGACGCTCACGCACACCGGCCTTTCTCGATCTGGTGAGGCGCCAGATCCTGCGTGACTATGAGAAGGATGATCTGACGTCAGAGGGGCTGCAGATCTTTACCACCCTCGATCCCCAGGTGCAGCGTGCCGCAGAGGAGGCCCTTGCCCAGAGGATTGGTGAGCTCAAGCGGGGTGGAAAGGGGGATCTGCAGGGGGCTGTTGTCGTGGTCCATCCGGATAGTGGTGAGGTGGAGGCGGTGGTTGGTGGCCGGGATCCCCGCTCCACGGGGTTCAACCGTGCCCTCAATGCGGTTCGTCCGATAGGGTCACTGGTAAAGCCGGCGCTCTTCCTGACTGCGCTGGAGCAGCCGGAGCACTATAATCTGACCACCCGCTTGAGTGACGCCCCCTTTGAGATTGGCAAGGGGGAGCATCGCTGGCGACCGATGAACTATGATCGGAAGTCCCACGGGATGGTTCCGCTCCACCAGGCACTGAGCCACTCCTACAACCTCTCCACAGCCCGTCTCGGAGCCGAGCTGGGTATTGGTCGGGTGGCGCGCACACTCAAGCGGCTGGGTGTTGAGCGTGAGATCCCTCGCTATCCATCCATCTTTCTGGGCGCCATCGATCTCTCCCCGCTGGAGGTTGCAGCACTCTATCAGCCCCTTGCGGGCGGCGGTGTCCGATCCCCGTTGCGTTCAATCCGAGCTGTGGTGGATCGTGAGGGTCTGCCGCTGAACCGCTACCCCCTCCATGTTGATGAGGTGGTCTCCCCCAAGGCGATTGCACTGCTGCAGTGGGGGATGCAGGAGGTGGTCCGTTCCGGAACCGCCCGTCATCTGCGGCGTATGCTCCCGCCTGGGGTTGGGGCGGCAGGAAAGACCGGAACCACCGATGATCTCAGAGACAGCTGGTTTGCCGGTTTTACCGGGGATCGTCTGGCCGTGGTCTGGATGGGACGGGATGACAACCGGCCGGCAGGGCTGACCGGATCCAGTGGTGCCCTGCGTGTCTGGGGGAGATTGATGGGCGCACTTCCCAATCAGCCGTTGCAGATTCTCTATCCGGAGGGGGTAGGCAGACAGTGGATCGGCCCCGCAGGGCTCAGGGTGCCAGCCGATTGTGATGGCGCACGGGAGATCCCCTTTATTGAGGGCAGTGAGCCGGAGAGCGCTGTACAATGTG
>CAZYJG010000048.1:0-11165 GCA_964647745.1 uncultured Piscirickettsiaceae bacterium
TGGATACAGGACGACAGATCGACCTTTCGCTGGCTGCAGAGTTTGCAGAGCTCCCGCTGGAGGATCTCTACCGGCTGAATGCGGGGCTCAATCAGTGGGCAACCCCACCCGATGGCCCACACCAGCTACTGCTCCCATCCAGCCATGCGGTGCGCTTCAAAAAGAGGCTGGAGGAGATCTCCTCTGAGGGGCTGACCGGCTGGAAACGACACCGAGTTAGCCCGGGTGAATCACTCAGCGAGATTGCACTCCAATACCACACAACCGTTACCGAGATACGGAACCAGAACCGTCTCAAGGGGCACCAGATACGCTCAGGAGAGATCCTGGTTATCCCGGTTCCCCTGCAGCCGCTGGAGCAATACACCCTGAACAGTGACTCCCGCCTGAAACAGCTGCAGAACAGACGTCGCCCCGGAAAGAGGGTTGAACACACTGTCCGTCAGGGAGAGACCCTGTGGGATCTTGCACAACAGTACGGTGTCAGCAGCAGGGAGATCGCCCGCTGGAATGGAATGGCACCCGGTGACCTGCTCACCACCGGGAGGCGGCTGGTGCTCTGGCTCCCGGATAGTAGTCCCAGGTCACGCCCCGATTTTCTTGGAAAAATGGCAACAAAGTCCATCTCCTACAGGGTGCAGGCCAATGATACCCTTAGCGAAATTGCACAACAGTTTCATCTCTCCACCGAGGAGTTGATGAGGCAGAATCAGATCAACAGTGGCGACAGGTTGATGGCTGGTGAGATACTAACCATACAGATTGACGTCACCCGGACACAACCATGAACCATCTTCTACAAAAATTGACGGACAGGCTATTTCTGCTGCCACTGATCTTTCTCCCCCACCATGCACTCTCACGCCTTGTCCATGCGATCACCCGCTCTGAAAACAGGGTGCTCTCCTCTCTGCTGATCCGTGCAGCCTGCCGCCTCTACAGGATCGATCTCTCCATTGCAGCAGAGCAGAATCTGGAGAGCTACAAGAGCTTTAACTCCTTTTTTACCAGAGCGTTAAACAGCACTTCTCGACCTGTTTCTGGAAATAGCCAAACCCTGATCAGCCCGGTGGATGGCACCATCAGCCAACAGGGGGGTATCGAGTGTGATGCAATTTTTCAGGCCAAGGGACATCAGTTCGGGCTGACCGCACTGCTGGGTGCAGTTCCGGAACGGGCAGCCCCTTTCAAGGACGGACAGTTTGCAACCATCTACCTCTCCCCCAGGGATTACCACCGGATCCATATGCCACTCGATGGAACCCTGCGAGAGATGGTCTACATTCCCGGAAGACTGTATCCCGTCAACAACCCCTCAACCCGTACGGTACCGGGCCTCTTTGCAAGAAATGAGCGAGTTGTTGCACTGTTTGATACGGCCGCCGGTCCAATGGCGATGGTGCTGGTTGGTGCACTCTTTGTGGGGAGCATTGAGACTGTCTGGGCCGGAGAGATCACCCCGCCAAGAGGAAAGTGCATCAGGGTCTGGAGATATGGTAACGGTGAGGAGCCCATTGCCCTGAAGAGGGGGGACGAGATGGGACGATTCAATATGGGGTCCACCGTTATCCTGCTGTTTGGAAAAGATGCAGTTGAACTGAGCGACTCCCTTGAGGCCGATAGCGCACTAACAATGGGTGAGGCAATCGGTAAACTATCGCCCCATGAGCCTGCCCAGGAACAGGGCTAGACTGTCGATATAGAGAAGGGGATCACCTCGGAGAGACTCTCCTTGCCCATGGAGAGCATCATCATCCGGTCAACACCCAGTGCCACCCCGGAAGACTCCGGCATCCCCTGCTCCAGTGCTGCAAGAAAGCGTTCATCAACAGGGACCTCATCCAGCCCCGCTTCGACTCGCTCACTCTGCTCATGCTCAAAGCGACTACGCTGCTCCACTGCATCGGTCAGCTCCCGGAATCCGTTTGCGATCTCAATCCCATTGAGAATCAACTCAAAGCGCTCTGCAACCCTTGGATCCTCCGGACTGAGGCGCGCCAGTGCCGCCTGAGAGGCGGGATAGTGGGTCAGAAACAGTGCTGCATGAGAGAAGCTTGGCAATATCGCCACAACCATAAAGTAGTCAACCCAGCCATCCCAATCCAGATCCAGCTCACTGGCTGACGGAAGATCCATGATTGCAGCCCGTTCTGCAAGCTGTTCCGTGGTGGTAGAGAGAAGATCCTCAATTCCAACCACCTGCTGAAAGGCCTCAGCAACCGTCATCCGCTCAATCGATGGCAGATCGACAAAATTGGTCACCAGATCCTCAACCTCATCCATCATCTGCTCCATGGTAAAGTCGGGGCGATACCACTCCAGCATCAAGAACTCCGGATTGTGAATTGGACCAATCTCGCCGGCACGAAATGAGGGGGCCAGCTGGAAGATGGGGCCACTTCCTGCAACCAGAAGCCTCTTCATAAAGAGCTCTGGAGAGGGCTGGAGGTAGAGCCGCTCCGGCCCCTCCGCATTGCGCCCCTGGGTGGTCGTCACGAACGAGTCGATGCTTGGGTCTGTGGTTGCAGCAGTTGAGAGCATGGGGGTATCGACCTCCAGCACCTGACGCTGCGAAAAGAATGAGCGGATTGCACGTATAAAGGTGGCGCGCTCCTGAAGCAGTGACACATCCATCGTAGAGACTCCTGTCACTCCTTGACCCGGGAGACATACTCACCGGTTCGGGTATCTACCCGGATCAGCTCATTTTCGGAGACAAAGAGAGGAACTCGCACCACCGCCCCTGTCTCCAGGGTGGCCGGCTTGCCGCCACCGCCAGAGGTATCGCCCCGCAATCCCGGGTCAGTCTCTGTAATCTCAAGCTCAACAAAATTGGGGGGGGTGATCGAGATCGGATTCCCGTTCCACAGTGTCACCAGGCAGATCTCCTGCCCCTTGAGCCACTTCTCGGTCTCCCCCATCGCAGTCTTGTCCGCCGCGATCTGCTCAAAGGTGTCGGGGTGCATGAAATAGTAGAGATCCCCATCGGTATAGGAGTACTGATACTCCTCTTCATGAACATCGGCACGCTCAATCGACTCACCGGATTTGAAGGTGCGTTCCAGAATCCTTCCGGTCAACAGTGCTCTCAGCTTTACCCGGTTGAAGGCCTGCCCCTTCCCCGGCTTAACAATCTCATTCTCAACAATGGTGCAGGGGTCACTGTCGATCATCACCTTGAGACCATTCCTGAACTCATTTGTACTTACTGTTGCCATAGCATCAAATCCGCAATTAATGGAAAATAGCCCCGTATGATACCCGCTTCCCCCGCTGTTGTGCACTCTGATTCCACCCTTGGCTGGCAGGAGGAGATTGCACAGTCGCTGCGCTCCCCGCAACAGCTGATTGAGCTCCTGCAGCTTCCAGAGAAGGCGCTGCAGGGGATGGAAAGAGGCCACAGACAGTTTCCCATCCGGGCAACTGAGAGCTTTCTCCGGCGAATCAAACCGGGAAACCTGCATGACCCGCTGCTCAGGCAGATTCTTCCCCTCCCGGAGGAGGATGAGGTCTCTCCAGGTTACCTGCAGGATCCAGTCGGTGACTGCGCTGCTGCATGCGGCAACGGTATTCTGAAAAAATACCACGGCAGGGTTCTGCTGATCACAACCCCGGCCTGCGGAATTCACTGCAGATACTGCTTTCGCCGCCACCATCCCTATCGAGAACAGTCACTTCCATCAGAGAAGATGCAGGCTGCCATTGAGTGGATCCAGGGCCATGCGGAGATCCATGAGGTGATTCTGAGTGGAGGGGATCCCCTGATGGTTGGGAACCGGAGACTCGACCAGCTGCTGAGCGCACTGGAGACCATTCCCCACCTGAAAACCCTGCGTATCCATACCAGGATGCCCATCATCACACCACAGCGGATCGACCCCACACTACTCCAGCGCCTTCAACAGAGCCCACTCAGGATCGTAATGGTCATTCACTGCAACCACCCCAATGAGCTGGACCGGGGGGTTGTCCGCTCACTTGAATCGATCGCCCACTCGGGGATCACACTCCTGAATCAGTCGGTACTGCTCAGAGGGGTTAATGACAGTGTCTCCACACTGGAGAGGCTCAGCCATGGACTGCACCAGACTGGAGTACTCCCCTACTACCTACACCTGCTGGACCGTGTCCAGGGAAGTCACCACTTTGAGGTCGCTGAGGAGCGTGCAGTGGTGCTGATGGAAAAACTGGGAGAGAGGGTTCCAGGATATCTGATGCCCCGTCTGGTCCGTGAGATCAAGGGGGAGTCACGAAAGATACCGGTATAGGGATCAGCGCCTCTTGCTGGTAAATTTCTTCAATCTCTGGCGCTTCTGAATCTGGCGCTCGGTCAGCTTGTTCTTGCGCCCGGCATAGGGGTTGCTGCTGGTCTTGAACTCCAGACGTATGGGGGTGCCATCCAGCCTGAAGGCCTTGCGAAACTGATTCATCAGATAACGGCGGTATGCATTGGGGACTGAACCCAGTTGATTGCCGTGTATCACAATTCTGGGTGGGTTCTGTCCACCCTGGTGAGCATAGCGCATCTTGATGCGGTGGCCATGGACCAGTGGCGGTGGATGGGCTGTCACTGCCTGCTCCAGGATGCGGGTCAGCTCCGGGGTCTTCATCTCCCGGGTTGCCGAGCGATAGGCGTGGTTTACCGTATCAAACAGGTCCCTGATACCACTGCCGTGGAGTGCAGAGATGGAGTGGATGGTTGCATAGTCGAGAAAATGGAGACGGCGATCCAGCTCACTGCGGTTGCGCTCACGCTCCGAGGGAGACATTCCATCCCACTTGTTGAATGCGATCACCAGGGCACGACCGGAGTCAATCACCATCCCCAGCAGGGTTGCATCCTGATCCGTCATTCCCTCTCGGGCATCCATCACCATGATCACAACATTGGCCCGCTCTACCGCCTGAAAGGCCTTGATGACACTGAATTTCTCGATCGCATCGTGAATCTTTCCACGACGACGAACACCGGCTGTATCGATCAGCAGATAGTCCCGTCCATCCTCCTCGAATGGCACCTCAATGCTGTCCCGGGTGGTTCCCGGCATGTCATAGGCAAGCAGTCGATCCTCACCAATCAGCCGGTTGATCAGGGTCGATTTCCCTACGTTGGGACGGCCCACGACAGCCACACGAATGGCCGACTGATCCTCACGAGCATCCTCCTCATCCTCTGGAAATGGTTCAAGAACACTCTCCATCAGACTGATTACACGATGGTTGTGTGCTGCAGAAATTGCATAGGGTTGCCCTAGGGCCACGGCATGGAACTCGGCAGTCGCCAGATCCTCATCCACCCCCTCTGTCTTGTTGACGACCAGGTGAACCGGTTTCCCCAGTTGGCGAAGCTGCCCCCCAATCGCCTCATCAGCGGCAGTGAGCCCCCCTCGCCCATCCACCAGAAACAGAACCGCATCCGCCTCCTCAACTGCAACCCAGACCTGCCCCTCCATCAGGGACTCAATCCCCTCCGGGTCATCACTGAGCCCCCCGGTATCCACCACCATATAGTGGCGGCCATCACGCCCCAGCCTTGCAATGCCGTACTGCCGATCGCGGGTCAATCCGGGAAGATCGGCAACCAGTGCATCACGTGTACCGGTCAGGCGGTTGAAGAGTGTTGACTTGCCCACATTGGGGCGCCCTACCAGGGCAATAACCGGCACCATGGGGAGAACTAGTTCTGGACGATGGCAGAGAGCTTTCCACTCTGCCCAAGGACCATAACCCTTCCATCATGAGACAGGGGTAGAGCAGAGACCCCCTCGGAGTCCACCCTGAGCCTGCCTCTGAAATGGCCATCTTCTGCAGAGATCCAGTGCAGATACCCCTCCGCATCACCCACAATGAGATCGACACCGGAGAGGAGTGGCGTCGTCAGATTGCGACCCTCCAGCCCATCCTGCTTCCAGAGCGCACTTCCATCCTTTCTGTCAAAGGCCCAGACGTTCCCTTCGCTATCCGAGAGGAAGAGATAGGGGCCATAGATCATTGGGGCGCTGGTTGCACTCACTTTTCTCTTCCAGATGAGATCTCCCTGCTCCACGTTCAGTGCCGCAAGGTCTCCCTGGTAGCTGACCACGTAGACAATCCCATCAGGGGAGATCACCGGATCTGCATCAATATCAACCATGCGCTCAATCTCGGTGCGTCCTCGTGGTGAGGTCACACTCTTGATCCAGAGTTCGCGCCCATCCTGCAGAGAGAGTGCAACCACCTCTCCACTATCCAGCCCGGCCACCACACGTCCCCCTGCAATCAGTGGAGAACTGGTCCCTCTCAGGGTGAGGACCGGAACCTCTCGCTGGTAACGCCAGAGCTCACTACCAGCCTCCTCACTCAGGCCAACCAGCCTTCCATCCACCGTGCGCACCACAACCACACCTGAGGAGACTGCAGGGGCAGCAAGAATCTCGCTCATCAGCGATACCGACCACTGCTCTTCACCTGTCACCCGGTCCATTGCAACCAACTGCCCCGACTCTGTTCCGAGATAGAGGTTTCTCTCACTCAGGGCAACCCCGGACATGATCCGCTCCTGCAGTGTCCGCTCCCATACGGTACCCCCGGAGGCGGCATCGATTGCAGCAACCACACCATCGGCTGAGGCGGCATAGAGCGTGCCTCCAGCCATCTGGTGATTCAGCGCTACCCAGAGCCCATCTGTTCCTGCCCCCACTGACTGACTCCATGCCACGAAGGGCTCCATCTCGGAGACAACCTCCTCCAGTGCAGCAGGCTCAAACAGGCTGCTCCCATCCTCTACCCATCCATTGATGGTGGAACACCCCGTCAGGAACGTTACCCCCAACAGCGCAACCAATCGGGCCAGGTTCTCTCCCATTACTGGCTCACCTCAGCCATCTTCATCTCCAGCAGTGCAATACGCCCGTCAGAGGCGTCAGCAAGCTGTATCGCCTCTGCATAGGCACTCTGTGCGGCACTCCTCTCCCCCTTCTGACGCAGTGCATCCCCCCTGACTTCGCTGAAGTGAGAACCGTAGATTCCCACCTCACCGGAGAGGCGGCTCAAGGCACTCTCTATATCCCCTTCAGAGAGGTAGATACGGGCCATTCCAAGCTGTGCCAACTGTCGGGGTGAGTCAAAATCACTATGCTCCAGTACCCACTGGAGGCGAACCCTTGCCGCCGCACTGTCTCCATCCCCGACCTCCATTGCAGCCAGCCCCAGGGCACCATTGGCTGCATAGATGGTTCCTGGATATTCCTCAATCAGGCGATCTCCGAAATGCTCAGCCCTCTCCCGGTTTTTTTCAATCACCGCAATCTGCATCTGCTCAAACTGTTGAGAGGCGGCCACTCCCTGGCCATCGATGTAGCTGTTCCACCCCTGCCAGCCGAAAAGCAGTGCAAGGCCAACCACAATGCCGCCCACTGTAGAGGCGCCATTCTCCTTCCACCATTTCTTCAGAACCTCAATCTCTTCCTGGTCTGCCGTATTGAACTCCATCGTTTTCCTCATTAATCACTCTGTTATTGGGCTATCGGCTACGAATTATAGCCTGACAATATCTTCACCACATCATCCAGCGGAACGGTCTGCTGTTCATCTCTACCCTGCAGATCCTTGATGGTAATGGTTCCGCTGCTCAGTTCATCCTCTCCGAGAACCAGTGCAACCCGGGCACCTGAGCGGTCTGCACGCTTGAATTGGGCCTTGAACCCACCGCCACCCAGATTGCTGACCAATTTCAGCCCCGGAATCCGCTCTCTCAGCTGCTCGGCAATGGTCAGACCATCCGCAGCCGCCTGCTCTCCTGCAAGCACCAGATAGGCATCGGGGTGGTGGGACTCAAACGGGAGCGACTGCTCCCCCATCAACTCAACCAGCCTCTCCAGCCCGATGGCAAACCCCACTGCCGGTGTCGCCTTGCCACCAATCTGCTCAACCAGTCCATCATAACGCCCCCCGGCACAGATCGTCCCCTGTGCCCCCAGCAGGTCTGTCACCCACTCAAAAACCGTTCTGCCATAGTAGTCAAGCCCTCTGACCAGACGCGGATTAACCTCGTACTCAACCCCCATGGAGTCGAGCAGTGACTTCAATGACTCAAAATGGGCACGGTCCTCCCCGTTCAACGACGCCTCCAGAACAGGTGCCTGTCGAACCAGCTCAGCCATCTCCGGATTCTTGCTATCCAGGATTCTCAACGGATTGGTCTCCAGTCGACGCCGGCTATCCTCATCCAGCTCTGCATGGTGCGCATTGAAGTATGCAACCAGCTCCTCCCTGTAGGTTTGACGGGATTCGGCAGAGCCAAGAGAGTTGATCTGGAGTGTCACATTTCTGATTCCAAGTGCCCTCCAGATCCGGGCAGAGATTGCGATCAACTCGGCATCAACATCTGGCCCCTCAAGACCAAACACCTCAACTCCCAGCTGATGAAACTGACGATATCGCCCACGCTGGGGGCGCTCATGCCGGAACATCGGGCCCATATACCAGAGGCGCTGCGTCTGCCCGCGCAACAGACTGTTCTCAACCATTGCACGCACACATCCTGCGGTTCCCTCAGGTCTCAGTGTGAGGCTCTCCCCATTCCTGTCCTCGAAGGTATACATCTCCTTCTCGACAATATCGGTCACCTCTCCAATCGACCGTTTGAAGAGATCAGTCTTCTCAACCACCGGCATGCGAATCTCATGGTACCCATAACCCCTGACGGTACTGCGCATGGTCTCCTCAACGAACTGCCACAGGGGGGAGTTCTCCGGAAGAAGGTCATTCATGCCACGAATGGACTGTATCTTGTTGCTCATATCTATTTCTGTACTCCGGCCAACTGCTCCCTGATCTGACGCTCCAGATCATCAACCAGTTCGCTATTTTCCGCCTTGTGGTCCGGGACACCATTAAGGTAGATCAGGTTGGGCTCTCCGCCAGTCACCGCAACCTGAACCTCCCTTGCCTCACCAGGTCCATTGACCACGCATCCAATTACAGCCACATTGATGGGCTCAATAATATCCTCAAGCCGCTCCTCGAGTGCATTGACCGTCGCAACGACATCAAAATTCTGCCTTGAGCAGGAGGGGCAGGCAATCAGGTTCACCCCCTTGCTGCGAATATGCAGACTTTTCAGAATATCAAAGCCCACCCGGATCTCCTCAACAGGGTCTGCTGCAAGGGAGACACGAATGGTATCTCCGATCCCCTCGGAGAGCAGCATTCCAAGACCAATCGCTGACTTCACTGAACCACTTCGCATTCCACCCGCCTCGGTGATTCCCAGATGGAGCGGCTGCTCAATCTGCGCAGCCAACAGGCGGTAGGCCGCCACCGTCATCGGAACATCCGACGCCTTCAGGCTTACCTTGTATTCCTGAAAATTGAGCCGATCCAGGTAGTCGATATGGCGCAGCGCAGACTCTACCATCGCCTCTGGAGTGGGCTCCCGGTACCTCTTCTGCAGATCCTTCTCCAGGGAGCCGGCATTAACACCGATGCGAATGGGGATCCCATGGTCACGGGCCGAGGCAACCACCTCTCGCACCCGCTCCTCCCTGCCGATATTCCCGGGGTTGATCCGCAGACAGTCTACACCCAGCTCTGCAACCCGAAGTGCAATCCTGTAGTCAAAATGGATATCGGCAACCAGAGGAATATCACATCGGGCCCTGATTGCCCCGAAGGCCTCTGCCGCATCCATGTCAGGAATCGAGATGCGCACAATATCCGCACCTGCACCCTGCAATCTCTCCACCTGCCTCACGGTTGACTCCACATCAACCGTATCGGTATTGGTCATGCTCTGGACAGAGATGGGGGCATCCCCCCCGACAGCAACACCCCCTACATCAATCTTTCGGGAACGCCTGCGCACAATGGAGAGTGACGGGTTCAACCATTACTCTCCCAAAACAAAATGGACGGTACCATCATCATTAATATAGTTCAGGAAATCAAACTCCTCTCCATTGAACTTGACCCTGACCCTGCTCTTTCCAAGACTGATCTCGAGCGGGAGCGGTGCCTCAACATCCTTGATCACCCCTGCATTGACCATCCCCTTGACCGGAACACGCCCCAGCCCATCCCTGATCTGGGTCCAGGCCCCATCAATATACTGAATGGTTACAGTCCCCCTTGGAACTGACATTGGATCAATCTCCGGAGACTGCGCAACAACCGCAACAGACTCACTTTCCGGGGAGGTGGTCACGGCTGGGGCATCATCAGACTCCTCCTCAGCAGAAGACTCTTCCTGAGAGGGGTTCACAACACGCTCAACACCCTTCTCACTCACCACCGCCTCAACGGAAACCCCCTGGTCGGATGGTGATTCATCACCGGAGAGTCCCCATACAACCAACCCCAGCAGCAGAAGTGGCACAACTGCATAAAGCGGATTCTCACGGGCCCAGCCGACCAATCGGGTAGTCAGGACGCCGGCCTGGGTGACAACCGGTTTCAGCCGTTCAAGATCAAGATTGATTGAAGGGGTGGAGATCCCCTTTTTCCCCATCAGGCTGCCATCCAGTGTCGTGGCACTGGTACGCACCTCATCCGGCTTGATCTTGACCCCAAGGTGGCGCGCATAGTTTCGGGTAAAGCCCTTGTAAAACACATCCGGCAGGCCATGGGGTGGGCCACTCCCCTCCTCAATCGCGAGCAGGACCGAGGCCTCAACCTTCAGGTGGTGAGCGATATCCTCAAGCTCAAGGTTCTGCTCCAGCCGTTCTGCACGCAGCCTCTCCCCAAGTGGCTTCTCAAACAGCTCACCCTGAACAGAACCGTTCCCATTGGAGCCGCTCTCTTCCATCATCTCAACCTCGCTCATCTCTTCTCCTCTCCACAAATTTCACGGTTCCTGTTGGCAATCTCAGGAGTCCCATACGCAGGGTTTGTCACTGCCATCTGGAAATAACCCAGTGCCTCGTCAATCCGCCCCAATCGACAGAGCAGAACCCCATATCCATTCTGGGCCTCTGGATAAGGAGTGCTCCGCTCCAGTGAACGCCGGAAATGGTGTTCTGACAGCTCGGCATTCTCCTCCCTGAGATGGAGCAGTGCCAGCGCGTAGTGTACCTCAGCTCTCGAGGGTGCGGTTGAGAGTGCCTTCTCCAGATGAACCCTGGCCAGATCCAGCCGCTCCTGCTCCATGTAGGCAACCCCAAGTTCCAGCTGTGATTCTGCCATGGTTT
>CAZYJG010000049.1:0-11027 GCA_964647745.1 uncultured Piscirickettsiaceae bacterium
CTCCTCCTGCCCGGGAGAGAGGAGATAGAGGATAAAGAGCGCATGCAGTGCCGCAGCCAACACAATCATGATTGCGAGGCGGAACATGGAGCGGTCCCTGAAGCCGAAGCGCAGCCTCATGAGACGGGCTCCAGCAGCTGGATCTGTACCCCCTCTTCCTGTTGAAGGGAGAGACGCCTCTGCATCGCCTCTGTCATATGGTAGACCCCCGCCTCATCGATGATCAGAACATATTGGATCCCCATCGCTGCCGCAACCCTGGCACGCTGTTGAGGGGAGGCGACCAGGAGGGCGGTTGCAGCGGCATCGGCAGTCACTGCATCGGGGTGGATTACAGTGGCCGAGCGGCTGCCACTGGCTGGCCATCCGGTGTCGGGGTTGATGATGTGGTGGTAGCGCTGCCCCCGGTAGAGAAACATCCGTTCATAGTCACCAGAGGTGAAGATTGACTCATCCCCATCGGGCTGGAGTGCAGCAACGGGGTCCCCACCATCAGGGTTGCGGATCCCGATACTCCAGGGCCGATCACCACGATTGCCAGTGGCGCGCAGATCCCCGCCGGTGTTCACAATCGCATTGTTGATGCCCAACGCCTTGAGCTGGGAAACCGCTCGATCAATCGCGTACCCCTTGGCAATCCCCCCCAGATCGATCTTTAGCTGCCGGTTGCTGCTCTGGAGGGTGCCATCCTGCAGTTGAAGATTGTCCAGCGAGGGGGTGCTTGAGAGCAGGTGGTCAATATCGGCCTCAGGAGGAGGGGGTCCGCTCCACTCTTCGCCATGAAATCCCCAGAGGGCAACCAGTTTCCCAATGCCGGGATTGAAGAGGTATTGACTCTCTCTGGAGAGCTCCCGGCTCCGCTCCAGCAGGGCTGTCGCCTCATCCGGGATGGGAATTGTGCGCCCCTCTGCGATGGCCTGGTTGATCTCACCCAGGAGTCCGCCCTCTTTCCAGCCATGCCATGTGTTGTGCATGGCGGCAAAGTCCTCTCTGATCCGGCGGCTCGCCTCACTGCTCTGTTCTTCGGTTGCCCCCCAGATGGAGATGGAGACAACGGTTCCAAAGGCGAGGAACTGATCTTGATAGATCTCCGGTGAGCGGCTGCATCCGGAGAGCAGCAGTAGCAGAAGCGGAAAGAGAAGGCGTCTGATATCTATTTCTCTACTCTCCGCTCAATGGCATCCATCAGATTGCTGGCGATGTTGAGGCCGAACTGTTGGTCCAGTTCACGGATGCAGGTGGGGCTGGTGACATTGATCTCGGTCAGCCACTCTCCAATGACATCAAGCCCTACAAAGAGAAGGCCATTCTCCTTCAGTAGGGGGGCAACCTGTTCGGCGATCTCCAGATCGCGGGCGCTCAGTGGCACCCCCTCACCACGCCCGCCTGCAGCCAGATTGCCCCGGTTCTCACCCTCCGCAGGGATTCTGGCCAGTGCATAGGGGACTGCCTCTCCATCCACCATCAGGATCCGCTTGTCACCCTCGGTGATCTCCGGCACAAAGCGCTGGGCCATGATGTAGTGGTCGCCATCCCCGGTCATGGTCTCGATCACAACCCCGGTATTGGGGTCGCCGGAGCGGAGACGGAAGATGGATGTGCCACCCATGGCATCCAGTGGCTTGAGGATAATATCCTCCTGCGCAGCGAGAAAACTCCGGATGCGTTTTCCATTGCTGGTAACCAGAGTGGGTGGCGTCAGCTGGGGAAAGAGGGAGATTGCCAGCTTTTCATTGAAGTCGCGAAGCGCCCGTGGGCGGTTGACCACCAGGGCCCCATCACTCTCAGCCAACTCCAGAAGATGGGTTGCGTAGAGGTATTCGCGATCAAAGGGGGGGTCCTTGCGCATCAGGATTACATCCAGCTCCCCGAGTGGCAGGGTCTGCTGTTCACCCAGTACATACCACTGGCTGAGGTCATCCATCACCTGCAGCCGGTGTGTTCTGGCCTGAACAGTGCCACCCTGCAGAAAGAGATCGTCCATCTCCATATAGTGGAGTTCCCACCCCCGCTGCTGCCCCTCCAGCAACATTGCAAGTGAGCTGTCCTTGTGTGGATGGATTGACCGAATGGGGTCCATGACAATGCCCAATCTCATTCTCTGCCCTCCCCGATAACCTGATGAATCTCCCTTGCTGCAGCCAGCATGGCCAGGCGGGCAATCACACCATAGGCATAAAAGCGGTTGGGCTCTGCATCCGGTTCGCGACTTCGATCTGGAAGATTGAGTGGATTGGCAAAGGAGAGGGGTTCGAAGTGCATCCCCGGTGCGTTGAGGTTCTCGTTCTCTCTGCGTGCGGTGTGGACCCGGTAGAATCCTCCAATGACATGGTGATCCATCATGTAGACCACCGGCTCTGCAACCGCCTCATCCGGCCCAATGGTCTCAAAGGTGTAGACCCCCTCCTGGATAATGACATCAGTGACACTCTGCCCCCCCTTGCCTTTGGCCATCTTGTTGCGCTGCTTGCGGTTGAGCTCATGGATCTCACTGGCGTGGTGGATGGTCATGATGCCCATGCCATAGGTGCCGGCATCGGCCTTGACCAGTACAAAGGGGGGCTGCTCCACGCCGTAGTGGTCATACTTTTTCTGGATCTCGCTCAGTAGGTGGTCCACATGGGAGGCCAGACACTCCTCTCCCTCCCGATTCTTGAAATCAATCTCGCCACACTTCTCAAACAGTGGATCGATCAGCCAGGGGTCGATCTCCAGTAGCTCCGAGAATTCGGAGGCAACCTGGCTGTAGTGTTGAAAGTGGTCCGATTTCCTGCGTTGGCTCCATCCCAGCCCCAGGGGGGGGATGATGGACTGTTCGAGACCCTTCAGTATCTCCGGTATCCCGTCCGAGAGGTCATTGTTCATCAGGATGACACAGGGGACAAAATCCTTGATCTGGAGTGTCTCCCCCGTACGTTCGACCGGCTCCAGCAGCACCTCCTTGCCGGAGGGGAGGGGGATGGTCATCGGGTTCTCCAGCTCCTCAATCAGGGAGCCGATACGGACCGCAAAACCGGCATGCTGGAGAATCTGCCTTAGCGTTGCAAGGCTCTCCAGGTAGAAGAGGTTGCGGGTGTGGCTCTCCGGGACAATCAGTATGTTGCATGCAGTCGGACAGACCCGTTCAACTGCGCTCTGGATCGCCTGTACCGAGAGGGGAAAGAAGGCGGGGTTGAGGTTGTTGAACCCGGCAGGAAAGAGGTTGGTATCCACCGGGGCAAGCTTGAAACCGGCATTTCTCAGGTCTACAGAGGTATAGAAGGGGGCGGCACTTCTCTTCCATTCGCTGCGGAGCCAGGTCTCAATCTGGGGCTGACGATCCAGAAGGTGGGTCTCTATCTCCCGCAGCGGGCCCGTCAGGGCAGTTGTAAGGTTTGGAACTGGCGTGTTGGTGTCGATCATTTTGGTTACAGATCACCCCACAGGGCTTGCATGATGGTTATGGCTACGACAGAGGCGGTCTCTGTACGCAGGATTCTCGGCCCCATCTGTACCCCTTGATACCCACTCTCTACTGCAGAGTTGATCTCCTGTAGGGTCAGTCCTCCCTCCGGCCCGGTAATGATACCAATTCTTCCCCCGTTTGGTTTCGATAGCTGAAAATCGGATAGTTTTCTCTCTGAGGCTGCATCCAGTACAAACCCATCTCCAGCCTTCCCTGAGGAGAGAAACGCGCTCCAGGAGAGTGGCGGATGGATTGGTGGAACCCGGTTGCGCCCACACTGCTCACAGGCGGAAATGGCCACCTTCTGCCAATGGTCCATCTTCTTCTCCATCCGTTTGGGGTCCAGTCGAACAACGGTCCGCTCACAGAGCAGGGGGGTGATCGCCGAGACCCCGCACTCGGTCGCCTTCTGGATTACGTAGTCCATCCGCTCCCCCTTTGAGACCCCTTGAAAGAGGTGGATCTCCAGAGGGCTCTCGCAGTCGATCTCCACCCTCTCCCCCACCTGGACCGTGACGGACCGTTTCTCAATGGTCTGGATGGTTGCCGGAAGTTCACCACCTCTCCCATCAAACAGGATCAGCGGGGCAGAGGCTCGCATTCGCAGAACCTGAACCACATGGCGACGGGAGGCGTCATCCAGCTGTAACAGGGCGCCTGGGGTGATCGGTGTGGTGCTGTAGATTCTCGGGATTTGCATCAGGAGTGGAGAGTATAATCTCTCCACTTTCGAACAAGAAGTGGCTCAGTTGCAAGAGGGTTGCAGAGACAGGCTCGGCAGTGTCCCATCTGCAGGGGATGGGTATTGAGAAAAATCAAAAATTGCTTGCATTCAGGTACATTAGAGAATTATAATAGATCGTCTTGGGCTGGTGTCGGAATCACCCTCCTCCTCGAATTCCGGTACCGCTAATAGGCCCAGGCTGGTGCGCTTTTTTCCCCAATTGTAAAGAGCCACCACCGCCGGATCGGGCTCTGCCTGGTCCGGCATTTTTTATGGGCGGGTACCTTGAAATGCTGAATTCAGCTTGCTGTGCTGCCAACAATTAACGGGTGGCCTTTCCATCCAGGCTGATCCGGTTTTTCTCTTCCCAGTATTGGCGGATTCCATCGCTCCCCTTCCTCTGGATCCACTCATCCAGTGTCTCACGGGGTCCCAACAGCTCCATGCGAGGCACCCCAAAGCCACACGATGTGTGCACCAGATCCACAGAAAGATCAATGAGTTGCCTTCCTCCTTCCTGTCCCGGGAAGTGGTGGCTCAGTTCGTTCCACTGCGCCTCGTCAGGGTGGATGGTGGTGGCCTCTCCATAGGCACGGAGTATCAGCGGCTTCTCTCCAAAGGAGCAGAACATCAGGGTCATTCTGGGGTCTTCGAGCAGATGGGCTGCGGTCTCATTCCCGCTTCCGGTCAGGTTGACCCAGAGAATCCGGTTGGGGTCGAGGACCCGAAGGGTGTCCAGCCCCTTGGGGGAGAGGTTGATTCGCCCCTCTTTGGGGGCGGTGGCCACAAAGTAGAGCGGCTGCTGCCGAATGAATTCGATATGGCTCTGACTCAGGGCGGCATGGAGTTGACCCATGGCGACTACCCCCTGTCCGGATCCAGCGCCCTGTATACCTGAAGGGTCGCTGCAGACTGGTTCATGGTGTAGAAGTGGAGGCCGGGGGCACCGGCACCCAGCAGATCCTGGCAGAGCCGGGTGGTGACATCGAGCCCAAAGGCTCGCAGTGATTCAGTATCATCACGGTAGGCGATCAGTCGCTCCCGGATCCAGCGCGGGATCTCCGCCCCGCACATCTCGGAGAAGCGGGCCAGGTTGGTGTAATTGGTGATCGGCATGATGCCCGGGACAATGGGCAGTTCAAGCCCCATGGCGGCGCAGTCCTCACCGAAACGGAGATAGGCATCAATATTGTAGAAGTATTGGGTAATGGCGCTATCGGCACCGGCCTCCACCTTGCGTTTGAAGTTCTGCAGGTCGGTGAAGGCATCCGGGGCCTGAGGGTGGAACTCGGGATAGGCCGCCACCTCAATGTGGAAGTGGTCCCCTGTCTGCTCACGAATAAATGTGACCAGCTCGTTGGCATAGCGGAAATCACCCGATGCACCCATCCCGGAGGGCATATCCCCCCGTAGTGCCACAATGCGGTGGATCCCCTGCTCCTGGTACCCCTTCAGGATATTGGTGATGCTCTCCCGGGTGGAGCCGATACAGGAGAGGTGGGGCGCAGCCTCGACCCCCTGTCTCTGGATATCCATAACCGCATCATAGGTCCCCTCCTGGGTGCTGCCTCCGGCACCAAAGGTGACCGATGCGTAGACAGGCTGTATCGACTTAAACAGGGTTTTCTGGGTGGTTGCCAGATTCTCACGTCCCTTGTCAGTTTTTGGGGGGAAGAACTCCAGGCTGAATTGGGGGGCTGTGTCACTCATTTTCAGTAAGTCCAGGCATGAAAAAAAGCGATCTCGCGCAAAGACGCAAAGACGCAAAGAAAAGCAAAACACAATAGAGAGCTTTTATCAGTTCTCAATTGGGTTGATGAAGTAGCAGTCTCGCACAAAGTGAGAATGTTGCAACACTCTCTTTCGTGGCTTTGCGTCTTTGCGCGAGGCTGCTTTTTGCTGTTAGTAGCGATAGTGGTCAGGTTTGTAAGGCCCCTCTACCGGTACGCTGATGTAGTCGGCCTGCTGCTGAGAAAGTTCTGTCAGATGAGCGCCAATCTTATCCAGATGGTGGCGCGCCACCTCCTCGTCGAGATGCTTCGGCAGGGTGTAGACCCGGTTCTCATATCCGCCCTTCTGGTTGAAGAGCTCGATCTGCGCCAGGGTCTGGTTGGTGAAGGAGTTGGACATCACAAAGCTGGGGTGGCCGGTGGCGCAACCCAGGTTCACCAGACGACCTTCGGCCAACAGGATGATCTTGTTGCCGCTGGGGAGGGTGATGTGGTCCACCTGTGGCTTGATGTTCTCCCACTCGTACTGCTTCATGTTGGCGACATCAATCTCGTTGTCGAAGTGGCCGATGTTGCAGACGATGGTCTCATGCTTCATCTGGATCATATGGTCATGGGTGATCACATTGAAGTTGCCGGTGGCAGTGACGAAGATGTCGCCCTGTGCAGCGGCCTCATCCATGGTGACAACACGATACCCCTCCATCGCCGCCTGCAGGGCGCAGATGGGATCGATCTCGGTGACCCATACAGTGGCACCGAGGCCGCGCAGGGACTGGGCACACCCCTTGCCGACATCGCCATAACCGAGAACAACGGCGATCTTGCCGGCGATCATCACATCGGTGGCACGCTTGATGCCGTCCACCAGGGACTCACGGCAGCCGTAGAGGTTGTCGAACTTGGACTTGGTGACCGAGTCGTTGACGTTGATGGCCGGGAAGGGGAGTTCGCCGCTCTCTTCCATCTGGTAGAGGCGGTGGACGCCGGTGGTGGTCTCTTCGGTTACACCCTGAATGCCTGCCAGTCTCTCGGAGTACCAGTTGGGGGACTCCAGCAGCTTCGCCTTGATGGCGGCGTAGAGTACCTCCTCCTCTTCACTGGTGGGGTTGTCGAGTACCGAAAGGTCACTCTCAGCCTTGGTTCCGTGGATCAGCAGCAGGGTGGCGTCACCGCCATCATCCAGAATCATATTGGGGCCGCCAGTTTCTGTTTTGTCCCCCCACTCCATGATCTTGTGGGTGTACTGCCAGTAATCCTCCAGCGACTCCCCCTTGTAGGCGAAGACGGGAATTCCCTGGTCGGCAATCGCGGCAGCGGCGTGGTCCTGGGTGGAGTAGATGTTGCAGGAGGCCCAGCGTACCTCGGCGCCCAGTGCGGTCAGGGTCTCGATCAGTGCGGCGGTCTGGATGGTCATGTGGAGAGAGCCGGCGATCTTCGCCCCCTTGAGCGGTTTCTCCTCTCCATACTTCCCACGCAGTGCCATCAGTCCGGGCATCTCCACCTCGGCGATGCGCAGCTCCTTGTGGCCCCAATCCTTGAGGCTCATGTCGGCAATGGTGTAGTTCTCTGTGGTCTCGATATTGCTCATCATTTTTCCTTTAATCAACAGTCAATGGATCGAGAGCGCAGTTACAGTTTTGTAAATCACCTTACTCCGGGCCTGGCGGGTGTGCCGTTGCAGCGCTCCCCGGAGTGAGGTGTTGGTTAGGGTGAATCAGATACCAGCGGCATCCCTCAGTTCATTGGCCTTGTCGGTCCGCTCCCAGGTGAACTCCTCCTCTGTGCGGCCGAAGTGGCCATAGGAGGCGGTCTTCTGGTAGATCGGACGCAGCAGATCCAGCATCTCGATGATGCCACGTGGCTTCAGGTTGAAGTGTTCCCGCACCAGTGTCTCGATCCTGCTGTCCTCAATAACCCCGGTACCAAAGGTCTCAACGGAGATGGAGGTGGGTTCGGCAACCCCGATGGCGTAGGAGACCTGAATCTCGCAACGCTCGGCAAGCCCTGCAGCGACAATGTTCTTGGCAACATAGCGACCGGCATAGGCGGCGGAGCGGTCCACCTTGGAGGGGTCCTTTCCGGAGAAGGCGCCACCACCATGACGGGCCATGCCGCCGTAGGTGTCGACGATGATCTTTCTGCCGGTCAGGCCGCAATCCCCCACAGGACCGCCGATCACAAACTGCCCTGTTGGGTTGATGTGGTATTTGGTGTCAGCATCCAGCCACTCCTCGGGTAGTACCGGGCGGATGATCTCCTCCAGCACCGCCTCCTGCAGATCCTTGTAGGCAATATCGGGGTCGTGCTGTGTAGAGAGGACCACTGCATCAATGCCCACCGGCTTGCCGTCACTGTAACGGAAGGTGACCTGGCTCTTTGCATCCGGGCGAAGCCAGGGGAGAACGCCATTCTTGCGGAGCTCTGCCTGACGCTCTACCAGTCGGTGGGAGTAGGTGATTGGGGCCGGCATCAGTACATCTGTCTCGTTGGAGGCGTAGCCAAACATCAGCCCCTGGTCTCCGGCACCCTGCTCATGGTCCTTGGACTCATCGACACCCATTGCAATATCGGAGGACTGTTTACCGATCGCAGAGAGAACCGCACAGCTCTTGCCGTCGAAACCGACATCCGCGGAGTCGTAGCCAATATCACAGACCACCTTGCGTACCAGCTCCTCGGTGTCGACCCAGGCGTTAGTGGTGATCTCACCCGCCAGTACGACCATTCCGGTCTTGACCATGGTCTCGCAGGCAACACGGGAGTGGGTGTCCTCCTTCAGTAGTGCATCCAGCACGGCATCAGAGATCTGGTCGGCAAGTTTATCGGGGTGCCCCTCAGAGACCGATTCCGAGGTAAACAGGTGTTCGTTGCTCATTGTAATTATTCTCTCCATAAAAAAACCCGCTCAACCTATAGCGAGCGGGTTTTTGAATTCAGACCTGCATCGCTTTAGCCGTATTTCTATAGCGCTCGCAAGCTGAGCTCAAATCAGCGCTGAGATGGATTCTCACGGATGACTGGTTTTCGTGTCAAGTTCTTTTGTAGAATTCGGATCTTTTGACAAATTCAGGAAGATCATCAGCAAGTGATCGGCCTCAGAGGAGAGTGAGATCATGGTAAGTATGGAAACCCCGATTTGTGAGTTTGGGGCCGCTGCCCCCGATTTTGTACTGAGTGATGTGTATGGCAAGAGCTGGACACCAGAGAGCCTGAAGGGGGAGAGGGGGCTGCTGGTGATGTTTATCTGCAACCACTGTCCCTATGTGAAGGCGATACGGGAGCGGCTGGTACGGGATACCCGGGCCCTGAAGGAGATGGGAGTCAACAGTGTCGCGATCATGTCCAATGATCCCACTCAGTACGAGGAGGACTCCCCGGAGAACATGAGGAAGATTGCCGAGGAGTATCAGTTCCCCTTTCCCTATCTTCTGGATGAGAGCCAGGAGGTTGCCAAGGCCTTTGGGGCGGTCTGTACCCCGGACTTCTTTGGCTACAATGCCGACCTGGAGCTGCAGTATCGCGGCCGACTGGATGAGAGTCGCAAGGAGACGGCTCCCGAGGGGGTACGTCGAGAGCTGTTTGAGGCGATGAGAGAGGTTGCCGAGACAGGGGCGGGCCCCAGCAAGCAGATCCCCAGCATGGGCTGCTCCATCAAGTGGAAAGATGAGTAATCTCTGTTTTTTTAACTGGTTGTTTTTACAGGTTATTCAGTAATGGCCCCATTTCCGGTAATGGGGTGATCCAAAATTCTGAATACCCATATCATTTTCCTTGGTTGATCCGCTGCCTCGACTGAGTGAAAATGTGCCGTTCAATCGTGCGTGGGGTCTCTGTTGGGGGGCTTGGCACAATGGTTTTATTTACCCTGCCTTACGTGCAATCCATCTGGAGTGCATGAGGGTTTAATTTCCTGTTAGATAAGGGAGAAGTTAGCTATGTCATCAAGAAGAGAACTGGCCAATGCGATTCGTGCATTGAGTATGGATGCGGTACAGAAGGCCAACTCTGGACATCCGGGTGCCCCTATGGGCATGGCGGATATCGCCGAGGTACTGTGGAATGGCCACATGAAGTACAACCCAACCAATGCAAAGTGGGCTGATCGTGACCGTTTCGTTCTTTCCAATGGCCACGGCTCCATGCTGATCTACTCTCTGCTGCACCTGACCGGCTTCAATCTCACAATGGATGACATCAAGGACTTCCGTCAGCTGCATGCAAAGACTGCAGGACATCCCGAGTATGGTTATGCAGATGGTATTGAGACCACCACCGGTCCACTGGGCCAGGGCATCACCAATGCGGTGGGCATGGCGATTGCAGAGCGCACCCTGGCTGCCCAGTTCAACAAGCCGGGTCACGACATCGTAGACCACAACACCTATGTATTCATGGGAGATGGCTGTCTGATGGAGGGGCTCTCTCACGAGGCCTGTGCAATGGCGGGTACCCTGGGTCTCGGCAAGCTGGTCGCCTTCTGGGATGATAATGATATCTCCATTGATGGCCACATCTCCGACTGGATGGAGAAGGATGTGGGTGGTCGCTTTGAGTCCTATGGCTGGCATGTGATTCGCGATGTCGATGGCCATGATGCGGAGGCATTGGATGCCGCAATTGCTGCAGCCAAATCTGAAACCGCCAAACCAACCCTGATCTGCTGTCGCACCACCATCGGTTTCGGTTCTCCAAACCTCTGTGGTACCCATGATTGCCATGGCGCCCCACTGGGTGATGAGGAGATTGCTGCAACCCGCAAGGAGCTGGGTTGGGCGCACGATCCTTTTGTAATTCCTGATGAGGTTTATGCAGGTTGGGATCACAAGGAGCAGGGTGCTGCCGATGAGGCGGCCTGGCAGGCGAAGTTTGATGCCTACAAGGCGGAGTACCCCACCGAGGCGTCAGAGTTTGAGCGCCGTATGGCTGGTGATCTTCCGGCCAACTTTGAGGAGGAGATGGACAAGTTCATCGCCCAGACTCAGGCGGATATGCCCAATATTGCCTCTCGCAAGGCGTCACAGAATGCGATCGAGGCGATGGGACCCGTGGTTCCTGAGCTGTTTGGAGGCTCTGCCGACCTCACCGGCTCCAACCTGACCAACTGGTCGGGTTCCGTCAAGGTGAC
>CAZYJG010000050.1:0-10915 GCA_964647745.1 uncultured Piscirickettsiaceae bacterium
CCCTTTACTACACAGGCAGGATGGTTGGAACCGATGGAGATAGCGCCCTCAGTGGGCCATTCCGCCGGATTGATGCAAGGCTCTCCAAGGCGCTCCGCATGGGTGATGGAGACAGCGTAGAGCTCTCACTGATGCTGCAGCACCGACTGGACGACAACCCTGAAAATAGTCAGGACAACCTCTACAATGACAAGAACAAGGGCTGGCTGCAACTCAGTTTTCACTTCTAGCCACTGACAAGTCGCCCCATGCTCTCCTCCACCACCAGGCTCAATCACAGGCTGACTTGGGGGGTTCTCTATCTACTCCTGCTGTTTTTCAGCACCCCTGCGCTCTCTGCAGGGGTGACGATTCTGACCAGCCCCGACAACAGCAGGATCGAGCAGTTCTCATCCAGGCTGGTGGTTGCGCTCAGGGAGTCCGGGCTAGCTGTCAGCCTGCAGGCGATCGAAACAGAGGGGGCTGAACCTGCCCCAGCTGAGCGGCTCTGGATCACTGTCGGCGAGCAGGCGCTCGCCCACCACCTCCTGCAGCACCCCAATCTGCCAGCCGTTGCCCTGATGGTTACAGAACATCAATACAGGAGTGTTGTCGGCAGCCACGGCAAGAGTGGGGAGATTACAGCACTATTCTCCGACCCCCCACTGCAACGGCAGATCCACCTGATTCAGCTTGCCATCCCCTCAGCCCGCACCATCGGTATCCTGGGGAGCGCCCCCCCAGATCTGGCTCTGGAGAATATCCCGCAGTCAGCGCTGAACATTCTCTACCAGCAGGTTACTGATGGGATCAGCCATCCGCTCGAGACAATACTGCAACAAATCGATGTCCTGCTGACCACTGCCGACCCCACCCTCTATAACCGGAACAACTTCAGAAACATTCTCCTGAGCAGCTACCGGCGAAGGGTTCCCATGGTCTGCCACACCGAGGCTGCCGTGATCTCCGGCTGCATTGCAGGAAGCCATAGCAGCCAGGATGACCTGCTGTCACAGGCGACTGAACTTGTTGTGGATATCCTCCAGAACAGGGGAGAACAGCTCCCTGCAGCAGAACATATCAAGACATTTTCCGTCTCCACCAACCCCAGGGTTGCCCACTCATTGGGGCTGCATCTGAAAAACCCTGACCAGATTACCCGACAACTTCTTCAATTTGAGGAAACCATGCCATGAAGAATTGGCCCTTCCGTTACCAAATTATCCTGATCAGCACCATACCGGCTATTCTGGTCTGGCTGGCAATGACCGCAAGCAACCTCTACCTCACCTCGGAGACACTTCATCAGGCACATGCCCGTCATGGTGAGACACTGGCCAGACAGATTGCACCCAGCTGCGAATTTGCGATCTTCTCCGGCGACATGGAGCCACTGGAGCAGATTCTTGAGAAGATAGTCGATACCTCTGATATTGAGTGGATCGAGGTTTACGATACGGAGTATCACCTGCTGGCACACGCTGGGAGCCCCCCCACTACTGCCAATTCAGAGATCGGGGTTTTCAGTGCACCAATAGACTCCACCATTCTTGCCATTGACGACTACTCCACGATGGAGCGTGATCCCCCCGCTACTGTTGGCACAATATCCATCGGTGTCACTGCCGAGCCCATACGACAACTGCAGGGCGACCTCCTGCTGCGCTCACTCTGGATTGGCATCTCCATTCTGATTCTGATCGTTCTCTCTGCAGTGGCCATCTCCAGGGGGCTCACCTCAATCTTCCAAAGGATACGACGATCCATGGGGCGCATTGCCCATGGTGACTTCTCCCCACCGGATGGAGATCTCCCCGACCAGGGTGAGCTTGGCGAACTGGTCGATGACCTGCACAAGATGGCACAATCCCTGGAGAGGAACCGGAAACAGGCACTTGCCGCCTATGAGGAGCTTGAGATAAAGAGCAGGGAGAACGAGCAGCTGTTACAGAATGGGAGGCCAGAGTAATGAGGTTTTTCCAGACCGGTTTCAGATGGAGGGAGGTTGTGGTCGCGCTGCTACTCTGGATCTCTGCCACTCTGGTATCGCTCTATCTTGTTGCCACTGAACAACAGGGCAACCATAGAGCCCGCTTTCTTCAGAATGCTTATCTGCTACAGAACACAATACAGACCAACCTGAAGATCAACGAGTTTGTGCTGGAAAACATTGCCGATCAGGTAGGTCCAGCAGACCTCTTCCAGCAGAACAGGATCCGCGCACTCATTGAAGAGGTGATAGAGCCCTATCCACATATCCGTTCCGTACTGCTCTTTCCAACCGTCAGCATAGAGGAGAGGGGTGACTTTATCAGGCGATTCAACAACCTCTACCCTTCTGACCCAATAACTGCAGTGGACCACCACACCACCCCCTACTCCCCGATTGCACTTGAACAGAGCCGGGACAAGGGGATGCCACAACTACTTGGGAGTGATGCCAGAGAGATGGTGGCGCTCAGGGGCACCATCGATATGGTCACTGACCACCTGCAACTCAGTTCACTGCCAACCCCTGTGGGGGGACAGCAACACTACTTCCTGGTAGCCAATGGAAAGAGGGAGCTGAGACACCGTGATGACAGCTTTCCCTGGTACAGCAAGATCCAGGTTGCACTGTTGATCGACCCAAATCGCATGCTACCGGCAGACCCCTCTGTCGATATCACCCTCTCTCTCCAGACCCCCTCCAACCGGGAGGAGATCAATCTGATAGAGACCCGAAACGAGACCAATGACCACCTTTTCACCCATCCTCTACACTACAGCAGCCGGCTGGACTCCATGAGCCAGCCTTTTACCCTAGAGGCCAGCCAGGCAGTACCATTGGCCTCCATCTCGCTCACCACCTCCGTTCTGCTGGGTATTTTCTCACTGCTCTATTTCTTCCTGGCACTCAAACTGATCATGACCAGAGTTGCTACCCGAAGACAGGAGCAGATCAGTGAGAAAAAAATGACGATCAACAGTAACAACCGGATCCAGATGATGAATGCAATCTCACACGATATCCGTACCCCCCTGACCCGCCTGCAGCTACGTGCAAGGGTGCTGGGCAGTGGGGAGCAGGGGAAGATCCTCTCTGATCTGGATGAGATTGATCAACTGGTCGAGAGATCCATCAATTTTCTTCAAGATGAGACACAGGTGGAGGAGCCGGCCATCTGTGACCTGAACCATCTTCTGCTCACCATTCGGAGAGAGATGGAGGAGAGCGATCACTACTTCACCATTAACGGCAGGGCAGAGTGGCCCTATCTCTGTCAGATCCTGGAGCTAAAACGTGCCATCCAGAATCTGCTCAACAACGGATTCCACTACGGTGGAGAGGTTGAGCTGCATATTTCGGACACAAGACAGCACCTCGCCATCGAGGTTATTGATGATGGGCCAGGCATTGAGGAGGCGCTCATAGACAAGGTCACCCGCCCCTACGTCAGGGGTGATAAATCAAGGGGAAAAAACAGTGGGGGAATCGGCCTGGGGCTCTCCATTGTCCAGCAGATTTGCGAGACCCATGGTGGACAGCTACTCCTCAGAAACCGCCCACAGGGTGGACTCTCTGCGACCCTGCATCTACCCCGGTAAGGGTATCCAGCTGGCGGCAAGCTGCAGTATCAGCAGCGCATAGAGACCAGCAATCAGATCATCCAGCATCACTCCCAGCCCCCCAGAGACGCGACGATCTGCCCAGCGAATGGGCCACGGCTTCCAGATATCGAAGAGCCGGAAGAGCAGAAAGCCGACAACAATCCAGCCCCAGCCACTGGGGGCTGCCGCCATCGTGATCCAGAAGCCGACAAACTCATCCCAGACAATCCCACCATGGTCATGGACCCCAAGCTCACGACCCGATACACCACAGATCCAGACCCCGACAAAGAAGGCGACTGCAACCATTAACAGATAGAGCGGCAACGAGAGCTGCTCAAGCATTAGATAGAGGGGAACAGCAGCCAGTGTACCCACTGTACCTGGGGCAAATGGAGCCAACCCCGATCCAAATCCAAAGGCAAGTAAGTGGACGGGACGGGTAAAAACCATTCTCGCCGAGGGGCGCATCACCTCATCACTATTCACTACCCACTAACTTCCCTGCTTTGCCCCGATTCGCAGACGCAGCGAGTTGAGGCGGATAAAGCCCTCTGCATCCTTCTGGTCATAGGCCCCGGCATCATCCTCAAAGGTGGCGATCTCCTCGCTGAAGAGGCTGTTGCTCTCCGACCTGCGTCCCACCACGATGACATTGCCCTTGTAGAGCTTGAGCCGTACCGTGCCGTTGACCGTCTTCTGGGTCTCATCGATCGCTGCCTGCAGCATGGTACGCTCTGGTGACCACCAGTAGCCGTTGTAGACCAGCTCCGCATAGCGGGGCATCATCTCATCCTTGAGGTGGGCGGCATCCCGATCCAGGGTCAGTGACTCCATCGCGCGGTGCGCCTTCAGCAGGATTGTTCCTCCCGGGGTCTCGTAACAACCTCTGGACTTCATCCCGACATAGCGATTTTCTACAATATCATCACGACCGATACCATTATCACCACCCACTCTGTTGAGGGTCTCCATAATGGTGGCCGGGCTCATCGCCTCACCATCAATAGCCGTTGGGTCGCCTTGCTCAAAATCGATCTCGATGTAGGTGGGCTCATCCGGTGCATTCTCTGGGGAGACACTCCAGCGCCACATCGACTCCTCCGGCTCATTCCATGGATCCTCCAGGATATCCCCCTCATAGGAGATGTGGAGCAGATTGGCATCCATTGAGTAGGGGGACTTCTTCCCCTGCTTGGCAAAGTCGACCGGAATATTGTGCTCCTCGGCATAGGCCATCAGTTTGGCACGGGAGTTGAGATCCCACTCCCGCCATGGTGCAATGATCTTTACATCCGGCATCAAGGCGTAGGCCCCCAACTCAAAGCGCACCTGATCATTCCCCTTTCCAGTGGCCCCATGAGCGATCGCATCGGCACCGGTCTCCCTGGCAATCTCCACCAGACGCCTGGAGATCAGTGGGCGCGCAATGGAGGTACCGAGCAGGTACTCCCCCTCATAGACTGCATTGGCACGGAACATGGGAAAGACAAAGTCACGCGCATACTCCTCACGCAGATCATCGATATAGATCTCCCTGACGCCCATCGCCTCGGCCTTGGCTCGCGCCGGTTCAACCTCCTCCCCCTGACCGATATCGGCGGTAAAGGTGACTACCTCACAACCGTAGGTATCCTCCAGCCACTTGAGGATGATGGAGGTGTCCAGACCACCAGAGTAGGCGAGTACGACTTTTTTGATATCCGACATAACTTCGTTCCAAACTGAGATTTCTTAAACGAACCAGAGGGCACAGAGCACACGGAGATTACTGACAAACGCCTCTGTGTACTCTGTGCCCTCTGTGGTGAACAGCAGTAATTCTACCTCTTTTTTGGAGGCATGAGGTCTGTAATGGTCCCCTCAGCCATCTCTGCTGCAAAACAGAGGGTCTCGGAGAGGGTTGGGTGGGGATGAATTGTGAGGCCAATATCCTGCATGTCGGACCCCATCTCGATCCCCAGCACCGCCTCGGCAATCAGTTCACCGGCATTGGTCCCGACCATGGCGGCACCGATCAGCCGTCCGCTCTCCTTGTCGAAGAGCGCCTTGGTCATCCCCTCATCCCGACCGATACTGAGACTGCGGCCACTCGCCGCCCAGGGGAAGGCCCCCTTGGTGTACTCGATGCCCTGCTTCTTGGCCTCCGCCTCGGTGAATCCGGCCCAGGCCACCTCCGGGTCGGTATAGGCAACCGAAGGGATGGTGAGTGGCTCAAAAACCGACTTGTGGCCGGAAATCACCTCAGCCGCCACCTTCGCCTCATGGGTCGCCTTGTGGGCCAGCATCGGCTGCCCGACAATATCGCCGATAGCAAAGATATGGGGGACGTTGGTCCGCATCTGACCATCCACGGGGATGAAGCCCCACTCATCAACAATGACACCCGCCTTCTCTGCACCGATCAGCCCTCCATTGGGGCTGCGCCCAACAGAGACCAGCACCGCATCGAAGAGAGCCTCGTTGGGTGCCTTTGCCCCCTCAAAACCGACCCTGATCCCCTCTTCGGTTGCCTCCATTGCTGCCACACGGGTCTTCAGATAGATATTCTCGTACCTGCTGCTGATCCGCTTCTGCAGTGGACGGATGATATCCTTGTCCGCACCGGGGATCAGGGAGTCCTGCATCTCCACCACGGTGATTTTCGAGCCGAGCGCCTGATAGACGGTTGCCATCTCCAGGCCGATGATGCCACCGCCAATGATCAGCAGCCGTTGCGGGATCTCCTTGAGCCGCAGTGCATCGGTAGAGTCCCAGACCCGTGGGTCGTCATGGGGAAAGGATGGAATCTCGACAGAGCGGGAACCGGCCGCAATAATGGCATGCTCAAAGGAGATGCTCTTCTCCCCCTCTACGGTCTCAACCACAAGCGTATTGGGTGAGGTGAAACGCCCCTCACCGGTGACCACCTCCACCTTGCGCTGCTTGGCCAGCATCGCCAGACCGCCGGTGAGGCGGCTGATGACCCCATCCTTCCAGCTACGGATCTCGTCAATATCAACCTCGGGCTGGGCAAAGCGGACCCCATGGTCCGCCATGGAGTTGGCCTCATTCAGCACCTGTGCGGTATGGAGTAGTGCCTTGGAGGGGATACAGCCCACATTGAGGCAGACCCCACCGATCGAGGCGTGACGCTCCACCAGCACCACCCGCTTCCCCAGATCCGCTGCCCTGAAGGCCGCGGTATAGCCGCCCGGCCCGGAACCGAGAACCAGCACCTCTGCATGGAGGTCACTCCCCCCCTCAGGGGCAGCAGCCGCCTCTGGCGCGCTCACAGCTGACGCCTCTGAGACTGAATCAGATCCAGCCACTTCACCGCTCTCTTCTGTCTCAGCATCGGATGGCGTCTCCATGGTCAGAATCAGGTCCCCCTCGGAGACCTTGTCTCCCAGCGCCACCTTAATCTCTCCCACCACCCCATCATGGGGTGAGGGGATCTCCATGGTTGCCTTGTCACTCTCCAGCGAGATCAGGGAGTCCTCTTTCGCGATGGAGTCTCCTGGTGAAACCAGGATCTCGATGACCTCAACCCCCTCAAAGTCCCCGATATCGGGAAGCACTACATCCATTACTGTAGCCATCAGAGGAGCACCTTGCAGTATTCACGAAGCAGCTGGTTGAGCCGGGTGATGAAGCGGGCACCATCGGCACCATCGATCACACGATGGTCATAGGAGAGTGCGAGCGGAAGCATCAGGCGCGGCTCAAACTCTGTGCCGTTCCAGACCGGCCTGGTCTGGGAGCGGGCCACACCCAGGATCGCCACCTCCGGGGCATTGACGATCGGGGTAAACTGGGTCCCCCCAATCCCCCCCAGACTGGAGATGGAGAAGGTCCCACCCTGCAGGTCGTCCGCCTTCAGTTTTCCATCGCGGGCCCGTGCACTGATATCCATCAGCTCTGCCGCCAGATCATAGACCCCCTTGCGGTCCACCTCCCTGACCACCGGCACCATCAGCCCGTTGGGTGTATCAACCGCCACCCCCAGATTGTAGTAGTGCTTGATGACCAGCTGCTCATTCTCTGTATCGAGTGATGCATTGAACTGCGGGAACTCCTTCAGCGCTGCAACCACCGCCTTCATGATAAAGACCAGTGGGGTCAAGCGGACACCCCGCTTCTCGGCATCCTCCTTGCTGGACTGCCTAAACTCCTCCAGACGGGTGATATCGGCCTCATCAAACTGGGTGACATGGGGAATATTGAGCCAGCAGGCATGGAGATGTTTCCCAGAGAGCTTCTTGATCCGTGAGAGCGGCTGGTTCTCGATCTCACCAAACCTGGAGAAATCGACTGCAGGAATCTCCGGGATGGCACTCCCACCACCCTGGGGCTGAGCCACTGCACCACCAGAGAGCGCCGCCTTGACGAACTGTTTGACATCCTCCTTGAGGATCCTCCCCTTGGGTCCACTACCGCCCACCTGGGCCAGCACCACACCCAGTTCACGGGCAAAACGGCGCACCGCAGGGGAGGCGTGTGCCTTGCCGCTACTGGCTGATTGGGGGGAAGGCGTCTGCCCTACCCCGGCAGAGGGGGCCGTAGCGGCAACTGCTGGCCGGGAGGTGGTCTCTACGGCTTGAGATGGACTCTCCATGGCTGGAGGCTCCTGGCCGGCCTGAGACTCCGGTGGCTTCTGAGATTCCACACCAACTGCATCTGTACGCTCAGCCATCAGGATCAGCGCACCCTCCGATACCGTATCGCCCACCGATACCTTCAGCTCCTTCACCACCCCATCGAAGGGGGCAGGGATCTCCATGGTCGCCTTGTCACTCTCGAGCGAGATCAGGGAGTCCTCCTGCTGGATCTCATCTCCCTCGGAAACCAGGACCTCAATCACCTCAACCTCGGAAAAATCCCCAATATCGGGAACAACAACCTCTGTTAGCTCTGCCATAGTCGGGTTTCCTGCATTAACGGGTCACTGGGTTGGCACGATCTGCATCGATACCATACTTTTCGATTGCCTCCGCAACCCTGGAGGGCTCAATCGCCCCCTCATCCGCCAGTGCCTTGAGGGCAGCCACCACCACATGGTTGCGATCCACCTCAAAGAAGTCACGCAGCTTCTCCCGGGTATCACTGCGACCGAAACCATCGGTCCCCAGCGTCACATAGTGGCCCGGCACAAAGTCACGGATCTGCTCCGCATAGAGGCGGATATAGTCGGTTGATGCGATGGCCGGCCCCCTGGCACCTGCCAGTGACTGGGCAACAAAACTCTCTCTTGGGGGCTCGGTTGGGTGGAGGCGGTTCCAGCGCGCAACATCCTGCGCCTCACGGGCAAGCTCGTTAAAGCTTGTAACACTCCAGATATCGGAGCTGACCCCCCACTCGGAGCTCAGCATCTCGGCTGCGGCCTCAACCTCACGCAGGATCGCACCACTGCCCATCAACTGCACATGGTGCTCACCACCCTCCGTCCTGCGCAGCGGGTAGATCCCCTTGATGATCCCCTCTTCCACCCCCTCCGGCATATCGGGATGGGCGTAGTTCTCATTCATCACCGCAATGTAGTAGAAGACATTCTCCTGCTCTGCGTACATCCGGCGCAGCCCATCCTGGACAATGACTGCCAGCTCATAGGTATAGGTGGGGTCATAGGAGATACAGTTGGGAATGGTTCCGGCATAGATATGGCTGTGGCCATCCTGATGCTGCAGCCCCTCACCATTGAGGGTGGTACGCCCTGCGGTACCCCCCATCATGAAACCTCGCGCCTGCATGTCACCAGCGGCCCAGGCAAGATCCCCAATGCGCTGGAAGCCAAACATGGAGTAGTAGATGTAGAAGGGAATCATGCTGATCCCATGGTTGGAGTAGGCGGTTGCTGCTGCCATCCACTCCGCCATGGCGCCTGCCTCATTGATCCCCTCCTGGAGGATCTGCCCCTTGGTATCCTCCCGGTACCACATCACCTTGTCGGAATCCTCCGGCTCGTAGAGCTGCCCGGAGGAGGAGTAGATCCCCAGCTGACGGAACATTCCCTCCATGCCGAAGGTACGCGCCTCATCGGGGACGATGGGCACTACATGTTTTCCAATCTCCTTGTCCCTGGCCAGGGTAGAGAGCAGCCGCACAAAGGCCATGGTGGTGGAGAGCTCGCGCTTTCCGCTACTCTTGGTCAGCGCCTCAAATGCGTCCAGCCCAGGAACCTCCAGTGGGTCGGCCTGCTGTCTCCGCTCAGGAAGATAGCCCCCCAGCTCCTTGCGGCGCTGATGGAGATACTTGAGCTCCTCACTCCCCTCCTCCGGACAGATAAAGGGGATCTCCTCCATCTCTGCATCGGAGACAGGGATACTGAAGCGGTCGCGGAAGCGACGCATGTGCTCAATCCCCATCTTCTTCTGGGAGTGGGTGGCATTCTGCCCCTCACCGGCCTCACCCATGCCGTACCCCTTGACCGTCTTGGCCAGGATTACGGTGGGCTGCCCCTTGTGTGCCCTGGCTGCACTGTAGGCCGCATAGATCTTGCGTGGATCGTGCCCACCCCGCTGCAGTTTCCAGATATCCTGATCGGTCATGTCGGCAACCAGATCGAGCAGCTCCGGATACTTGCCGAAGAAGTGCTTGCGGACAAAGGCGCCATCCTTGGATTTATAGGCCTGGTAGTCTCCATCCACCACCTCTTCCATCCGCTTCAGCAGCAGGCCACTCTTGTCCTTTGCCAGCAGCGCATCCCAGCCGGAGCCCCAGATCACCTTGATCACATTCCAGCCGGCACCCCGGAAGAGTGCCTCCAGCTCCTGGATGATCTTGCCGTTGCCACGCACCGGACCATCCAGCCGCTGCAGGTTGCAGTTGATTACAAAGGTGAGGTTGTCGAGTTTTTCACGCCCCGCCAGGGTGACTGCACCCAGTGATTCTGGCTCGTCCATCTCGCCATCACCCAGATAGGCCCAGACCTGGCGCCCCTCGGTATCCAGCACCTCACGGTGGTGCAGATACTTCATGAAGCGGGCCTGGTAGATGGCCTGAATGGGCCCCAGCCCCATGGAGACGGTTGGGAACTGCCAGAAGTCCCGCATCAGCCAGGGGTGTGGATAGGAGGAGATCCCCTCTCCATCCGACTCAAAACGGAAATTCTCCAGCTGTTTCCTGGTGATCCTCCCCTCAAGATAGGCGCGTGAGTAGATCCCCGGGGCAATATGGCCCTGGAAAAAGACCAGATCACTCCCCTTCTCCGCCCCGTTCCCCTGAAAAAAGTGGTTGAACCCCACATCATAGAGTGTAGCCGAGGAGGCAAAGCTGGCAATATGGCCGCCCACATTTCCGGGGCGGTGGTTGGCCTTGACCACCATCGCCATCGCATTCCAGCGAATATAGGCACGCAGCTTGTGCT
>CAZYJG010000051.1:0-10834 GCA_964647745.1 uncultured Piscirickettsiaceae bacterium
CCCAGCGGGACATATCATCCGGAATGGTGGTTACCACACGACTGATCCCGGTCTGGATAATCTTTGCCGCACAGCGGGAACAGGGAGGCAGTGGATAGACATAGATGGTATTGCCTGAAAGGTCCGACCTGGAGAAGAGCAGTGCATTCTCCTCCGCATGAAGCACCAGTGAGTACTTGGTCTCGCGGTCATGCAACCGCTTGTCATCCGACAGCCCCTGGGGGAAACCATTAAACCCAAGCGAGACCACCTTGTTTCCCTTGGCAACCACGGCACCCACCTGGGTGCTTGGGTCCTTCGACCACTCCGCCACATAGGAGGCGAGCCCCAAAAAACGCCGATCCCACTTGCTTAATTCAAGTTCCATCTATCATCCTCCAGATCCCTGTTATAAAGCGTTGCATAAGTCCATTCACATCAACAGGAAATGGAGTATATCCGTTCCCACAGAGAGAAAAAACCGCCATGACCGGAGAGGCACATGGCGGTTATTCACTCCAATTTCAATAGAGACTACTGAATCACAATATTGGGGAACTTGGTCGTAAAGTCCTTCTTCTGCTGTGCAAGCTTGGCAGATGCACGGCGTGCAATCTCACGGTAGATCTTTGCGATCTGCCCCTCCGGATCGGCGACCACTGTCGGCTTTCCGCCATCGGTGTCACTGCGGATGGTCTTGTCCAGCGGGAGCCCGCCGAGGAAATCGACATGAGACTCCTCCGCCATGCGCTGGCCACCGCCCTCGGCAAAGATATGCTCCTCATGGCCGCAGTTTGAACAGATATGGATACTCATGTTCTCGACCACACCGAGGACAGGAACCTCCACCTTCTCAAACATCTTCAGCCCCTTGACCGCATCCAGCAGGGCAATGTCCTGCGGGGTGGTCACGATGACCGCCCCACTGACCGGAATCTTCTGCGCCAGTGTCAGCTGGGTATCACCGGTACCTGGAGGCAAATCAATGACCAGATAGTCCAGATCCTCCCACTGGGTATCCTTCAGAAGCTGCTCCAGCGCCTGGGTCACCATCGGGCCACGCCAGATCATCGGGGTATCCTCCTCCACCAGATAACCGATGGACATCGATTGAATCTGGTAGGAGCTGACCGGCTTCAGGCTCTTGCCATCGGGCGACTCTGGTTTTGCACCGTGGGCACCCAGCATCCGTGGCTGACTGGGGCCATAGATATCTGCATCCAGCATCCCCACATTTGCCCCCTCCGCAGAGAGCGCCAGCGCCAGATTGACCGCGGTGGTTGACTTGCCTACCCCACCCTTGCCGGAGGCGACAGCAATAATGTTCTTCACGCCATCGACAGACTGTACACCCTTCTGCACCGCATGAGCGACGATATTCCAGCTCACCTCTACCGTTGAAGCGGTAACACCATCAACACCATTGATGATCTCACTGACCTTCTCGCTCAACGTCTCAGCATAGCCCTTTGCAGGAAAGCCCAGCTCAATCTCTACCGTAACCTCTCCGCCATCAATCCTCACATCCTTGATGGCCTTTGCAGAGACCAGATCGCTCTCCAGGTAGGGGTCGATATAGGTCGCGATTGCGGACTCAATCGTCTCGCGAGTCACTTCTGACATGATAAAACTCCAGATTCATTTTCGATTAACAGAGTTCGCTAATGCTAGCATATTCACCCTGCCTAAGAGAACCAATAGTTGATGATTTTTGTGGGTTATTGTGTCAGGATCAATTTTCCCCAATTCACTCCCCTGAACGGGGATAAAACAGTGTGTAGTTTGTCGGCTAATTCGCTAAAATTGCAGGATTACCCATAAAATAACAACAGAGCTGATATGGCCCACTCCACTCCCCGCAAGATCCTGGTTACCAGCGCACTCCCCTACGCCAATGGAAGCATCCATATTGGACACCTGGTCGAGTACATTCAGACCGATATCTGGGCACGTTTCCAGAAGATGCAGGGCAATGAGTGCTACTACGTCTGTGCCGATGATGCCCACGGCACCCCCATCATGCTGCGTGCCCAGAATGAGGGGATCACCCCAGAACAGCTGATCGGTGATATGGCGACAGAGCACCAGGCCGATTTTGCAGAGTTCATGATCGGTTTTGACAACTACCACTCCACCCACTCCGAGGAGAATCGCGAACTCTCCAGTGAGATCTACAGCCGCCTGAGGGAGAAGGGCTATATCACGACACGCACCATCGAGCAGGCCTATGATCCGGAGCGCGAGATGTTCCTGCCCGATCGCTTTATCAAGGGGACCTGCCCCAAGTGTGGTGCAGAGGATCAGTATGGTGATAACTGTGAGGCCTGTGGGGCCACCTACTCCACTGCCGAACTGAAAAATGCAGTCTCTGCCGTCTCCGGTGCCAAACCGGTCAACCGGGAGTCCGAGCACTACTTCTTCAGGCTCTCCGAGTTTGAGGAGATGCTGCAGGGGTGGACCCATGGGGGCCATCTCCAGGAGGAGGTTGCGAAGAAGCTCAACGAGTGGTTTGAGGCAGGACTCCAGGAGTGGGACATCTCCAGGGATGCCCCCTACTTCGGCTTCAGGATTCCCGATACCGAGGATAAATACTTCTATGTCTGGCTCGATGCACCGATCGGATACATGGCCAGCTTCAAGAATCTCTGTGACAAGAACGGCCTGGATTTTGATGCCTTCTGGTCGAGTGACAGCGAGGCTGAGCTCTACCACTTTATCGGCAAGGACATCATCTACTTCCACGCCCTCTTCTGGCCCGCCATGCTGCATGGATCCGGCTTCCGCACCCCCACAGCAATCAATGCCCACGGCTTCCTTACCGTCAACGGACAGAAGATGTCCAAGTCCCGCGGCACCTTTATCAAGGCACGCACCTGGCTGGATCACCTCAACCCGGAGGCACTGCGCTACTACTTTGCCGCAAAGCTGGGGCATGGTATCGAGGATCTTGACCTCAATCTTGATGACTTCCGTGCCCGCGTCAACTCGGACCTGGTGGGCAAGGTGGTCAATATCGCAAGCCGCTGCGCCGGATTCATCACCAAGCGGTTTGAGGGGCAACTCTCCGGCCACTGCAGCGAGATGGAGCTCTACCAGGACTTTGTCACCGCAGGCGACTCGATTGCCCAGCACTATGAGGATCGTGACTTTGGCCGCGCAGTGCGTGAGATCATGGCACTGGCAGACCGGGCCAACCGCTACATCGATGAGAAAAAACCCTGGGTTATGGCCAAGGAGGAGGGGAAAGAGCAGGAGGTTCAGGATGCATGCAGTGTTGGACTCAACCTGTTCCGCGCCCTGATAACCTATCTCAAGCCTGTTCTGCCACAGATGGCAACCGAGGTGGAGTCATTCCTGAATAGTGGCGCACTCAGCTGGGATGCGCTGCAACACCCCCTTGAGGGAACCACCATCAATCCGTTCAAGCCGCTGATGCGACGTATTGAGGAGAAGGATACCGAGGCCATGGTGAACGATTCAATGGAGTCCCTGCAGAGTCAGGAGAGTGAAACAAAACAGAAATCTTCCGGTGCTACAGTCGGCTCAACCAGCGACAGCGCCATTGACCCCATTGCCGAAGAGATCAGTTTCGATGACTTTGCAAAGATTGACCTGCGGATTGCCCGGATTGAGAAGGCCGAGTCGGTCGAGGGGGCTGACCGTCTGCTGCAACTTACTCTCGATCTGGGTGGAGAGAAGAGAAATGTGTTTGCCGGCATCAAGTCGGCCTACAGCCCGGAGGATCTGGAGGGGAAACTGACTGTGATGGTAGCCAATCTTGCACCCAGAAAGATGCGCTTTGGCCTCTCCGAGGGGATGGTTCTGGCCGCTGGCCCCGGCGGCAGTGACCTCTTCATCCTCCATCCGGACGATGGCGCAAGACCGGGAATGAGGGTCAAGTAGTTGAGCGAGATTGCGCTGATTCTGGTTAGCACCATCCTGGTCAACAACTTTGTTCTGGTCAAATTTCTTGGCCTCTGCCCCTTTATGGGGGTCTCCAGAAAGCTCGAAACCGCGATTGGGATGGGGATCGCGACCACCTTTGTCCTCACCCTCTCCGCCTCACTCAGCTATCTGGTCAATGAATACCTGCTGATACCGCTCGGTCTGGAATATCTCCGCACCATTGCATTCATTCTGGTGATTGCGGCAATCGTCAACTTTACCGAGATGTTTGTCCACAAGACCAGCCCCATGCTCTATCAGGTACTGGGCATCTTCCTGCCGCTGATCACCACAAACTGTGCGGTCCTCGGTGTTGCACTGCTCAATACCCGTGAGCAGCACAGCTTCATTGAGTCGGCCGCCTTTGGATTTGGTGCCGCTGTCGGTTTCTCACTGGTTCTGGTCGCCTTTGCCGCCATCCGTGAACGTGTGCGTGCCGCCGATGTTCCCGAGCCCTTTCGTGGTGCATCCATTGCAATGATCACAGCCGGCCTCCTCTCTATCGCATTTATGGGCTTCACCGGCCTGGTGCATGGATAAGGGGAGCCCCGGATGCTGAGTGCGGTCCTTGCAATTGCCCTTCTCGCCTCCCTGTTTGGGGCACTGCTGGGCTTTGCATCGGTCCGCTACCGGGTTGAGGGAGATCCCATTGTCGACAACATCGACCAACTGCTTCCCCAGACCCAGTGTGGACAGTGCGGGTACCCCGGCTGCCGCCCCTATGCAGAGGCGATCGCCAGTGGAGAGGCCGAGATCAACCTCTGCCCTCCCGGAGGAGAGAGCGTCATGGTTGCACTGGCCAGCCTGCTGGATCGTGAGCCGGTTGCCCTGGAGCAGGAGCAGAGGGTTCCCGGGGTTGCGTTCATCAATGAGCAGGTCTGTATTGGCTGCACGCTCTGCATCCAGGCCTGTCCGGTTGATGCCATCCTGGGGGCTGCCAAACAGATGCATACAGTCATTGCCGACGAGTGCACCGGCTGTGAACTCTGCCTCCCCCCCTGCCCGGTAGACTGCATCACCATGGAGCCCATCCCCTTCGAGATTGGTGACTGGATCTATCCGGAGCCACCCTCTCTCCTGGAGCGTGGGGCACAGGATGGTGAGACATCCCTCCAGGCCAGAAGGGAGGCTGCGTAACGAATGCTGCGTCCCCTGCACCGATTCCATGGCGGCATCCATCCGCAGGAGCATAAGGAGCTGACCCGGGACAGATCCATCGAGACTGTCCCACTGCCCGACGAGGTGGTGGTTACCCTCCACCAGGGGGTCGGCAGCGTCAACCGCTCCATTGTCTCTGTCGGTGACCGTGTCGAACAGGGGCAGCGGCTGAGTGAGTGTTTCAACCCCATCAGTGTTCCAATCCACTCTCCCTGCAGCGGAACCGTTACTGCCATAGAAAAACGCCCCTTCCCCCACCCCTCCGGGATGGAGGATCAGGCCATTGTAATCCACCGTTCGGATGACCGGAGCTCCCCAACGGGGGCTGAGGAGAAGCAGGAGCTGAGCAGCCTGCTGCAGCAGCTCTCCCCGGAGGAGATCGTAACCCGGATTCGGATGAGCGGGGTGATTGGGCTTGGTGGGGCCGGCTTCCCCACCTCCGTCAAGATCCGTACAGGGACCCAGCTCCCGATCAAGACCCTGATCATCAACGGCATGGAGTGCGAGCCCTACATCACCTGTGACGATGTACTGATGCGGGAGGAGGCAACAGAGATCATCCACGGGATCGAGATCCTGGACCACCTGCTGAAACCAGAGGAGATCCTGGTGGGGATTGAGGACAACAAGCCTGAGGCGGTTGAGGCGATGAGAGCGGCTGCAGCCCTCTCCTCCTCGAGGATTGAAATTATCACCGCACCCACCCGCTACCCCTCCGGCGGAGAGAGACAGCTGATCAAGATCCTGACCGGCAGGGAGGTACCGAGTGGCGGACGCCCCCACGACATCTCTATTCTCTGCCAGAATGTGGCAACAGCAAGCTCCATCTACCATGCCCTTATCGGAGAACCACTGACAGAGCGTCTGGTGACCGTTACCGGGAACGGTGTGGAGAGGCCGGGAAACTACCGGGTTGCAGTCGGGATGGCCATCGACGAGCTGCTGCGCCTCTGTGGGATCAGCGACGAGAATGTCAGAATTACCGTTGGCGGACCAATGATGGGGTTCCCGCTGCTGAACAGAGGCAGCCCGATCACAAAAACGGTCAACTGCCTGATCATACAGAAGGGCAGCACCCTTCCGACACCACCAGCACGACGCAACTGTATCCGCTGTGCCGCCTGCAGTGATGCCTGTCCCGCACTGCTGCTTCCCCAGCAGCTCTACTGGGCAGCCCAGTCACGCGACTTTGAGCGCACTGAGGCACTGAACCTCTTTGACTGCATCGAATGCGGCTGCTGCAACCATGTCTGCCCCAGCCATATCCCGCTGGTGGAGTACTACCGCCATGCAAAAGGGGTACTGCGCAGCCAGGAGCATGAACAGAGAAAGGCGGACCGCGCCCGCAATCGTCATGAGTTCCGGGATGCCCGCCTGCTTCGGGAGAAGGAGGAGAAGGCAAGGAAACTGGCCAAGAAGCGGGCCGCACTCAAGGCAAAGGAGAAGCGTGGTGACTCGGACGGTGGCGACAAGAAGGAGGCGATCCGTGCCGCCATTGAACGGGCCAAGGCAAAGCGTGCAGCCATGAAGAGTTCCACCTCCGAGAAAGCCGCCACTGAGGAACAGCAGCCCGGACAACAACATGATTCCGATGACAACAGCAATGGAGTGAGCAATGGTTCCGCATGACCCCAGCACAACAGCACGCGAGATGGGGATGGTCATTCTTGCCCTGATCCCCGGTTTGCTGGCACTGACATGGATTTTTGGTGCGGGCATGCTGGTCCATGCCGTCATCACTGTCACGACAGCTGTCGCTGTAGAGTCCCTGATTCTTGCCCTCCGTGGGCGCTCCCCAATGGGGGGGATCAGCGACCTCAGTGCAGTGCTTACCGCCCTGCTGCTGGCTGCAGCGTTGCCCCCCCTCCTCCCCTGGTGGATGGCCGTTCTGGGAACCCTGTTTGCAATCATCCTGGCGAAACAGCTCTATGGAGGGCTGGGACAGAATCCGTTTAATCCCGCCATGGTCGGCTATGTCATCCTGTTGATCTCCTTCCCGCTGGAGATGACCAGCTGGCTCCCCCCCTCGGGGCTGGAGGGGTCAACCATCGGGGCACTGCAGACAGTGCAGATCATTCTCGGTATTGGTGACCTTCCCCCACTCGACACCCTGACCGGGGCAACCCCGCTGGATGCGATGAAGACCGCCCTCGATCAGGGGTTCACCATTCGTGAGAGCTGGGAGAAGGTTCCACTGGGGATGATGGCCGGAGCGGGATGGGAGTGGGTCAACCTGGCATTCCTCGCTGGTGGGCTGATCCTGCTGGCAACAGGGACAATCTCCTGGCAGATACCGGTCAGCATGCTGGTCGCCCTCCACCTGACCGCCTTCCTCTTCAACACCATCGATCCCGCAAACTTCACCACCCCGCTCTACCATCTGCTTAGCGGTGGCATCATGCTGGGCGCCTTCTTTATCGCAACCGATCCGGTAACCGCCAGCACCACACCGATGGGGAGGATCTGGTTCGGTGCCGGGATTGGGGTTCTGGTCTACATCATCCGCACCTGGGGGGGCTACCCCGATGCAGTCGCATTCAGTGTTCTGTTGATGAACATGTTTGCCCCCCTGATTGACCACTTCACACAACCTGCCGTCTTTGGAGCGCAGCAGTCGGAGGAGAACCCGGAGTGAGCGAACAGAAGATGGCAACAGAGGAGAAAAATGGGGTGCTCCATGAGTGGGTGCGTATCGCCCTGCGCAGTGCCGGGGTACTCGCACTCTTTGCCCTCTTTGGAACCGCACTGGTTGCCGTTACCCATGACCTGACCCGTGACCAGATCGCCGAGAACAAGCGGCTTGCACTGCTCAAGTCACTGACCCAGCTGGTACCCGAGTCCGAATATGACAATGACCTGCTTGGGGATACCCGCCCCCTGCCAGCCAGTGACCTCCTGGGAACCACCAATACAACCAGTGCCTATCTTGCCAAGCGGGATGGGGCGGTTCACACTGTACTGATCACCCCGGCCACCCAGGAGGGTTACAACGGCACCATCAATCTGCTGGTGGCGATTCGCAGTGATGGCACCCTGGCCGGTGTCCGTGTACTCGGCCACTCAGAGACCCCGGGGCTTGGTGACCTGATCGATGTCAAGAAGTCGGAGTGGATCCACTCCTTTATCGGCCACTCGCTGGAGAATCTCAACAAGAAACAGTGGAACGTAAAGAAGGATGGTGGAATCTTTGACCAGTTTACCGGGGCAACCATCACCCCGCGCGCCATTGTGAAGGCCGTTCACAAGAGTCTGCGCTATTTCGAAGAGCACCGTGAACCGTTGTTGTTGTGCGCCTCCATGCCCAAGACAACTCTTCAGAAGGGTGACGGGACAGAACTAACCACCAGAAACCAACTATGTCCAGATAGAGGATAGAGGGAATCACAATGAGTGCAGACAATCCCCCCGCTGCTGTTGATTACAGAAAGATCATCAATGATGGTCTCTGGACCAATAATGCAGGCCTGGTTCAGCTGCTGGGGCTCTGTCCACTGCTGGCCGTGACCACAACCACAATCAACGGATTGGGGCTGGGGCTTGCAACCACGCTGACCCTGATTATCTCCAACCTGATGGTCTCCTCCATCCGCAACATTGTCACCAAGGAGATCCGTATCCCGGTCTTTGTCCTGATCATCGCCTGCACCGTAACCGGCATTGAGCTGGCGATGAACGCCTGGTTCCATGAACTCTTCCTGGTGCTCGGTATCTTCATCCCCCTGATCGTCACCAATTGCGCCATCATCGGGCGCGCGGAGTCCTTTGCCAGCCGCAACTCTCTCCTCCCCTCACTGATCGATGCCATCAGCATGGGGGTTGGCTTCACCCTGATCCTGATGCTGCTGGGTGGAATGCGCGAGATCTTCGGTTTTGGAACCCTGTTTGCACAGTCCGGCCTGATGTTTGGAGAGGGTGCAAGCTGGATGACCATCACGCTGGTCGAGAATTACCGAGGATTCCTGCTTGCCATTCTCCCTCCGGGTGCATTTATTGGACTCGGGCTGATCATCGCGGCAAAGAACCGAATGGATCAGCGTATGGAGAGGACCAGGCTGGCGTCCAGCCAGACACCGGATGCTGCGGCACAAACCGCCTGATCCCTGGACAGACGTGAACAGGACCATCCGGGAAGAGATCTTCAGGCGCCTTGCCGAGGCCATCCCCAACCCAACCACCGAACTCAACTATCGCTCGCCATTTGAGCTCCTGGTCTCTGTTGTACTCTCGGCACAGGCCACCGATGTCAGCGTCAACAAGGCGACAGAGAAACTGTTTGCCGTTGCCAACACCCCGAAGGGGCTGCTTGAGCTTGGTGAGGAGAGGCTAAAGCACTACATCAAAACCATCGGTCTCTACAACAGCAAGGCAAGGCATCTGATCCAGACCGCCGCCATCCTCCATGACCGGTATGGGGACCAGGTTCCGGAGCAGCGCAGTGATCTTGAATCCCTGCCCGGGGTTGGACGCAAGACCGCCAATGTGATTCTCAATACCGCATTTGGGCAGCCGACCATTGCTGTGGACACCCATATCTTCCGGGTCTCCAACCGCACCCGAATTGCCCCCGGGAAAAACGTACTGGAGGTGGAAAAGAGACTGCTCCGGCATGTCCCCCAGGACTATCGACAGGATGCCCACCATCTGCTGATCCTTCACGGGCGCTACACCTGTACCGCACGCAACCCGAAATGTGCAGCATGCGCTATTCTTGACCTCTGTGAATACAGGGATAAAACAACATGAACTGCAACTCGCCAGCAGGTCAGCATGATGATCCAGGCATGACCATGCCTGAATCTGTCTCTCTCATACAGTGATGATCGATACAACACCATGATCTTTACACAGAACCGCGAAGAGATCCGCCGCTTCTACCTGCAGGCCTGGGGGAAGCAGCAGCAGGGGCTCCCGCTGGAGCCGCTGGAGGCACAGATTGTCGACATCATCCAGGCACACCCTGAATACCACCCGGTACTGGAGCAGGGTGAGGATGGCATTGACCGTGAGTGGACCCCGGAGATGGGGGAGAGCAACCCTTTTCTCCATATGGGGATGCATCTAGCCATCCGTGAACAACTCTCAACCGACCGCCCACCGGGGATACGTGATGCCACCAGAACACTGCTGAAGCAGATTGGGGATGGCCATGAGACCGAGCATCAGATGATGGAGTGCCTCGGTGAGACCCTCTGGCGTGGACAACGGGATGGCAACCCCCCGGACGAGCAGGGCTATCTACGCTGTGTTGTCAACCTGAGCCGGAAATAGAAAAGTTACTGAGGTATTTGCAAAACTCCTTTGAGCGTCATTCCCGCGAAGGCGGGAACCGAGGAACGAGGTCGCGCAATCTAGCAATCAATAGCTTGCGAAGCTATGGCCGCACTGGATTTCCCGGTCAAGCCGGGGAATGACGAGTTTTGCAGCTACCTCTCTGGTCAGGAGTTTTTCTTTCAGGAGTGTTGGCCTCATGGATGAGGCCATCAAGCCTACAGGGATGTATACACGGCGTCTCCTGAAAGGAATGCTCCTGATCAGAAGCAAACCTCTCAATCTTGCGTCTACACCACGGAGTCGGGCTGCTCAGCCCCCTCCTTCTTCGGTGGCATCAGGTCCTCCTTGCTGATCCCCAGTGCCAGAATCGTGTTACTGGCCACATAGATCGAGGAGTAGGTTCCAACCACTACACCCACAATCAGCGCCAGGGCAAAGCCGTGGATGATCTCTCCCCCAAGGAAGAAGAGTGCAAGCAGCA
>CAZYJG010000052.1:0-10423 GCA_964647745.1 uncultured Piscirickettsiaceae bacterium
CACGGTTAACGGTCTGCTTGTCCTCTTCCGAGAGCTCATCCATACCGAGAATCGCGATGATATCCTTCAGCTCCTTGTAGCGCTGCAGTGTGGTCTGTACGGAACGGGCCACATTGTAGTGCTCTTCACCCACGATATGTGGATCGAGCTGACGACTGGTGGAGTCGAGTGGATCTACTGCCGGGTAGATACCGAGCTCTGCAACCTGACGCGAGAGTACAACCGTCGCATCGAGGTGGGCAAAGGTGGTTGCCGGGGATGGATCGGTAAGGTCATCCGCCGGTACGTAGACCGCCTGGATCGAGGTGATGGAGCCGGTCTTGGTGGAGGTGATTCGCTCCTGCAGTGCGCCCATCTCCTCCGCCAGTGTTGGCTGATAGCCTACCGCTGATGGCATACGACCCAGCAGTGCCGATACCTCGGTTCCCGCCAGGGTGTAACGGTAGATGTTGTCAATGAAGAGCAGTACGTCACGCCCCTCATCACGGAAGGCCTCTGCCATGGTCAGGCCGGTCAGGGCTACACGCAGACGGTTGCCGGGTGGCTCGTTCATCTGGCCGTAGACCAGGGATACCTTGTCGAGTACGCCGCCTTCGGTCATCTCGTGATAGAAGTCATTACCCTCACGGGTACGCTCACCCACACCTGCGAACACTGAATAGCCGCTATGCTCGATTGCGATGTTACGGATCAGCTCCATCATGTTTACGGTCTTGCCCACACCGGCACCACCGAAGAGTCCGACCTTGCCGCCCTTGGCAAACGGGCAGACCAGATCGATCACCTTGATGCCGGTCTCGAGAATCTCAGCCGCTGCAGAGAGTTCATCGAAGGCAGGCGCCTTGCGGTGGATCGGCATACGCACCTCTTCGCCGATCTCGCCCTTCTCATCAATCGGGTCGCCCAGCACATTCATGATCCGACCCAGGGTCTGCGTTCCGACCGGAACCTGAATCGGTGCACCGGTACCGGTTACGGAGAGGCCACGCTTCAATCCATCTGTGGTTCCCATTGCAATGGTACGGACCACGCCGTCGCCAATCTGCTGCTGAACCTCCAGTGTCAAGCCGGGCTCATCTACGCTCAGCGCATCAAAAACCTTTGGCATTGATTCCTGAGGAAACTCTACGTCTACCACTGCGCCGATGATCTGAACAATCGTTCCTGACATCTCTCTAATCCTCTTTATAAAAATTCAACTCGTTGTATCAATTAACTAAACTGCCGCTGCGCCGCCCACAATATCTGCAAGCTCTGCGGTAATTGCCGCCTGTCTTGCCTTGTTGTAGACCAGCTCAAGATCATTGATCAGATCCCCAGCATTATCTGTTGCACTCTTCATTGCCACCATACGGGCAGACTGCTCACAGGCAATATTCTCAACCACACCCTGATAGATGATGGATTCGACATAGCGCTGCAGCAGTGTATCCATCACCGGTTTTGCATCCGGCTCATAGATGTAGTCCCAGTGATGACTGTACTCCTCGCTCTCCACCTGCTGCAGAGGGAGCACCTGCTGTACCGTCGGTTTCTGGGTCATGGTATTCACAAACTGGTTATAGACCACATAGAGGCGATCAATCTTCCCCTCTTCGTAGGCATCAAGCATCACCTTGATGGAGCCAATCAGTTTGGAGATCTCCGGCTGGTCTCCCAGCTGACAGGTCTCGGAGACCAGATTACCCCCCATCCTGCCAAGGAATCCAAGTGCCTTGCTGCCGATTGCGGTGTAGTCAATCTCGACCCCTTGGTCGCTCTGCTCACTGATCGCCTTGACCGCCTCACGGAACAGGTTCACATTCAGCCCGCCACAGAGTCCGCGATCAGAGGAGATGATGATAAAGCCGGCTCTCTTGGCCTCACGCTCCACCAAATAGTTGTGGTGGTACTCGGGGTGCGCATTGGCCAGATGGCAGACCACTGCGGTGATCTTCTCACTGTAGGGACGGGACGCCTCCATCCGCTCCTGTGCCTTGCGCATCTTGCTGGCAGCCACCATCTCCATGGCACTGGTAATCTTCTGCGTGCTTTTGACGCTTTTGATCTTTTCCCTAATTTCCTTGCCAACTGCCATATCGTGAGCTTTCCTCTAACGGTGGTTCTTCGCGACGCCTACCAGCTGTGATTTGCCTTGAAATCATCCAGCGCGGAACGCAGGGAGGACTCGATCGTGTCGTTGTAGTCACCCGATGCATTGATGCTGTCCAGCAGCTCTCCATGCGAGCTCTTCATGTAGGACTGCAGTGCCTCCTCAAAATCGACGATCCTGGAGGGGTCGATGTCATCCAGGTAGCCCTCGTTGGCTGCAAACAGTGAGGTGGCCAACTCTGCAATCTTCATCGGCTCATACTGTTTCTGCTTCATCAGTTCGGTAACACGCTGACCACGCTCGATCTGCTTGCGGGTCGCCTCATCCAGATCGGATGCAAACTGTGCAAAGGCCGCCAGCTCACGATACTGTGCAAGATCGAGACGGACACCGCCGCCCAGCTTCTTGATGATCTTGGTCTGTGCCGCTCCACCCACACGGGACACGGAGAGGCCCGCGTTGATTGCGGGACGAATACCGGAGTTGAAGAGGTCGGTCTCAAGGAAGATCTGCCCATCAGTAATCGAGATTACGTTCGTAGGTACGAAGGCGGATACGTCACCCGCCTGGGTCTCAATGATCGGCAGCGCCGTCAGTGAACCGGTCTTTCCGGTTACCGCCCCATTGGTGCGCTTGGTCACCTCCTCCTCGTTGATTCTGGAGGCACGCTCCAGCAGACGGGAGTGGAGGTAGAAGACATCACCCGGATAGGCCTCACGACCTGGTGGACGACGCAGCAGCAGGGAGACCTGACGGTAGGCCCAGGCCTGCTTGGTCAGATCATCATAGACAATCAGGGCATCCTCGCCCTTGTCACGGAAGTACTCTCCCATGGTACAGCCCGAGTAGGGGGCAATGTACTGCATCGCAGCGGAGTCGGATGCCGCCGCCGCAACAATAATGGTGTGCTCCAGTGCATCATGCTCTTCCAGACGGCGAACCACCTCGGCAATCGAGGAGGCCTTCTGCCCTACTGCAACGTAGATACATTTTACACCGGTCCCCTTCTGGTTGATGATCGCATCCACTGCAACTGCCGTCTTTCCGGTCTGGCGGTCACCAATAATGAGCTCACGCTGGCCACGACCAATCGGCACCATTGCATCGACCGACTTCAGTCCGGTCTGTACCGGCTGGTCGACCGACTTACGTGCAATTACGCCCGGTGCAATCTTCTCAATCGGGGAGGTACCGCTGCTCTCAATCGGCCCCTTGCCGTCAAGCGGGTTACCCAGTGAGTCCACTACGCGCCCCAGCAGCCCCTCACCAACCGGGACCTCAAGGATCTTTCCGGTACAGCGGACGGTATCTCCCTCCGAGATGTGCTCGTAGGAACCGAGGATTACGGCACCGACCGAGTCTCTCTCAAGGTTGAGCGCCATGCCGAAGGTATTTCCCGGAAACTCGATCATCTCTCCCTGCATTGCATCGCTGAGACCGTGTAGACGGACAACACCATCAGCCAGGCTGACCACTGTACCCTCCGTACGGGCCTCGGCCAGCGGCTCGAAGCTCTCGATTTTCTTCCGGATCAGTTCGCTGACTTCAGAAGGATTGAGTTGCATGATTGCTCCTTAAATCAATACGTAAATAATAAAAACGTCTGCAGACTATCCCTGCAGTACGTTTGAAAGCTGGTTCACTCTGCCGCGCAGAGAGGCATCAATGACCTGATCCCCCGCACGGATGATGACGCCCCCAATCAGAGATTGATCAACCTGTGAGTTCATCTTGATCTCTTTGCCCATCTTCTCTGTTATTGCGATGGCAATGGCCCCCTCTGATGCAGTGTCCAGCGGGTAGGCCGAAATGACCTCTACATCCAGCTGGTTCTCATCAGCTGTTCTGAGTGCCTGAAACAGTGAACAGATCTCAGGCGCATAACCAAGGCGGCCATTTTCCAGCAGCACCTTGATGAAATTTCCTCTTGTACCGGAGAAGGCCTCACCACCAACCGACACAACCAGCTCTTCAATCTGTGTGCGGGAGACTCTTGGATCGTTGAGACGCAGGGCAACGGCCTCATTACTGACAATGGCAGAGAGCAGCTCTACCGCGTCGGACCAGGCTGAAACCTGCTCCTCCTTGCGGGCCTGTCCATAGGCGGCCTCCGCATAGGGGCGTGCAATTGTGGTTCTCTCTTCCATGCTCTCGTCTTCTCTAGAGCTTGGCGCTCAGTTCTGTGAGGATCTGCTGGTGGTCCGCCTCATTGACCTCTCTGTTGAGAATCTGGGAGACGCCAGCAAGTGCGAGTGCCGAGACCTGGGACCTGAGCTGCTCACGCGCACTGTTGGTCTCCTGCTCGATGGTTGAGCGTGCAGAGTCGATGATCCGGTCCGCCTCATCAACCGCCTTGCCCTTTGACTCATCAACCACCTCACTGGCACGCTGCTGTGCACGGCTGATGATCTGGCTGGCCTCTTCGTGCGCCTCACGAATCACCTCTTTTGCACGCTGCTCGGAGAGCTCATGCTCATGGTGGCCTCGCTCTGCTGCTGCCAGCCCGTCTGCAATCTGCTTCTTTCGCTCATCCAGCGCTGCCATCAATGGCGGCCAGACATACTTCATTACGAAGAGCACAAACAGGAAGAATGCGATCGATTGTCCAATCAATGTGGCATTGATATTCATAACCTGCCCCGAAAAAGTTTAGTTTAGCCGCCTACAACCGCAAACAGTACGTAGAGCGCCAGACCTACGGCAATCATGGGTACCGCATCCACCAGGCCCATCACAATGAAGAACTGGGTACGCAGCATTGGAATCAACTCAGGCTGACGAGCCGCGCCCTCCAGAAAGCGTCCGCCGAGGATGCCGATACCTACGGCAGCACCCAGTGCGCCCAGCCCCATCATCAGACCGCCTGCGATGTACAATAGTGCTTGTTCCATTTTTTTCTCCTAAGTCTCTTTATGAGGAAAGTTGTAATAAATAATCAGTGCTCATGGTGTGCCATCTCCATATAGACGATGGTCAGTGTCATGAAGATAAACGCCTGCAGGGTAATAATCAGGATGTGGAAGATTGCCCAGCCCAGCTGCAGCAGCCCACCAAAGCCTCCCAGAAGCCAGCCCGCGCCATACATCAGCGCAATCAGGATAAAGATGGTCTCGCCTGCATACATGTTTCCAAACAGTCGCAGCGCCAGTGAGACCGGCTTGGAGATCAGCGAGATCCCCTCCAGGACCAGATTGGCCGGAAGCCCCCACTTGCCAAATGGCTGGAATGCAAGCTCGCCAAGGAAACCACCCAGACCCTTGTTCTTGATGCTGTAGTAGATCATCAGGTAGAAGACGGCAAGGGCCATTCCAAAGGTGATATTGGGGTCGGTGGTTGGAACCACCTTGAAGTAGACATGGTGTGGATCCATTCCAAGTGCTGCCTCTCCAACGGTTCCTGCCAGCATCGGCAGCCAGTCCACGGCAACCAGATCCATCAGATTCATCAGGAATACCCAGCAGAAGATGGTCAGCGCCAGTGGTGCAACCAGCTCATTCTTTGCACTGAATGACCCCTTCACACTATCGTCAATAAAGACAACGATCCACTCGACAAAATTCTGTAGCCCCCCGGGGGTTCCTGCAGTGGCATGTTTGGCTGCAGCCCGGAAGAGGAAAAAGAAGAAGAGGGCAAGACCAACGGACCAGAAGAGGGAGTCGACATGGAAGGCCCAGAAACCCATCGCCTTTGCCTCTGCAGCAGTGTGGGCAAAGCCCCAGTGACCGTCATGATAACCAAAGGTTAGGTTGGTCAGATGGTGCTGGATATATTGGGTTGATGTGATTGCTTCGCCCGACATGATGATCTTTATTGTTATCCGTTATCGCTCTACTGGATAGTATCCATGCTGCCTTTCTGTTTACCGGCCCCATCGCCGAACCCATGGCTGCTGCCAATAACAAGCGCAACCTGCCCCACAACAAACCCTGCAATCAACGACAGTGGTTCCAGTTCCAGCCTCAACAACCCAAAAACAAGCAGTGACGAGACCAGGAGAAAACGCTCCAATGCCGCCAGATAGAGGGATGCCACGATTTTCCGGGCACCTTGACCCGAATCACGCTCTATCTCGCTCCGGGGAATCCTCTTCTCGGTTCGCCGCAGGCGCCACTGCAACCATAGCAGATTGGCTACCGAAACTACCCCACCAAAAAGAACTGCCCGCCGTGATCCATCTTCCCATACCCCTTCAGCCAGCAGTGCCAGCAGGAGTACCAATGCAACCTGAAACAGCGGTATACCCCATCTTTTAACCGGGGGTATTATAGAAATCATCGATAGGCGGGTCAATTAGGATTTTGAGAAAAATAACTTTTTACCTAACGAATATGGTCAAGAATACCGTCCAGTTCATCCAGTGAGTTGTACTGGATGGTCAGCTTGCCCCGCCCCTTGTTGCCCTGATGGATGGTAACCGTGGCCCCCAGCTGCTCGGAGAGCCGATCCTGCAGACGCCTGACATTGGGGTCCTGCTCCACAACCACCCTCTTCTTTGGTGGCTGCAGAATTTTCCGCACCAGCTTCTCGGTCTCCCGGACCGAGAGCCCCAGAAGCAGCACCTGCTTGGCTGCACTGCTCTGCTGCTCCCCCTCCAGGGCCAGCAGGGCACGTGCATGCCCCATCTCCAGCTTCCCCTTCTCGACCAGCTGCCCTACCTCTGCATTGAGGTTGAGCAGTCGCAGCATATTGGTGACCGCTGAGCGGGAGCGCCCAACCGCATCGGCCGCCTCCTGCTGGGTGAGCCCAAACTCCTTGATCAGTCGCTGCAGGGCAACCGCCTCCTCAATGGGGTTGAGATCCTCGCGCTGGATATTCTCGATCAGCGCCATTGCCATAGTGACCTGATCCGAGATCTCCTTGATCACCACCGGGATCTCCTGCAGTCCCGCCATTTGTGCCGCACGCCAGCGGCGCTCGCCGGCGACAATCTCGTAACGCCCCTCCCCAATGGGACGGACCACAATGGGCTGGATCACCCCCTGTGCACGAATCGAGTTGGAGAGCTCCTGCAGTGCCTCCTGGTCCATGTCGCGTCGTGGCTGATATTGGCCACGCTGCAGCAGGTCAACCGGCAGGCTCTTCAGTGCCGCCCTGGGTGCTGCGGCCTCACCACCCGCAGTGGTGTCTGTGGCTGGCTCTGTGGCAGCAGTCGAATCCTTTGACGCCTTGGCTGCACCCAGCAGTGAATCCAGTCCTCGTCCCAATCCCCCCTTTCTTGCTGACATCACTTACTCTTCTCCATTCTCACGCTCATTTTTCTCACTCTCGGCCCTCTCCAGTATCTCTGCAGCCAGATCCACATAGGCATAGGCGCCACGAGAGGAGGGCGCATAGTGGATGATGGGGCGCCCATAGCTCGGTGCCTCTGCCAGGGTCACGTTTCTGGGGATCACGGTCTCATAGACCCGATCCCCGAAGTGGCCGGTCAGCTGTTCCGAGACCTCAACCGAGAGGCGATTCCTGGCATCATACATGGTGCGGACAATACCCTGCAGCTGCAGGCTTGGATTATGCGTCTCGCGGACCCGATCCATGGTCTCCATCAGTGCCGTCAGCCCCTCCAGCGCATAGTACTCACACTGCAGCGGCACAATCACCCCGCGCGAGGCGACAAAGGCGCTGAGTGTCAGAATGTTCAGTGTTGGCGGGCAGTCGATAAAGATGTAGTCATATTCAGAGGTGACCCCTCCCAGGATATCCGAGAGACGCTGAAAACGGTCCTCCGCCGCCATCAACTCCACCTCTGCGGCCGTCAGGTCCCCATTTGCCGCCAGCAGGTCATATCCTGCGCCATCGGTCTTCTGCAGTGCCTCCTGAATGGAGATATCACCCAGCAGCACATCCACCCCGCCCCACTCCAGCGACTGCTTGTCGATACCGCTGCCAGTGGTTGCATTGCCCTGCGGGTCGAGATCGATCAGAAGCACCCGCTCGTCAAAATACCCCAGTGAGGCGGCAAGGTTGACGGCGGTGGTGGTCTTGCCCACCCCACCCTTCTGGTTTGCTACAGCGAAAATCTTGCTCAATGTAATCCCTGCCTGAATGGTCTCTCTCTACTCTCGATTACAAACTACCATATGTCTTTCGGCCGCAATGCCGGGAACAGTGACGGCTGCCACCCGCTCCAGCCTGAAGCCCTCAACCACCTCACTCCCCTCCTCCTCGGGCCACCTCCCCTTCATTGCGACAGCACGCCCCCCCTCTCTCAACAGGGGACGGGAGGCCAGCAGAAACTGGCTCAGTGAGGTAAAGGCCCGGGAGACCACCGTATCAAAGTGTGGGTCGGTGCTGAGACTCTCCACCCGGGAGTGTACAACAGATGCATTCGACAGTCCCAGCTCAAGAACGGCCTGCTGGATGAATCGACTCTTTTTGATGTTGCTGTCGACCATCACCACCTCCAGATCGGGGCGCATCAGGGCAACCGGGATCCCCGGCAGCCCCGCCCCGCTGCCGAGATCGGCAATCCGCACCCCCGAAAGGAAGGGGAGCAGCGAGAGGCTGTCAAGGAGGTGATGGGTCACCATCTTCTCGCGCTCCCGGATTGCGGTCAGGTTGTAGACCCGGTTCCACTTGAGCAGCAGATCGAGGTACTGCTCCAGCTTCTGCTGCTGGGCCCCTGTCAGCTCAACCCCCATCTGCCCTGCAGCCGCTGTCATGGAGAGGGGGCTCATCCGGCAGCCTCTCCCGGCGCTTTACTGCGCCGGAGATCACGTTTTTTCAGATGGATCCGCAGCAGTGAGAGTGCCGCCGGGGTCACCCCGGAGATGCGTCCCGCCATCCCCAGTGTTGCTGGTCGCTGTCGTGCCAACTTCTCCTGGATCTCGATCGAGAGGCCGGAGACCTGACTGTAGTCCAGCGCCTCTGGCAGCCTCATCTCCTCATGGCGGCGATTCTTCTCAATCTCCTGCTGCTGGCGCTCGATATAGCCGGCATACTTGGCCTGAATCTCTACCTGTTCGACCACATCCTCTGGCAATCCTGGGTCCCCCACCTCCTGCAGAGAGACCAGATCCCGGTAGCGCACATCGGGGCGTGCCAAAAGGTCCATCAGGCTATGTTCACGGCGCATCGCTTTTCCAAGTACCCGCTGAGCCTCCTCTTCAGTGATGGATTGTGGCCGCAGCCACTGCCCCTGCAGGCGCTGCTGTTCGGCTGCAATGGCATCCCGTTTTCGGCGGAAGAGATCCCAGCGCTGCTCATCGACCAGCCCCAGCTCCCGCCCCTTCTCGGTCAGCCGCAGATCGGCGTTGTCCTCTCGCAGCAGCAGCCGATACTCGGCACGACTGGTAAACATGCGGTAGGGCTCCCTGGTGCCCCGGGTGATCAGGTCGTCAATCAGTACCCCAATATAGGACTCCTCACGACGTGGATGCCACGCCTCCTGCCCCTGTACGCTGCGTGCTGCATTGCAGCCGGCCACCAGCCCCTGTGCAGCCGCCTCCTCATAGCCGGTGGTACCGTTGATCTGTCCGGCAAAGAAGAGCCCCTGCAGCGCGTGGGTCTCCAGTGACGGCTTGAGGTCGCGCGGATCGAAGAAGTCATACTCAATGGCATAGCCGGGGCGGGTGATGTGTGCCTGCTCAAACCCCTGGATGGAGCGAACCAGCTCTAGCTGCACATCGAACGGCAGGCTGGTGGAGATGCCGTTGGGGTAGATCTCATGGGTGGTGAGCCCCTCCGGCTCCACAAAGATCTGGTGGGAGTCGCGCTCCGAGAAACGGACAATCTTGTCCTCGACCGAGGGGCAGTAACGGGGACCCACCCCCTCAATCACCCCGCTATACATTGGGGAGCGGTCCAGACCACCGCGGATAATCTCATGAGTTCGTTCATTGGTATGGGTAATCCAGCACGACACCTGCCGGGGGTGTTCCGAACGCGCCCCCAGATAGGAGAATACGGGGGCGGGGTCATCGCCCGGCTGCTCCTTCAGCTGCGAGTAGTCAATCGTGCGCCCATCAATGCGGGGTGGTGTCCCGGTCTTCAGCCGCTCGACCCGGAAGGGGAGTTCGCGCAGACGCTCGGCGAGCCGGATGGAGGGGGGGTCTCCCATTCTCCCGCCCGACATATTGGAAAGCCCGACATGGATCACCCCATTGAGGAAGGTTCCAGCAGTCAGTACCACCGTACGGGTGGTGAAGCGGATCCCCGACTGGGTCACCACCCCGACCACACGCCCCCCCTCCACAATCAGATCATCGGCCGCCTGCTGGAAAATTGTCAGATTGGGCTGGTTTTCCAGCTCCCCGCGCACCGCCTGCCTGTAGAGCTGACGATCGGCCTGCGCACGGGTCGCCTGCACCGCCGCCCCCTTGCTGCGGTTGAGGG
>CAZYJG010000053.1:0-10068 GCA_964647745.1 uncultured Piscirickettsiaceae bacterium
AGGGTGTCGATGACATCCGGATGAGGGAAGCAGGTGTATCAAAAGGTATTGATTGTTGACGATGACCAGAAGCTGGTCAGTGCGATTCAGACATTTCTCGAGCGAAACCATATTACAGTCGTTTCAGCGGATCGGGGTGCCAAGGTTGAGGGGATTCTCTCGGCAGAGCGGCCGGATCTGATCCTGCTGGATGTGATGCTGCCTGATGGCAGTGGCCTGGAGGTTGTGCGCAGGCTGCGTGCATCCGGCAACATGATCCCCATCCTTATCATCTCGGCACTGACCAAAACGGAGGATGCGGTCAGTGGCCTCAAGTCCGGTGGTGACGACTACCTGAGAAAGCCCTTTGCCCCACAGGAGCTGCTGGAGAAGATCAGGGCCATGATGCGTCGTGTCTCACAGGATGCCGCTGCCGTTGAGTCCGAGAGGGTGGTGGTGTTTGGCAGAAATCGGTTCAATCTCGACTCCTACCAGCTATCCAGAGAGGGGAGCGAGGTTGTGCTCAGTCCAGCCGATACGGCACTATTGAAGGTCTTTGCAGAGCATCCAAACCGGGTGTTGAGCAGGGATCAATTGGTCACCCTAGTCCACCAATATGAGCAGGAGGTGATGGATCGCAGCATTGATGCCCGAGTCAACCGTCTGAGGAAAAAGATTGAGCTGGACCCCTCCCGGCCACAGCATCTGAAGACGGTACGGGGTTTTGGATACCGCTTTGTACTGGATTCTCCCAGCAGATGAGACTGCTCAATCGGCAGCTGGAGCAGCTCTCTATTACCAGCCAGAGTGCAGTGGTCATTGCAGGGACGATCTTTCTGGTCGCCCTGCTCAACGGCCTGCTCTTTATTGCCCTTGTGGTACATCCCAGCGTCGATCGCTCGGCACAGGACTTCTCTGATCTGCTGTTTCATACCGCGCTCCTGATTGAGGAGGCCAGCAACGATCCGGGACATATATCCCACATGCTGGAGGCCAACCAGCTTCTGGTTGGCGACCCTGCAGAACCCCTGGAGTCCTATAGGGGTTTTGACCCCTATCTGAACTACCTGGAGTCGCAAATCAGAGAGCGTGCCGGGCGTCATGGGGCCATGCTTCTCACCTCCGAAACAGGGGAGGGAGATATACGCTACTGGGTTGATCTGAAGAGCGGAGACGGGACCATTCGTCTTGGGTTCAGCGAGCAGCGCTCACACCTCCACCTCGGCTGGTCCCTGGGGCTCCTCTTTCTGCTCTGGACCACGCTGACTCTGGCGGGAACCATCCTCGCCTCAAGGAAGATCACCCATCCTATCCGTGCACTGGAGAGCACCCTTGAGCAATCCAATGGGCCGGACCACTGCTGCTCGGTTCCAGAGGAGGGGCCACGGGAGGTGCGCTCCCTGATCAGAAAGATCAATGCCCTTACTGCACGGGTCAAGACACTGCTGAAGAACAGAACCACCATTCTGGTTGGGATCTCCCATGACCTGCGAACCCCACTGGCCCGGATTCGTCTCTATCTGGAGCTGTTGAGGGGGCCGAACAACAGAAATGTGGTTGAGATGATTGAGGAGGATATCGAAATCATGGATGCCATGATCGAGAGCTCAATGGAGTTTGGCAGTGCGACCCTCTCCCCGGCAGTGGAGATGGTTGAGCTGGACCACCTTGTGAGGGAGGTCGCAGACCAGTACCAGACGGACCACACCCCGATCACCATTGCCCACGGAAAATGTTGTCATGTCAGGATCAACCCCGCCGCCATCAGGCGCGTAATTTCAAATCTGGTGGAGAATGCGGTCAAGTTTGGCAGGGATCATGAGGTATCCATATCCTGTCAGAAAGAGAGTGACACGAGCGGGTCCCGGCTTGCAATAGAGATCAGCAACCGGGGCGAGAGTATCCCGAAGGAGCTGCTGGAGACCATCTTTGAGCCCTTCTGCCGGGCGGACGAATCGAGGAGGGATCCCCACCTTGGGAGCGGACTGGGACTCGCCATTGCACGCCAGCTTGCAGAGTTGCATGGTATGCGGCTCTCCCTGCATAACCGCAGTGGGGGCGGGGTGGTGGCGATGCTGATGGTTCCGGTGGCCCAGGTGGAGCAGTGAGCAGCCGGGCTTGGAGCTAAAAAACCCTGCCCGAACCGATTCGGGCAGGAAAGCTTACCAAAGGAAGATCTATGAAAAGATATTGCACTGTCACATGCAATGGTTTCAGGATAGCATCTGGCTGTTACCGGATGATGACCAACTGGGGGGGCAATGGACTTTTTGACGGGCGCATAAAAAAACCCGCCAGCGATATCTCTAGAACTGGCGGGTCTCTGGCCAACATCAACGAGGACCAGAAATTTGAGTCCATCCAGTCTGCCCGAGGAGGAGGGAAGGGCCTACAAGAGCCGGACTCAAATCGTGACCCCATTATGAGGCGCTACTGTTACTGGATGATTACCACTTCATGGGTATTGTGAAAAAATACTGCTTTTTATGATAACCAGTTGTTGCATGTCGTTTATCCGGTAACAGCATGCAGAAAAATAGCCAGATGTAGTTATATTTTTGATGCAGATCAACGGCACAATATCAGTTGTCAACTATACTCTTTACTGTCTGCCATAATCTCCAGCACCTCTCCTACATGGGTGCAGTGAGGGAGCAGGCTGCACCGGCTCTCTTCTCCAAGTGGGCCGGTGCGTTTGTGTAGGAGAAAAAAACCGGCATACAGCTTCGAATCTGCATGCCGGCCACGCGTTCCTGTTGGGAGACCTCCAACCTGATCAGGAGTCGGAAGGTTCTATGTTCCAGGAGCGACGTTCGGTTGTTCTCCGCTTACCGCTGTTGTGGGCAGAAGAGGTCGCGAACCATCAGGATGATCCGCTCCATCTCACTATGGGCAAGTGAGCAGTAGACATAGTAGCGGTTGCGACGTGAGCGGATCAGACCGGCACGCCGCAGCGCATCAACATGTTGCGAGATATTGGACTGTGAGGTTCCGATCTCCGCCAGCAGGTCATTGACCGTCTGTTCCCTGTTTGCCAGCATGCAGAGGATCTTCATCCTTGTTGGATGTGCCATCGCCCCCATCACCTGGGCAATGGTCTTTGCTGAGTGGTGGTCTCTCAATAGTGTGGTTACTGTTGTCTCCATGTGCGTCTCCTCCGGTATGGGGCTCCTTAACAACAAGCCGTCTGCAGATGGAAGAAGGGGCTCTCAACACCCTCCCTGCCTCCGATCCGCAACTCAATATTGTCCAGAATATCCAGTAGCTCCAGTTGAAACTCACTGAACAGGTGCTCCTCAGACCGTTTCCAGTATCTGCGCACAAACTCAAACAGTTCGTGGCTGATGTGATCACTCTCGGTAAAGAGGCTGTTGGCGTGCTCCCTGAGCTCGTCAGAGCAGTTTCGGTCCTGCAGGATCGAGGTGATGCAGCCGTTCTCGTTGCTGAGGTAGGAGAAGAGTGAGAGGGTCATCCTCTCTAGCTCCTCGACCAGATAGGGAATCTCGAAGTGGCCACTGAGGGCGAGACTCCTGATGCGGGAGAGTGCCCCCTGTAGCTGGTACTGTTCGTCAAGTAGCTGTTGATCCATATCTATCTCCAACCTCAATGGACTGACCCGGAATGCCAAGACTCCTACATCTCAGAATAGCCGAGCATTTAACTCACCCATATTCTTGCACAATAAGCATGGTTGTTAAATTACTCTTGTGGGTAATGAAGAAATACTTAGTTTTTATCACGGCTGGGTTTGGGTAGAGTGTGCGCTGCATCGGCAGCAGCTGAGTCAGATTCATGGCTGCCGATGGCACAGACCAGGGAGGAGGAGTTAATGTCACAAGAGGTTAGTCTGCCTGAGAGCAGGGAGGAGCTGGACCAGATTGCAGCAGTACTGCAGGCAATCAGCCACCCCACACGGTTGAAGATTCTCTGCTTTCTTGGGGAGCAGGAGAGGATCGTTAACGAGATTCTGGAGCAGGTGGGGACCACGCAGTCCAACATCTCCCAGCATATCGATATTCTCAGAAAGGTGGGTGTGGTTCAGTCGAGGCGGGCCCACAACAGGGTCTACTGCTCCCTGAAGAGGGAGGAGATGCTGCCGCTGGTTGCCCAGATCAGGCGCATCTTCTGCAGTGAGGGGGAGGGCAGCGGGTCAACCGTGTTGAGCTGGGAGGTGATTTAGTGCTGCCTCTATCCTGTAACTGACCCTTTCGGTCATCTGCGGCTGCCTGCCGGATTGAGTGGTTACCCGATGGAGCGAAACCGCTCCCCCTCGGGAATCCAGCGCTGGATCAGTTGCGGGATCCTCCCCGGCTGCTGCTCAATCAGCTCCGCTGCAACCTGCTCAACCAGCGGGATCAGGTGGTGGTGCACTGCAAGATCGGCAATTCTGAGTTGCGGGGTACCGGTCTGGCGCCTTCCAAGAAGCTCTCCCGGACCACGCATCTCCAGATCCTGGCGCGCAATCTCGAATCCATCACTCGACTCCCGGATCACCTGAAGGCGGCGCTTCGCCACCCTGGAGAGGGGGGGGCGGTAGAGCAGCAGACAGCTGCTGGAGAGGCTCCCCCGACCGACCCGCCCCCTGAGCTGGTGCAGCTGGGAGAGCCCAAGCCGCTCCCCATTCTCGATAATCATAAGACTGGCGTTGGGGACGTCGACCCCCACCTCGATGACGGTGGTGGCGACCAGGATCTGGATCTCCCCCCGATGGAATCTCCCCATCACCTCGTCTCTCTCTGCTGCAGCCATGCGCCCATGCACCAGCCCGACGGATAGATCCGGAAAGCGCTGCTGGATCTCTTCTGCACTCTCTGATGCCGCCTGGCACTGCAGCGTCTCCGACTCCTCAATCAGCGGGCAGACCCAGTAGGCCTGTCGCCCCTCGAGACAGCTGGCGTGAACCCGCTCCAGAACCTCGTCACGACGGGACTCCGGCAGGGTGACGGTCTGGACCGGTGTACGCCCCGGAGGGAGCTCATCGATCACGGTGCTGTCGAGGTCGGCATAGAAGGTCATTGCCAGGGTGCGCGGGATCGGGGTTGCCGTCATGATCAGCTGGTGCGGCTCGACCCCCTTCTGGCGCAGGGCAGAGCGCTGCTCCACACCAAAACGGTGCTGCTCATCAATAATCACCAGCGCAAGGCTGTGGAACCGGACCTCCCTCTGGAACAGGGCATGGGTTCCGACCAGGATGGAGAGTGTGCCAGCGGCAAGCGGCTCAACCACCTCCCTGCGCTCGCGCAGACCCATGCTCCCGGAGAGGAAACCAATTGTGACCCCGGTGGGCTCCAGTAACTGTTGTATGTTCCTGTAGTGCTGTCTGGCCAGCAGTTCGGTGGGGGCCATGATGGCGCACTGCAGCCCGGAGGCTGCTGCATGGAGTGCTGCGGACAGTGCCACAATGGTCTTGCCGGATCCGACATCACCCTGCAGCAGTTGTTGCATCGGGTTGGGCTGCTCCAGATCATCAAGGATTCTGTTCAGCGCTCTCTGCTGGGCATGGGTCAGGGAGAAGGGGAGCCCTTGCAGAAACTGCTCCACACGGGTGCGGTCACCCTGTAGCGGGGTGGCGTCTGTGCGCTCCATCTGCCGGCGGATCTGACGCAGACTGAGGTGGTGTGCCAACAGCTCCTCAAGTGCAATACGCTCCCTGCTCGCCTCAAGCTGGTCCAGGGTGGTCTCTGCCCTGGGGCGGTGCACCCTCTCCAGCGCCTGCTGCAGGGGGGGCATGGTTTCGGGAAGGATCCCCTCCGGCAGCAGCTCCTCTGCCGTTGAGAGAGCCAGTTCCAGTGCCTGATGGGTCAGGGAGGAGAGGGTGCGCTGTCGCACACCCTCGGTGGAGGGGTAGATCGGGGTCAGTCGCCTCTCCAGTGGGGGAGGTGTCTGGTTGGGCTGAAACAGCCGGTATTCGGGGTGGACCATCTCCAGACCTGAGGGACCCCAGCGGATCTCCCCAAAGCAGCGAATGGTTCTCCCCTGCTGCAGGGAGGATTGCTGCTGTCGATTGAAGTGGAAGAGGCGGACAGCAAGGGTCCCGCTTGAGTCCTCAACACTACAAAGCAGGGAGCGGCGTCTGCCAAAACGGATGGTGCAGTGTTGAATCTCCCCCTGGATCAGCCGCTCCTCCTCCGCCCGCAGGGTGGAGATGGGGGATAGGGTGGTTCGATCCTGATAGCGTAGCGGGAGGTGGAACAGCAGATCCTCCACCTGGCGGATCTGCAGCCGCTCCAGCCGCCTGGCGAGTTGGGGGCCAACCCCCTTCAGTGTGGTGACATCTGTCACGTTATAGTACGAGTGGTCTCTTGCTTAAGTGCCCCAATACTCTGTTTATCCCCAATTCGGGGGCATCGGTAGCCAGGGAGGGCTACCGTTGAGCAGACATGGATGTTGTTTGGCGTACCCTGAATTGGGGATGGAGAGAGTGTTGGGGTTAACCATTCGCGTTGAGCTCCATTACCCCATCCATCTCGACCCCTGCACCCTTTGGCAGTGCAGCAACACCGACTGCGGCACGTGCCGGGTAGGGTTGCTGGAAATAGCGCGCCATCACCTCATTGACCAGTGGAAAGTGGCCCAGATCGGTGAGAAAGATGTTCAGCTTGATGATATCGGCCAGTGATCCACCCGCAGCCTCTGCAACAGCCGAGAGATTCTCAAAGACCCGAACAATCTGATCCTCCATATCGCCATCAACCATCTCCATGGTCTCTGGAATCAGCGGGATCTGTCCGGAGAGATAGACAGTGGTGCCGCTGCGTACGGCCTGTGAGTAGGTTCCAATGGCCTGTGGGGCCCGGTCTGTCTGTATGATCTCTCTGCTCATTCGATGACTCCTTTCTGTTTTATTACCCTTTGATGCGCTGAATGCCGTTGACCGGCTTCAGCTTTCTGATCTTGCGGATGATGTCAGCCAGATGGTCCCTGTCTGTCACCCGGATGGTGAAGGTGATGGCATTGGTGCGCCCGTCCTGATCATCAACCGTGACATTGCTGATGTTGGATCCCATCTCCGAGATGGTTGCCGCAACCGTGGCCAACACGCCACGCCTGTTTGCAACATCGACCCGAATATCGGTTGAGAGGTCCTGCTCTCCCTTGTCGGACCACTCCACAACGACCCACTGCTCCGGACGATTCTGCAGGTGGGAGACATTCTTGCAGTCGCTGCGGTGGATCACCAGCCCCTTGCCGGAGCTGATGTGTCCGATGATGGGGTCCCCGGGGATGGGGCGGCAGCACTTTGCAAAGTGGACCACCATCCCCTCGGTCCCCCGAATCATCAGGGGGCGCTGATCGTGGTTCCTTCCCTTGCGTTTGAGCAGCGGCGAGAGGACGGTCAACGGGTTCCAGCGCAGCCCCTTCCGCCCCTTCACTGGGGGCAGCTCCTCTTCTGCGGAAGCCCCCTTGCCGCAGCAGTGAACCAGGTTTGCGGCCACCAGCTCTGCCATCCGCAGCCCCATGCCGATCTCGTTATAGAGTGCCTCCATGTTCTCCAGCTGGAGCTTCTTCAGCAGCGGGCCAAGATCCATCTTCTTGAACCGCTTTCTGGAGATGTTGTGGCTGGCCAGTGCCTTGAGCAGAAGCTTCTTCCCCAGATGGACCGCCTCCTCCTGTTGCAGATTCTTGAGGTAGTGGCGAATATTGCTGCGTGCCTTGCCGGTGGTGACAAAGTTGAGCCAACCGGGCTGTGGACGGCTGTCTGGTGAGGTGGTGATCTCGACGGTCTGGCCATTGAAGAGGTGGGAGCTGAGCGGCACCACCTTGCGGTTGATGCGGGCTGCAGCCGCCTGGTTTCCAATCTCTGTGTGGATGCGGTAGGCAAAGTCGAGGGCGGTGGCACCGCGCGGGAACTCCATGATCCTCCCCTTCGGGGTAAAGACGTAGACCTCATCCGGGAAGAGGTCGATCTTTACATTCTCCAGGAACTCCAGGGAGTTGCCGGTGTTCTTCTGCAGATCGAGCAGATCCTGCAGCCACTGGCGTGCCCGCTTCTCGGTACCGCTGACTGTGGCGGAGCGGCTGCTGTCGGGATTTTCGTTCTTGTAGTCCCAGTGGGCCGCAATGCCCTCCTCGGAGATGGTGTGCATCTCCCGGGTACGGATCTGGATCTCGACCGGAACCCCATGGGGGCCGAAGAGAATGGTATGGAGTGACTGGTAGCCATTGGCCTTGGGGATGGCGATGTAGTCCTTGAACTTTCCGGGAACCGGCTTGTAGATGCTGTGGACGATCCCCAGTGCCTGGTAGCAGGCCTCTACCGTAGGGACAATAATCCTGAATGCATAGACATCATAGATCTCGCTGAAGGGGAGGCGCTGGTCCCGCATCTTCTGGTAGAGGCTGTAGAGGTGCTTCTCGCGCCCACTCACCTCGGCATCCAGGTTGGTCTCCAGCAGGTGGCTCTGTAGCGCCGCCTCAATGGTCTCCAGGATCTCCTTGCGGTTCCCCCGGGCCTGACGCACCGCCTCGGCCAGCACCCGTGCCCGCATCGGGTAGAGGTTGGAGAAGCCGAGCTCCCGGAGTTCGGTCGCAACCTTGTTCATTCCGAGCCGGTGGGCGATGGGTACATAGATCTCGAGGGTCTCGCGGGCAATGCGACGGCGCTTGTCTGCACGCATTCCATCCAGTGTGCGCATGTTGTGGAGGCGATCGGCCAGCTTGATCAGGATCACCCGGATGTCACGGGTCATCGCCAGCATCATCTTGCGGAAGTTCTCCGCCTGCGCATGCTGCGGACTCTCCATCTGCATCCGGGTCAGCTTGCTGACACCATCCACCAGTTCGGTCACCTCCTTGCCGAAGCGGTCGATCAGATCTCTCTTGGAGTGGTTGGTGTCCTCCAGCACATCATGCAGCAGGGCCGCCATGATGGTGGTGTGGTCGATCCGCATCTCGCCGAGAATGCGGGCAACCTCAATGGGGTGGTAGATATAGGGCTCGCCCGAGATGCGGTGCTGGCCGTCGTGGGCCTCCGCAGAGAAGAGGTAGGCGGCATAGATCTCGCTGACCTGCTTCTGATCAAGATAGCGCTCCAGTAGAGCGACGAGGTCGCTGATCAGAAACATGGCATGGCGAGAGTGGTTGTTATGTTGCCTCGCCTTCTGTAGTTGGTTCGGCAGCAGCGGTTGTCTCTGTCTCGGCTGCGGGGCTCTCCTCATCGGCCGATTCCGCTGAGAGCTCCTCTTCGCTCTCCTCGCTCGCTTCCTCCTCAATGGCGCTGGCAGCGGCGTTGATCTGGTCGAGAATCTCACGACTCATCAACCCCTCGGAGATCTCGCGCAGGGCAATTACTGTGGGTTTGTCGTTATCCAGCGGAACCAGTGGATCCGCACCCATGGCGATCTGTCTTGCGCGCTCGGCGGCAATCAGGGTCATGTCAAAACGGTTGTCAATCTTGTCCAGGCAATCTTCTACAGTAATGCGTGCCATCAGTAATCACTCCAAATCAATAACGTGCTGAAAAGGGCGGTAATTCTATATAAATCAACCGGATTCTTCCAGCAGACTTTTCAGCAGATCGCCATTTCTCCCTGATTGTGCATCGAGATGGAGGCGCTGTGCAAGAAAAATGGTCTTCAGCTCCTCCCTCGCCTGATCAAAGTCATCATTGATCACCAGAAAATCGTATTCACTGTAGTGCGACATCTCGCTGACGGCATCCCGCATGCGGCGATCGATGATCTCGTCACTATCCTGTCCACGCCCCTGGAGACGTCCACGCAGTGCCTCGCGTGATGGGGGGAGGATGAAGAGCCCCACCGCCTCGGGGATCTTCTTCCGCACCTGAGCTGCCCCCTGCCAGTCGATCTCCAGAATCACATCCTCCCCACGCTGCAGCGTATCCCGTACCCAGGACTCGGAGGTGCCGTAGAAGTTGTCAAAGACCTGGGCATGTTCCAGAAACTGGTCGGCCCTGATCCCCTCGCGGAATGCCTCGGTGGTTGTGAAGTTGTAGTGGACCCCGTCCTCCTCACCGGGCCGTGGCTCACGGGTGGTGTGGGATACCGAGAGACGGACGCCGCCCAGCTCGCCCAGAACCGCCTTCAGCAGGCTCGACTTGCCCGCGCCGGAGGGGGCGGAGACGATGTA
>CAZYJG010000054.1:0-9941 GCA_964647745.1 uncultured Piscirickettsiaceae bacterium
GTGATCTGCCCAGGGTCTGTAGCTGGCGCGATGCCCTGCTGGCGCGAGAGAGTGTACAGCACTCCGTGGTTGAGGAGTTCCCGATGATGTTCCAGGGGATGCTGAGGATGAAAGAGGGGATCGCCGGTTCACTACTCGAGCAGTAGACAGGATGCGTGGTGTGTCTCACTGAGTGCACTGCGTTGTGGAACCACCCTGCTGCACTGCTCCATCGCCTGCGGACAGCGCGTATGGAAGGGGCACCCTGACGGGGGGTGGATGGGCGATCCCTGATCCCCCTGCAGGCGAATCACCTCGCGTCGGTTCTCCTGATCCACCGTGGGGACAGCGGAGAGCAGTGCCTGGGTATAGGGGTGGCGCGGTGTTGTCATCACCTCATCAACAGTACCGTACTCAACAATCCTGCCGAGATACATCACCGCAACCTCCTGGGCAAACCAGGAGACCACAGAGAGGTTATGGGTGATAAAGAGGTAGGAGAGATCCTGACACTGCTGCAGCTCACGCAGCAGGTTGAGGATCTGCGCCTGAACCGAGACATCGAGCGCGCTGGTCGGCTCGTCACAGACAATCAGTTTCGGGTTGACCGCCAGCGCACGGGCAATGGCGATCCGCTGACGCTGCCCGCCGGAGAACTCATGTGGATAGCGACGCGCCATATCGGCAGTGAGCCCCACCTGCTCCAGCAGTGAGCCGATTCGCTGCTCCCGCTCCCCAGCGCTCTGTTGACCCTCCAGCAGTGCATCCATCCCCTCCCCGATGATATCGGAGATCATCATTCGCGGATTCATCGAGGCGTAGGGGTCCTGGAAGATCATCTGGAAATTGGAGCGGAATGATCTCAGCCCCCTCCCCTGCAGGGCCCCAAGATCCGTCCCGTCAAAGGAGATGGTCCCGGCTGTCGGCTCCAGCAGGCGCAGGATCGACTTCCCTACCGTGGTCTTGCCACAGCCGGACTCCCCAACCAGCGCCACGGTCTGGCCGCGGTTGATTGTGAGATCGACCCCATCAACCGCCCGTACCGCCCCCACGGTACGGTGAAAGAACCCCTTTCTGACCGGAAAGTGGAGCTTGAGCCCCTCCACCTTCAGCAGGGGCTCACCTCCCCCCGCCCCAGCCGGCTGGGCAACAGGGAGGGAAGATTCAGAGAGCTGCTGCTCAACCTCACGCGCCCCCCCCTTGCTGCTGAAGAGGTGGCAGCGAACCCCCTGCCCCTGCCCCAGTGAGGACCAGCTGGGGCTCGACTCCCCACAGAGCGACCAGCCATGGTCACAGCGGTTGCGGAAACTGCAGCCCTGGATCTCCTCGGTCAGCGGTGGGACGGTGCCGTGCAGTACCGAGAGGGGCTGGTGCCGCTTTCCGGCATCCGGCAGGGCATCAAAGAGACGCCGGGTATAGGGGTGTGCAGGGTTGGCAAAAAAGGGTTCCCGTGGTGCCTGCTCAATCAGCTGACCGGCATACATTACCGCGACCCGGTCGGCCATCTCCGCCACCACCCCAAGGTCATGGGTAATGAGCAGGATCGCCATCCCCCGCTCCTGCTGTAGACGCCGCAGCAGATCGAGGATCTGGGCCTGAATGGTGACATCCAGTGCCGTGGTTGGTTCATCCGCTATCAGCAGGTCGGGCTCCCCGGCCAGGGCGATGGCAATCATCACCCGCTGCTTCATTCCGCCCGAGAGCTGGTGCGGATAGACATCGATCCGCTGCTCGGGATCGGGCAGCCCCACATCCTCCAGCAGCTCGATGACACGCTGGCGCTGCGCCTTTCCACCGATCCCGGCATGGTGTTGCAAAACCTCTCCAACCTGATCACCAACCGTCAATACCGGATTGAGGGAGGTCATCGGCTCCTGGAAGATCATCGCAATCCTTCCACCTCGAACCCGGCGCATCTCGCGCTCCGGGAGATCGAGCAGGCTCTCCCCCTCGAGCACCACCTCGCCACCCACCCGCTCCAGCGCCACCTCTGGTAGCAGCTGCATGATCGAGAGCGCAGTAATAGACTTGCCGCATCCCGACTCGCCGAGCAGCGCAAAGGTCTCCCCCTTGCGGATCTCCAGTGAGATCTCATCCACCGCACGCACTACCCCCTGACGGGTGGAGAACCAGGTCTGGAGGCCGGAGACCCTGAGCAGTGGGGCCGGACTCATTTTCTGCCTCGCTGCATCCGTGGATCAAACGCCTCGCGAACCACATCGGAGAAGAGGTTGGCCGCCAGCACCAGGGTAAACATGAAGAGGAAGGAGGCGAGCAGGGTCCACCAGACCACAGGCTCGCGCGCCATCTCCAGACGTGCACCGTTGATCATGTTGCCCCAGCTGTACATGGTGGGATCGACCCCTACCCCGACATAGGAGAGCACTGCCTCGGCCAGCACCAGACCACTGAAGTCGAGCACCACGGAGATCAGTACCACATGGAGCACATTGGGGAGGATGTGGCGCGTGATGATGCGCAGATTGCGCACCCCGAAGGCGTGGGCCGCGGTGATGTAGTCCATCTCGCGCAGCTTCAGGGTCTCACCACGCAGCAGCCGGCAGAGGCCGGTCCAGCTGGTGACCCCGAGAATGATGCAGAGAAAGAGCAGCCGCAGGTCGGCCCGCTCCTCGGTGGTCTCGAAGAGTGCCGCATTGCTGTCGATGTAGACCTGAATCATCAGGATCGCTGCCGCAATCAGCAACACCCCGGGGATGGAGTTGAGGGTGGTGTAGGTGTACTGGATCAGGTCATCGATCCAGCCACGGAAGAATCCGGCCATGATCCCGAGCAGGATGGCGAAGGGGAGCATGATCAGGGTGGTCAGGGTTCCGATCACCAGACCGGTGCGGATACTCTTCACCGCCTGGTAGAAGACATCCTGCCCCACCTTGTCGGTCCCCAGGATATGGTATTTGACCCCAATCTGGATCGCCACCATCACCAACATGGCGGTAACAAAAGTGACCAGCAGAATGGTGCGCCACGGGGTCGGGGTCCGCCCCTGAACCACCGCACCGGCCCACCCCAGCGGAGAGCGCTCCCTGCTGCGTCTGCCGATCCAGAACATCAGCAGCAGTGCAATAACAAGCCACAGCAGAACCCCCTTCCCCACCCCCTGCAGGGTGGTATCTGCCAGATCCGCACCCCGCTGTCCGGGATCGTCAAGATGGGCACCACCAAAGCGGAGGCGCGGAAAGTCGCGCCGGATCTCCCCGGAGGGGCTCTCCACCATCTCACGCACATAGAGCTCGGTAGCGAGCGGTGCAGAGTAGCTCTTCTCACTGTCACGACGCAGCCCACCCACCATCCAGTCCAGTACGGTGCGTGCCTCGACGGCATAGTGGACCTCCTCCCCGGGCTCGCTCTGCTCCAGTGCCGGTCGGTAGTGGATGGAGTCGAGCAGCCCAATCACCACATAGACCAGCAGCACCACCAGTGACCCCATCGCCAGCCGGCTTCGGGCCACCCGATGCCACGGCTCCAGCAGGTGGGGGCGACGACGGGTATAGGAGACCCCAAAGAGGATCACCGCCACCAACAGCCAGATCAGCAGATCGGTCCAGAGAAACAATGGCTTGAGACCCATATACGCATATAGAGCATCAAACATCTAACACACCCTTCTGATTTTCAACGCAAAGACGCAGAGTCGCGAAGAACAGCAAAAGAATGTTGAATTCTTTGCGCCTTCGCGTCTTTGCGTTAAATCTCTGTTTTCTCATGACAAGCGCACCCTCGGATCGACCACGGTATAGGAGAGGTCCGTCAGCAGCAGTCCAATGATATAGAGCACCGCACCGAGGAAGACCATGGCCCGCACAATGGCAAAGTCCTGGGCGTTGATCGCCTCAATGGTGTAGCTGCCGAGCCCCGGAATACCGAAGAAGGACTCGGTAATCAGGCTCCCCATAAAGAGCAGTGGCAGCACCACCACGGCACCAGTGAGGATCGGGATCATTGCATTCCTCAATACATGGTGGAACAGCACCCGATTCTCGGAGAGCCCCTTGGCACGGGCGGTACGGACATAGTCCTTCCCCATCTCCTCAAGGAAGATGGTGCGATACCAGCGGGTCCCGGAGCCGATTCCGGAGATCACCCCGATCACCACCGGGAGGATCACAAAGCGGAAGGCACCAAGCCCCCCCTCATAGCCGGAGATGGGGACCAGATGCATCAGCTTGCCCACCACAAACTGCCCGCCGATGATGTAGAAGAGACCGGATATCGACATCAGCACCACTGTCAGCACCACCCCCGAGAGATCGAGATAGGTGGCACGGAAGAAGACCATCAGCATCGCAAAGGTGATATTGGTCATCAGCCCGATCACAAAGATCGGCACCGCAATGGCGAGGCTGGGACCCATCCGCTCCCGGATGTCCCCACCAATGTCACGCCCGTCATCGGCCACCCCAAACTCAAAGCGGAAGAGCTTGAGGGACTCCGAGACAATCAGGGTCTCGGTCAGCTTCTCACCCCCTGCTGCCGACTCGTTCCAGAGCAGCGGGCGGTCATAGCCCCGCTCCTGCTTCCAGTTCTCGATCGCCTCCTCGGTGACATGCTTCATCCCCAGGTGCATGCGTGCCATGTCATCGGGTGTGTTGACCACGAAGAAGAGGAAGAAGGTGATCAGGTTGACCCCAACCAGGATCGGGAAGGCGTAGAGGATACGGCGCAGAATATAGTTCAGCATGGTCAGTTCTCCCCCAGGGTTCTCAATGAGCTGCGCTCCTTGTTGCGCACCCCCAGCCAGGCGGGGATAATCAGCAGCAACAGCAGCAGCCCGCCCCCCCAGAGCGGCCAGAGTACTGGGCGGTTCCACTCGTTGCGCAGCCGCGCCCGCTCAACCGGATCAAGGCGGACATACTTCAGGGTATTGTTGGCCATCAGGTTGGGTTTGGTATTGCGGTACCAGGAGTGGTAGAGGCCAAAATTCTTGGGGTGCATCCCCCAGACCCAGGGGGCATCCTCTCGCAGCACTGCCACCATGCGGTCAATCATCCGTTGCCGCTGCGGGCCATTCTCCATGTTCTTCATCTGCTCAAAGAGGCGGTTGAACTCCGGGTTGTCATAGTTGGAGGCATTCTCCCCGTTCTTTCCCATCTTGGCGTTGGGGCCATAGAGCAGAAAGAGGAAGTTCTCGGGGTCCGGATAGTCGGCATTCCACCCCCAGAGGTAGATCTGGGCACTGCCGTTGAGCATCTTGTCCTGAAAACGGTTGTAGTCGGTGTTGCGAATCACCAGCTGCAGATCGATCTTCTCAAACTGCTTCCGGTACCAGTCCATCCGTGCCTTGTCATCCGGCCCGCTGGCGGTCACATCGAAATAGAGGGTCAGCGGCTTGCCCGTCTCGCGGTCGCGCCCCTTTGGATAACCGGCCTCGGCCAGCAGTGCCCGTGCCTCCTCCAGTGAGCGCCGCTTTGCCCTGCCACGCTCCCAGCGGTAGACCAGCGGATTGATTCCACCCTCCCCCTCCTGGTGGCCAAAGATTCCGGCAGGGAGTGGTCCCTGTGCCGGTATCCCGCGCCCGTTGGAGAAGATGGAGATGAACTCCTCGTAGTCGACTGCGATGGAGATCGCCTGGCGCAGTTTTCTGGCGCGCTCACTCTCGCCGCCAACCACGGGGTCCGCCATATTGAACCCCATGTAGAAGATCGAGGTGGAGACCGAGGTCTGCAGCCGCATCCCCTGTGCCTCCATCTCCGGCGTAAGGGCCGCCTCACCGCCGGCAGTGATCTGGACCGCCTGGTCGAAGCTGTCGGAGCTGATCCCGGAGGCGTCATAGTAGCCCTGCAGGAACTTGTTCCAGTAGGGGATCGTCTCCTTCTCCAGGCTGAACTCGATCCGGTCGAGGAACGGAATCGGCTCCCCCGCACTGGCCAGCAGACCGCTGTCCCTGTCTTCCGGCTCCCCTTCACGAGGATACTGCTCAGGGTGGTGGTTGGGGTTGCGCTCCAGCACCATCTTGCGGTTGGGGTTGTTGAGCGTCAGCATGAAGGGGCCGCTTCCGACCGGGTACCAGTCGAGGGTGATATTCCTCTCCTGCAGCAGCGGCTGGGCGTGAAAGCGGTCCGCCTCCCACGGCATTGGGGAGAAGAAGGGCATCGCCAGCCAGTAGATGAACTGCGGGTACTTCCCTTTCACCTTGATGCGGTAGGTGAGCGAATCCACCAGCTCCACCCCCTCCAAGGGGAACTCCCGCAGATCAAGCCAGCCATCCGGTTCCTCTTTCCGGGCCCGCTTCAGCGCGTCACGCAGCGACTGCAGCCCAACAATATGCTCCGTCATCAGCCCAAATATCGGGGAGTGGAGTGCAGGGTGGGCGAGACGCTTGATCTGGTAGATGTAGTCACTTGCAGTCACTGTGCGCGAATCCCGTTGTGGAAAATCGGCCATCCGCTCGATCCCGGAAGCCTCATCCTCCCCCAGATTGGCATAGCGCATCTCCCCCTCCCCATCCCTCACAAAGGCGGGATGGGGTTGATACTCTGCCCCCTCCCGCACATGGACTTCGTAGATGGAGTGGGCGATCTTCTCAACCGGGGCATCTGCCGGCAGTGGCTCCCCACGGGTATCGAGATAGGTGACCCTGGGCATCGATGCCGCCCCCAGGGGCTCGAGCTGATAGGGACGCTTGAGGTAGTGGTACTGCAGTGGCGGCTCATAGATCTGGCCGATGAAGGTGTACTCATTGGAGCTGTAGGAGCGTGCTGGATCCAGGTGCTTGGGGCGCCCGGAGAAGGAGGAGTAGAGCACCTGCTCCTCCACCCCCTCCTGTGGATAGGGGTTGTTCCAACTCGCCTGGAGGGGCAGTGAAAAGAGCATCCCGATCAGGATGGTCAACAATCCCCCTCTTTTATTCTTGTTAGCGCCCACTATGTCTGTGTAGAATTAGCCCGATAAAGGAGTTGGTTCGGTTCTCATTGGTGTCACCACTGTGAGGACTAGATCATATCAGAATAAAAGCGTTGGAACCGGAAAGCAGACGAGGATTTGTGATGGGATTCATGCAGGGAAAAAGGGCGCTGATTGTCGGTGTCGCCAGTAACCGTTCAATCGCCTGGGGGATTGCCAGGGCGATGCATCGCGAGGGGGCCGAGATTGCCCTCACCTACCAGGGTGAGAAGCTTAAGGGGCGTGTCGAGAAGCTTGCCGCAGAGTTGGGAAGCGATATCACCATCCCCTGCGATGTCTCCAGTGACGAGGAGATCAGAAATACCTTCAAGCGCCTCTCCACCCACTGGGATGGTCTCGACTGCATGGTTCACTCGGTCGCCTTCTCGCCCAAGGGGGAGCTGGATGGACGTTTTGTCGACTCGGTTACCCGGGAGGGGTTCAAGATTGCCCACGACATCAGCTCGTTCAGCTTTGCGGCACTGGCCCGTGAATCCCTGCCGATGATGGAGGGGCGCAATGGCTCAATGCTGACCCTGAGCTATCTGGGTGCGGTACGCTCCATCCCCCACTACAATGTGATGGGGCTGGCCAAGGCAAGTCTGGAGGCCAATGTTCGAGCACTGGCTGCCGATCTGGGACCGGATGGCATTCGTGTCAATGGTCTCTCTGCAGGCCCGATCAAGACACTGGCAGCCAAGGGGATTGGCGACTTCAACCTGCTGCTCGACTACTCGGAGAAGAACTCACCACTGCGCCGCAATGTCACCATTGACGAGGTTGGCAACGTCGGGGCCTTCCTCTGCTCCGATCTCAGCTCCGGCGTCACCGGTGAGATCACCTATGTGGATGGTGGATACAACACGACAGGGATGGGGATCTATGGAATCGCGGATGGCTCTTGAGGGCTTTCCAGAATAACCGTTCAGACCCCCCAATGAATAATTGCAAACTATCGTCATTCCCGCGCAGGCGGGAATCTATGTCTGTAACGCACTGATTGATGGATGCCCGCCTGCGCGGGCATGACGGCAGGGGGTTTGAACGGTTACTCTCCAGACAACCAATAGCGCAAAAAGCCCGGCACTTGCCGGGCTTTTTGTTGGGAGAGGCTACCCTCTTCGATCAGTTCAGCTGATCCTCATGAATAACAACCTCCGCGCTCTCTCGCAGACTGGCCACATAGCTCTGATAGTGGCTCATCACATTGCGATTGGCCAGATCCCGACGCAGCGCCTCCTGCTCCTTCTCACCCATTGCATCCAGGGTACCGTCCTCAACCGCACTGAGCTCAATCAGGGCATAACCTCCCCCCTGCAGCTCACTGCCTGCGTAGAGCACTTCGCCGGAGAGCAGTTCATCCGCATTGATGCGGAACAGGCGTGACACCACCTCAGGCGGGAGCGACTGGTTCCTGCGATCAACATTTTCGACCTCACTCCACTCCACTGCAGCCTGCTCGGCCACACCCTGTGGATCCACCTCTCCATTCTGGATCTTCTGCAACAGCTCCAGCCCCTGGTTACGTGCCTCTACCCGGGCACGCTGGTTGAGAATCGCCTCAACAACCTGTTGGCGCACCTCATCCAGCGGTTTTCTGGTGGCAGGCTTGTGCTCATGGATACGGACGACCACCATGCGATCCTCCGCGAGCTCAATCGGATCACTGTTCTTGCCGTTGAGCAGCACCATGTCGGAGAAGGCCTCCTTGACCACCCCGGGATTGGTCGCAATCCCGCTCGATCCGCCCTGACGGGTAAAGAGGTCGCTCCTGCCAACACTCAGCCCCACCGCCTCTGCCGCACCATCGAGTGTATCCGGCTCCTCGTAGGCGATATTGGCAATGGTCTCGGCATGTTCGAAAAAGAGATCCTCTGCAGCGCGTCGCCTCAGCTCTGCACTGAGCTCACCACGCACCGCCTCAAAGGGGCGAATCTCCTCGGCCTGGATCTCCTCGAGACGAATCAGATGGAAACCAAAGGGGGTACGAACCGGCTCTGAGACCTCTCCCACCTTCATCGAGAAGACCGCCTCATCAAACTCCGGCACCATGATGCCACGCGGGAAGAAGTCGAGATCACCCCCAACCGAGGCGGAGCCCGGATCATCCGAATACTCTGCTGCCAACGCCTCAAACGACTCCCCTGCAGCCAGCTTCGACCGAACCTCGTCCAGCCGTGCCTGGGCAGCGCTGGTGGCAGCCTCGTCCGCCCCCTCAGCCAGCTCAATCAGGATATGGCGTGCGTGGCGCTCCTCATCTGCCAGCATCCCCCCCTTGCGCTCCTCATAGAGCTTCTCCAGGGCGCCCTCTTCAACGGGGACATCCCGTGCAAGATCGGCAACGGCGAGCTCGATATAGTCCAGACTGACCTGCTCCGGGATCTCATAGGCGGTGGCATTCAACTCATACTGTGCAGCAATCTCCTCACTATCAACCACACGGTTCCTGATACGCTCAAGTGAGGCTGGAATGGTCAGGAGACGCATCGACCGCTGCTGGTTCTGCAGTCGAGCCGCCTCGCTCAACTCCTGTGGGGTAACAAAGGCGGCGTGACGGAAGGCGGTCAAGAGCTGGGACTGCATCAGATCGGTACGCAGCCCACTCTCGAAAAACGGCTTGCTCATCCCCTGTGCAGAGAGCAGCTGCTCATAGAGTGCCGGACTGAACTTGCCATCATGCTGGAACGCCTCTATACGCTCTATCTGCCCAAACAGCAGCTCATCACTGATGCGGAAACCATCATCCACCACAGCCTGTGTCAGGAGATCATTCTCGATCATTGCATCCAGCACCGCACGGCGCATCTGCGGATTCTCCATCATCTCCGGCCGGTAGCTTGACCCCATCAGGGAACGCAGCTTCTCGCGCTGCTGCTGCAGAGAGCGCTGGTAGTCACGCAGAGTGATCTCTGCACTGTTGACCTGGGCCACCACTGCACCACTCCCCCCCTCAAAGTAGGAGTTAATCCCCCAGAGGGCAAATGGGATAATCAACAGTCCGACAATGACCCAGGCTATCCAGCTCTGCGCCTGATCATGAATACTCTGCAACATGCTCTAGT
>CAZYJG010000055.1:0-5174 GCA_964647745.1 uncultured Piscirickettsiaceae bacterium
CTGATGAAGCAGGCACAGAAAATGCAGGAAGATATGCAGAAGGCGCAGGAGGAGCTCGCCTCCAGAGAGGTTGAGGGGCAGTCTGGTGGAGGCCTGGTAAAGGTGGTCATGACGGGGCGCCATGAGATTCGCAGGGTACAGATAGATGACTCCCTGGTGGGTGATGACAAGGATATGCTGGAGGATCTGGTTGCTGCAGCAGTCAATGATGCGGTTCACAAGGTGGAGGCGAGCAGCAAGGAGATGATGTCCGGAATGACTGCAGGACTCAATCTTCCTGGCGGAATGAAGCTCCCGTTCTGACCGCCTTTCATGTCGCTGATTGATGAGTTGATCGATTCGCTCCGCTGTCTTCCGGGGGTGGGGCCAAAATCGGCACAGCGGATGGCCTACCATCTGCTGGAGCGTGACCGGGATGGGGGGCGAAGGGTCGCACAGGCCATCTCGGCGGCTGTTGAGCAGGTGGGGCGTTGCCGCAGCTGCCGTACCCTGAGTGAGAGCGATCTCTGTACACAGTGTGCAGATCCAAAAAGGGATGATTCACTGCTCTGCATTGTTGAGGGGCCGATGGATCTGCTGGCACTGGAGCAGACGGCGAGCTATCGCGGGCGCTACTTTGTGCTGATGGGTCACCTCTCGCCACTGGATGGGATCGGTCCTGCTGAATTGGGGCTCGACAGATTGGAGCAGCGTCTCGCCGAAGGGGTAGTTCGGGAGGTGGTGCTGGCAACCAACCCCACCGTTGAGGGGGAGGCAACGGCCCACTTTATCAGCGAGATGGCACGCTCAAAGGGGGTTCGTACCACACGGATCGCCCATGGTATCCCGCTGGGCGGTGAGCTGGAGTATGTGGATAGCGGCACCCTGGGCCATGCAATGGCCGGGCGCCAGGATTACTGATCACCGATCAGTTTTCGATAGTTCTCGATCCTGACCGCAGGGATCTTCCCCTCGGCAACAGCAGCGGTTACCGCGCAGCCAGGCTCATCAAGATGGCGGCAGTTGCTGAAGCGGCAGTGACCGGCATACCGGTCAAACTCCCTGAAGCCATTTCGAATCGTCTCCTCATCCAGGTCCCACACCCCGAACTCGCGGATTCCCGGGGAGTCGATCAGTGATCCGCCACACTCCAACAGATAGAGTGTCGATACGCTGGTGGTGTGCTTCCCCTGCCCGATTCCATCCGATAGGGCGCCCACTGCAATCTCCTGTTCGGGAAGCAGCGCCTTGATGATGGAGGATTTTCCGGCTCCCGAGGGGCCGACCAGTACACTGCTTTTCCCACTCAGCCTCTGCTGCAGTGACTCAAGCCCTCCACTGCTCTTGGCACTGGTCCAGAGCAGTGGATGGCCCAGTTCCTCATAGTGGTGCAGCTGCTGCTCCCACTCTTTTCTCTCGTCACTACTCAGAAGATCACTCTTGTTGATGGCCAGGAGTGAGGGGAGGGGAATGGATTCAGCGGCAATCAGAATGCGGTCAATCTGGAGAAGGTCGATGCCGGGTTGTGGGGCAGTGACGATGATGATCTGGTCAATGTTGGCTGCAATGGGCTTTCTGCGCCGGTTGAATGGATCTGGTCGGCTGAGCAGGCTTTTGCGTTCCAGGAGCCCGGTAATGACCCCCTCACTGTTTCCTGCCGGCTCCCACAGAACCCGGTCTCCTACAGCAAGTGGTGGCAGCTTGCTGCGCTGTGCGCAGCGTATGGGGGTGGATGGGTCGGTTTTCCGGTTATTGTCGGGTTGAACAATCAGGCGGTCGCCACGGCGGGTGATGATCTGCCCCTGCAGTGGCTCAGGCTGCATCGAACTATTCGGTGAAGTGGTAGAAGGCCTTGTTCATGTATTCGATGACATCATCCTGATCCTCAGGAAACCACTCTGCACCTGCACCGGTCATGGTGATACACATGCTGACCTGTCGCTTGAGATCAAAGAATGACTCCAGTTTTCGCTCCTCACGGGTATAGACATCCGTACCGTGGCAGCGCAGGCACTCGGCATCATGCAGCTCTTTTCCGTTCTCCGGATCGGCAAGGGCGCTGCCTGGGAGCAGCAGGGTGAACAGTATGGCGGAAATCAGCTTTTCTCTATGGGTCATGATTGAGGTATCCATTATTGATCATTTCGTTGATCGTTCTCTAGAGTTTAACTGTTTTACCTTCAAGATGTGCAATTCTCACCGGCGCCGGGGGGTGGGAGTCATGGTAGGCGGAGTAGAGGTGATCGGGGGTGACGGTTGAGGCATTTTCCCGATAGAGTGCAACCAGGGCACTGATCAGACTGCTGGCGCGGGCATGTTCTGCGGCAAAGTCATCCGCCTCGAACTCATGCCGTCTGGAGTAGGCGGCCATCATGGGCTGGATCCAGAAGGTGAATGCCGGAGAGGCAGCAAGAAAGAGGAGCAGTGCGGCATGGTCCGATTGAGTAGTGACCCCCAGCCCCAGGTAGAACCAGAGCTGCTCAATCAGCCACCCCAGGATGGCAAGTGCTGTAAGTGAGATCAGGGCGGTCAGCAGCAGCCGCTTCTTGATGTGGTTGTTCCTGAAGTGCCCCAGCTCATGCGCCAGAACAGCCAGTATCTCATCGTCATCCAGGGTCTCGAGCAGGGTGTCGTAGAAGACGATCCTTCTCTTCTTTCCGAGGCCTGTGAAGTAGGCGTTGCCGTGTCCGGAGCGCTTGGAGCCATCCATGACAAAGATTCCGTCACAGTCGAACCCGGCACCCTGTAGCAGGTTTTCAATCTTCTCCCTGAGGTTCTCATTTTCCAGTGGGGTGAATTTGTTGAAGAGGGGGGCCAGAAAGGTGGGCCAGGCCCAGATCATCAGCAGGGTGAATGCGATCCAGACACCCCAGACCTTGAGCCACCACCAGGCAGTTGCCTCACCCATCAGCCAGAGAATCAGCAACAGAAGCGGGATACCGATAATCAGTGACAACAGCAGCTGTTTGATGAGGTCGGTCACAAAGGTGGAGATTGTGGTGCGGTTGAATCCGAATCTCGACTCCAGGGTGAAGGTGTTGTAGATCGAGAAGGGAAGGGCGAGTATTCCGCTGACAATGAAGAAGGAGAGCATGAAACCGGTGCCGAGGTAGAGGGGGTTGGCAGTGAGACCACGCCACATCTGATCGAGCCACTCAAGGCCTCCACCCAGAGTCCAGCCGATGAGGAGCAGTGTCCCATAGAGAAGCTCCAGCTGTCCCAGCCGCTGTTTGGCCGTTGTGTAGTCTGCCGCCTTCTGGTGTTTCTCCAGGGGTAGTGTGTCGCTGAAGTGCTCTGGAACCGCGGCACGATGGAGTTGAACGGAGCTGATCTGGCGTCTGGATAGCCACAACTCAAGCAGCAGATGGGTAACAACCATCAGCAGAAAAAGGGTGGAAAAAAGTTGAGCGGTCTCCAATATCGGCTCCTCGCTATTGTGTAATAATTCCATTCATTGTACAGAGGATAAGAGAAAGAGACCATGGAGAAGAGGGAGACTACCGATAGTGGAAGCAGTTCGCAGTCAGCGGATGAGAACCTGATCTGGGTCGATCTGGAGATGACCGGACTGAGGCCCGAGAGTGACTCCATTATCGAGATTGCAACCATTGTGACCAGTGCCGACCTTGAGGTTCTGGCCGAGGGTCCGGTCTTTGCCATTGCCCAGTCGGAAGAGACCATTTCCGGAATGGATGAGTGGAATACCAAAACGCATGGCGAGTCCGGGCTGATTCGTCGCATCCGTGAGGAGGGGGTCTCAGTGAGAGAGGCGGAGCTCAGGACACTCGATTTTCTGCGCCAGCATGTCCCGGAGGGGAAGTCCCCGATGTGTGGTAACAGCATCTGTCAGGACCGTCGTTTCATGGCGCGTGAGATGCCGGAGCTGATGGACTACTTCCACTACCGCAACCTGGATGTCAGCACCCTCAAGGAGTTGGCCAAGCGGTGGAAGCCGGGGATTCTGGAGCAGTTCGAGAAGCATGGTGCCCATACGGCGCTGGCCGATATCCGTGAATCCATCGAGGAGATGCGCTTTTACCGGCACCACTTTATTCTGGATTGATCGACCCCTGCTGTTCCAGGGCCCACTGGATATGCTCCCTGACCATCTCCGAGGGGTGATCTGTTCTCGAATTGAGTGCTGAGATTGCCTGTTGCCTGAATCCCGGATCACTGCAGTTGCCCAGGGCAACAGCGATGTTGCGCAGCCACCGCTCATGCCCGATACGACGTATGGGGGAGCCCTCCATTGTGCTGAGAAACTGCTCCTCACTCCAGCGGAACAGCCGCACAAGTTCTGGGGTGTCGAGGTGGTGACGGATCCGGAAGTCCGGTTCCAGACTGGGCGTTGCAAAACGGTTCCATGGGCAGACCAGCTGGCAGTCATCACAGCCATAGATGCGGTTCCCCACTGCCTTGCGAAACTCGGTCGGAATGGCTCCATGAAGTTCAATGGTCAGGTAGGAGATGCAGCGTCTGGCATCCACCCGGTAGGGGGCAACAATGGCATCGGTCGGGCAGGCGGTGATGCAGGCATCACAGGTTCCGCAGTGGTTTGTGGCGGGGGGATCAGGTTCCAGGGGGAGATCGGTGTAGATCTCTCCAAGAAAAAACCAGGAGCCGCTCCCCTTGTGGATCAGGTTGCTGTGTTTTCCGATCCAGCCAACCCCGCTGTTCTCTGCGATCCCTTTCTCCATTACCGGTGCACTGTCGACAAAGAGGCGGTGGCCAAAGGGGCCGATCCGGTTTTCAATCTGCCCCACGAGGTGGGAGAGACGGCTTCGCATCACCTTGTGGTAGTCCCTGCCCAGGGCATAGCGTGAGATGAACCCTCTCTCCGGCTGCCCCAGGATCTCCCAGGAATCTGCTGCCCCGGGAGGAAGGTACTCCATGCGGAAAGAGAGCAGGGAGCGTGTCCCCGGAACCAGCTCCTCGGGACGGCTCCGCTTGGTGCCGTGCCGGACCATGTACTTCATCTCCCCGTGGAATCCAAGTGCAGCCCACTGTTGTAGTTCCTGTTCATGGCTCTCCAGGTTGCAGTGGGTAACCCCGAACCCCTGGAGCCCGAGTTCGGCAGACCACTGCCTGATCTCTCTCTTCAGCTGCTCGGGGGGGATGTCCATGGAGGGCAGTATAGAAGGTGGCGGAGCGGATGGAAATAACGCATGACTGCCAATAGCTATGCAACTCTATAT
>CAZYJG010000055.1:5274-9833 GCA_964647745.1 uncultured Piscirickettsiaceae bacterium
ATTCCTGACGAGAGAGAGATGGAGCGGTTCGGAGCACGCTTTGCCGAGCTTGTGATTCCCCCTGCACTGCTCTTTCTCCAGGGGGATCTTGGGATGGGCAAGACCACATTTGCGCGTGGGTTCATCCTGCAGCTGGGCCATAGCGGCAATGTCAAGAGCCCAACCTATACGCTGGTAGAGCCCTATCATCTTGAGCGAGGAGTGCTCTACCATTTTGATCTCTACCGGCTCTGTGACCCTGAGGAGCTGGAGTTTATGGGGATCAGGGACTATCTGGACCACTCGATCCTGCTGGTGGAGTGGCCGGATCGTGGGGAGGGGATCCTCCCGCAGCCCGATTTTGTGCTCTCCTTTACCGAGTCGGGTGAGGGGCGCCGTGTTGAGTGCAGTGGGGATGAGCATCTGCTGGATTTGCTCAGCCGGAGGTGGCATGCAGATGGATAGGGGGTTGCCGGGGCGCCGCCGCTTCCTTCAGGTTGCAGGCTCCCTTCCCCTGTTGGGGATGGTTCCCGCCCGAGCCGATGGCGCCGTCTCGATTTACGGGATTCGCCTCTGGCCTGCACCGGACCATACCCGTATCGTTCTCGACCTGGATCGGGAGGTTGAGTACAAGTTGAGCAGAAGCGGGAACCCCGGAAAGATCAGACTCACTCTCAACAGGGCAGAGCCCATTCTCTCCCTGGATGCAGTGGTCAGGGAGGACCCTCGTCTCAAGTCGGTCAGAACCCGCTTTGCAGGGGATGGTTCCCGCTTTGTGGTTGAATTCCTGTTGCGCAAGGGGGTTGAGGCACGCTCGTTCCTGCTCCCCCCCAATGAGAGTTATGGCCACCGTCTGGTGCTGGATCTTCACAATCTGGAACAGGAGCCCGTTGAGCAGGCGAAGCCGGCAGCGAGACAGCGCCTGCTAACCATTGCAATTGATGCGGGTCATGGGGGGGAGGACCCCGGTGCGGTGGGGCACAAGGGGACCAGGGAGAAGGGGATTGTGCTTGCCATTGCACGCCGTCTTGAGAAGCTGGTGCAGCATGAGCCGGGGATGCGTGCGGTCATGATCCGCAAGGGGGATTACTATGTCAGTCTGGGTGGGCGTGTGCGCAAGGCGAGAAAGAGCAAGGCGGATCTGTTGATTTCGATCCATGCGGATGGTTTCAAGAAGCGTTCAGCCCGGGGTGCCTCGGTCTTTGTCCTCTCCGACAGACGCGCCTCTTCCGAGATGGCGCGCTGGCTGGCCCGGCGTGAGAATCGGGCCGACCGTATCGGTGGGGTCGACGAAGGGCGGGAGTCGCGCTCCGTCTCCTATGCGTTGAGAGATATGGAGCGCAGTGCAAATCAGAAGGTGAGCCTTGAGCTGGCAGATATCGTGCTCAAGGAGATGAAGAAGGTTGCAAGGCTGCATGGCAACCAGGTCCACAGGGGCAGTTTTGCAGTCTTGAAGGCACCGGACTTTCCCTCCATGCTGGTGGAGACCGGATTTATCACCAACCCGGGAGAGGAGAAGAAGTTGCGCACTGCAGCACACCAGCAGAAGCTGGCAAATGCGATGATGAATGGAGTCCGCCAGTTTGCGCTGCGCCATCCGGTAATACAATCAACCCCCTCCCAAACTGCTGCTCCCAAAAGTGGCGGGACCAGGCAGCCCTCCAGAAAGAGATATTACAGGGTGAAGCGGGGGGATACCCTGACCTCGATCTCAAGAGAGAGCGGCGTCTCACTCAATAACCTGCGCAAGCTCAATCCGGGGAGTGGGGATCTTCTGAAGATTGGGGAGAGACTGAGGATTCATTGATGGGGACGAAGCAGGGAAGAATTCAAAAACTCACCAGTCAGCTCTCCAACCAGATTGCGGCGGGAGAGGTGGTGGAGCGCCCTGCCTCGGTGCTCAAGGAGCTGCTGGAGAATAGTATTGATGCAGGGGCAACCCGAATCTGGATTGATATCGAGGAGGGTGGAGGCAAACTGGTTCGGGTCAGGGATAACGGGCTCGGCATCCTTCGGCAGGATCTGGAACTGGCCCTTGATCGACATGCCACCAGCAAGATTGTCAGTGTAGAGGATCTGGGGCGGATCACCACGCTCGGTTTTCGTGGCGAGGCACTCCCCAGTATTGCATCGGTATCGAGGCTGCAGCTGGTCTCCCGATCCGCCGGAGAGGAACAGGGGTGGAGACTCTTCAGCGATGGCGGGGTGGAACTCCAGCCGCCGCAACCGGATCCCCACCCGCAGGGGACCACAGTCGAGGTGCGGGATCTCTTTTTCAATACCCCGGCGCGCAAGAAGTTCATGCGTGCCGAGAGGACGGAGTTTCGCCATATTGAGGATGTGGTGCGCAGGATGGTACTTGCGCACCCCGAGGTCATGCTGGTTCTCAGCCACAATGGAAGGGTGGTTCGTGACTATCCGGCCGGAGCGGGGCAGCAGGAGTGGGAGCGCCGGATTGAGGCGGTGCTGGGGGGGGAGTTCATGGCGCATGCCCTCTATCTGCAGAGTGAAAATCCCGGACTCGGCCTCAGTGGGTGGATCGCACAGCCCGCTGCATCACGCAGTCAGCCAGACCAGCAGTTCTTTTTTGTCAATGGAAGGATGATCAGGGACAAGGTGGTGACCCATGCGCTTCGTCAGGCCTATCAGGACGTTCTCTTTCATGGCCGCCATCCCGCCTATCTGCTCTTTCTGGAGATGGATCCGGAGATGGTGGATGTCAATGTCCACCCCACCAAGCATGAGGTCCGTTTTCGTGAGAGCCGTCAGGTGCATGGCTTTCTCTCAAGGAGTGTCCGGGATGCGCTGGCTGCGGATCGACCTGGAGCGGATGCTGCCCCGGAGGTGGTTGATCGGGAGACGGGTGAGATTCGGGAGTCACCCGTTGCCCAACCCTCTGCTGCGGGTCGGGTGGCAGATGAGGCTGCGGATAGGGGGCAGTGGGTTGATATGCCGCAGGGGAGTCGCCCCCTCGATCTGGGCGCCGCTCTCGGAGGCAGGGTCGCAGAGCCACGCTCCTCGCCATACCATCAACAACCCGTCTCGCAATACGGGGGAGAGATGGACCCCTCAGAGGAGAGTGGAGAGTTGCCGTTGGGGCATGCGTTGGCCCAGATCCACGGGATCTATATTCTTGCCGAGAACCGCCAGGGGCTGGTGCTGGTGGATATGCATGCCGCCCATGAGCGGATCACCTATGAGCGACTGAAGCGCAGTCTGGAGGGGGAGGGGGTCCGTTCCCAGCGTCTTCTGGTTCCGGTCACCCTTGCGGTGAGTGAGAGGGAGGCGGAGATTGTGGAGCAGATGCAGCCCCTGTTTGGGGAGATGGGGCTAGCGCTTGACCGTTCCGGCCCACTCTCGGTTGTGGTGCGTGAGGTTCCGGCGCTGCTCTCCAATGCAGATATCGGTCAGCTTGCCAGGGATCTGCTGGCAGATCTGTTGGAGTATGAGAGCAGTGAGCGCATTCGTGAAGAGATCAATGAGGTGCTGGCAACCATCGCCTGCCATGGTTCGGTGCGTGCAGGCCGGCAGCTGACCCTGCCGGAGATGGATGCACTGCTGAGAGACATGGAGCAGACCGAGCGCAGTGGCCAGTGCAACCATGGCAGACCGACCTGGAGACAGCTGACACTGACAGAGCTGGATGGACTCTTCCTTCGTGGACAGTAGTGCAATGAGAGAGCGTGTTGACCCCTCGAGGGGGAAGCTGCTTTTTCTGGCTGGCCCGACAGCGGCCGGAAAGACCGCTCTTGCGGTGGAGATGGTGGAGCGCTTCCCCTGTGAGATTATCAGCGTCGACTCTGCACTGGTCTATCGCGGGATGGATATCGGTACAGCCAAGCCGGATGCAGAGACCCTGAGGCGAGCCCCGCACCGACTGATCGATATTCTGGATCCTGCAGAACCCTACTCTGCCGCCCGTTTCAGGAGTGATGCACTGAGGGAGATTGCGGATATTCGGGGCAGGGGAAAGATTCCGCTGTTGGTGGGTGGAACCATGCTCTATTTTCGCGCCCTTCAGTTTGGCCTCTCCAGACTCCCGGAATCCGACAGGGAGATTCGGTCAGAGCTTGAGGAACGGTTCCATAACAACGGGCTGGAGTCACTTTATGATGAACTTTGTAATGTGGATCCGGTTGCCGCAGGGCGCATCAACCGCAATGATCCACAGAGAATCATGCGAGCACTGGAGGTGTACGAGATCTCCGGGGTGCCCATGAGCCAGCTTCAACAGCAGGAGCAGGCACCCCCACTGCCGCCTGAATCAATCCATATGGTTGCGATTGCGCCACAGGAGCGTTCCATCCTCCATCAGCGAATCGAGCAACGTCTGCTGGCGATGGTGGAGCAGGGGTTGATTGAGGAGGTGGTGCAGCTGAAGAGGCGTGGCGATCTCTCGCTCAATACCCCCTCCATGCGCGCTGTGGGCTATCGACAGGTCTGGGAGTACCTTGATGGCAAGCTGGGTCGAGAGGAGATGGTGGAGCGTGCAGTTGTGGCTACCCGTCAACTGGCCAAGAGACAGCTTACCTGGCTTCGCAACTGGCCCTCAGCGGTAGAGTGGCTGGAGCCTGGAGAGC
>CAZYJG010000056.1:0-9489 GCA_964647745.1 uncultured Piscirickettsiaceae bacterium
AGGAGTTTGTGGATGACATGATTGAGAAGCACCAGAAGTCGATTGCAAAGCAGCGTGGCTTTGCCATCACAGACCACTCTCTGGTGATCTACGGTATCTGCAGGAAGTGTCAGTAACATAATCATTCCAAAGTTTTGGCTGTCCTCTCTGTGGTCGTCTGTAGGCAAGGGCGCCTACAGCCGAGTGACACAAGGATGTGCCTGAACGTGCCACAGAGAGGAGCTGCCAATACTTTTGGGGGTTCTGATCGCTAGAGGTTTTTCAGTCAGCTCCAAGCATCTCTCGTGCATGGGCACGGCTCTGTGAGGTGATCTTGACGCCACCCAGCATGCGCGCAATCTCCTCAACCCTTTGCTCACCATCCAGCGGGATGATTCTGCTGACTACCCCCTTTTGATTGCTGCCCCCCATTTCGGGTGCGGGTGAGTCTCCAGCCTTCTCGATTCTTAACTGCTGATGCCCATATGCAGCCACCTGTGGAAGGTGGGTCACACAGAGGATCTGGGTATGGTTGCCCAGGGTCTGCAGTTTCTGTCCAATGCGTTCTGCTGTTCCTCCCCCAACACCGGTGTCAACCTCATCAAAGATCAGTGTCGGTGTCTGCCCCTGGTTGGCAGAGGCGATCTGGATGGCCAGGCTGATCCGCGAGAGCTCTCCACCAGAGGCAATCCTTGCCAGTGGCTGAGGCGGCGCCCCACTGTTGGTGGTGACAAGAAACAGGATCTCATCACGTCCATTGCCCCGGAACTCCCTGTTGGAGGGGGGGGAGAGGGCGATCCGGAACTCACCCTGCTCCATCCCCAGCCCCTGAATCTCCTGGCTGACCATCTGTTGCAACTCCAGGGCCGCGCCCTTGCGTAGCCGGTGCAGCTGCTCTGCGGTGTCGGCGCAGTCGGCATGGGCCTTCCGGATTTTCTCCTCGATCTGATCCAGCTGTTGCTTTGTGGAGAGCAGCTGCTCCAGCTGTTGCTGCAGTTCATGGTGCCTCTCTGGCAGCTCACTGCCACTGCAGTTGTGCTTTCTTGCCAGGTCCGAGATTGTGGTCAGCCGTTGATTGAGCCACTGCAGGCGCTCCGGATCCAGGGCGTACTGTTCACTCTGTCTCTGAAGCTCGGAGGCAATCTCATCCGCCTGCAGCGCTGAATCCAGTAGCCTCGTGCGCAGGGGGTGAAGGGCTGGATCGAGTGGCTCCAGTGCCTCCAGTTGGGCGATTGTGCGATAGAGCTGCTGAACAGCGCTCTGCCCCTCCTCACCGTTCAGCAGCTGGAGTGCCAGTTGACTCCCCTCCAGCAGCTGCTCTCCATTGGCAAGCCGGGACTGCTCCTCCTCCAGTTGTGGGAGCTCATCTGGCAGGAGCCCCAGCTGGTCAAACTCCTGCAGCTGGAACTGCAGCAGGGCGACCCGGTCATGGCGCTCTGCCTCACTCTGTTCAAGGCTTCTCTTCTCGTGGCGCAGCTGCTCCCAGAGCCGGAACTGTGCTCCCATCTGTTCCAGCAGTGCGCCAGTATTGGCATACTGGTCCAGCAGACGCAGCTGCTCTCCACTCTTGAGCAATCTCTGGTGGGCATGCTGTCCCTGGATGTCAATCAGCATGGAGGAGAGTTCGCGCAGTGACTGTGTTGTGCTGGGGGTTCCATTGATATAGGCTCTGGAGCGGCCATCAGAGCGGATCACCCTGCGCAGAATCAGCTCTTGTGGTTCAGATCTTTCAAGCTCGTGCGCTCCCATCCATGCGCTGATCTCCGGGGTGAGCTGCTGGAATGTGGCCACAATCTCGGCCTGTTCAGAGCCGTGGCGGATCAGGCGGCTCTCTGCACGGTTGCCCATGGCGAGGCCGAGCGCATCAAAGATGATCGATTTCCCGGCCCCGGTCTCACCGGTCAGTACAGTCAGTCCGGAGTGCCAGTCAATCTCTGTCTCCGTAACCAGTACAAAGTTACGAATAAAAAGGTGGGTGAGCATCTACCTGGCTATTGGCCCGACCACCCCAGCTTCTGTCTCAGCACCTGAAACGGGCTGTAGCTGGAGGGGTGGATCAGCTGGATGGCATGGCTGTAGCGTTTAACCAGGATCTTGTCTCCGGCCACCAGGGTCTCATTGCTCTGGCCATCCCGGGTAACCTGCGCATGTCCGCTCGGCCCCATGATGGTTATCTCGATCTCGCTGTCCCCAGGGACCACAATGGGGCGGTTGCTCAGTGTGTGCGGACAGATGGGAACCAGCACCATCGCCTTCAGTGTGGGGGCAAGAATGGGGCCGCCGCCCGAGAGTGCATAGGCGGTAGATCCGGTTGGTGTGGAGACAATCAGCCCATCCGACCGTTGGCGGTTGACGAACTCGCCATTGATATGGGTCTCAAATTCGATCATGCGTGCAATGTCCAGCTTGTGGATCACCACGTCGTTCAGTGCCGGTCCATCGGCATGGAAATCACCATCGCGCAGGATATGGCTGGTCAGCAGGCAGCGCCTCTCCTCAATATAGTCTCCATTGAGGATTGGCTCCATAAGGGTGTCGATCTGTGTGGGGGCGATATCGGTCAGGAACCCCAGCCGCCCCAGGTTGATGCCCAGCATCGGGATATCAAAACGGGCGAGGGATCGTGCGGCATTGAGAAAGGAGCCATCTCCGCCAACCACGATGGCAAGATCACACTGCTCCCCCATCTCCTCACGGTTGACGACCGGAAGGTTGTTCTCTGGATGTCGTTCGGCTGTATCCTGGTCAAGAAAGAGCTCCAGCTCCTTCTCCAGCAGGCAGCGCGTGAGGGAGAGCAGGGTCTCGCCAACAGTGGGGGCCCCATATTTTCCTATGATTCCGACCTTGCGGAACTGATATCCCATCGCTGTTGCTCCCCTGTGGCTGCGGTTTTTTCTCTGGTAGTGGCACTCTCGTTGGTCGAGTGCTAATCTTCGCCTCTTTTCATAATCTTAAACGCTTTGACACCTTTTGGCACCACTTTATGAGTAGTGAGATCTCGCTCACCGAACGTGCACAGCACCTGTTGAAGGTTCTGGTTGAGCACCATATACGCGACGGGCGCCCTGTGGGGTCGACCACCCTCTCTCGAGAGGCGGGGTTGCGGGTCAGTGCGGCGACGATTCGCAATACGATGTCGGATCTGGAGAAGCTGGGGCTGATTCAGTCACCACACACCTCGGCCGGCCGCATCCCCACCCAGAAGGGGTACCGCCTCTTTGTGGATAATCTGGTCAAGGTTCAGCCACTGGAGAACATCCAGGTCAACCAGCTGGAGAAGGAGATCTCCGGTATCGAGAAGAGCACGGACGAGATACTCTCCACAACCTCCTCACTGCTTTCACAGCTGACCCAGATGGCGAGTGTGGTCATGATCCCGAGAAAGGAGCGGATGGTGCTGCGCCAGCTGGAGTTTCTCTCACTCTCGGAGGGGAGGGTGCTGGCCATTCTGGTGACCAACGGGAATGAGGTGCAGAACCGGATCCTTAAGACCGAGCGGATCTTCTCCGAGTCCGAGTTGCGGCAGGCGGCAAACTGGTTCAACCAGACCTTTGCCGGGGAGGATCTCTCCACTGTTCGCGAGCGCCTGGTGCAGGAGCTGGAGCGTTCCAGAAGTGAGATGGATGGGGCGATGCAGGGGATTGTAAGGATGGCCCAGCAGGCTGTGACCCGGGAGGAGAAGGGGCGTGAGGATGTCATGGTCTCGGGACGCTCCAACCTGATGGAGTACAGCGAGCTGTATGAGATGGATCGCCTGCGCCAGCTCTTTAACGCCTTCAATGAGAAACGGGACATGATTCACCTGCTCGATCAGTGCATGGAGGCGGATGGGGTTCAGGTATTTATCGGGGAGGAGTCCGGATACAGCCTGTTTGATGAGTGCAGTGTGGTAACAGCCCCCTATCACCATGAGGATGAGGTGGTTGGGGTTCTGGGGGTGATCGGCCCGACCCGCATGGCCTATGACCGGGTTATCCCTGTGGTCGATGTGACGGCAAAAGTTTTGGGTTCTGCCTTGAATTCGATGAGATAGCCCCCATTCAGGTAGGCGAACACTATTTTCTGGAAGTAACAAGGATGTTGGAATGAGTAGAGAGGAAACAGCGGCTCCTGTTGAAGAGGAGCACCCTGAGCAGGAAGAGGGCGTGGCAGCTGATCATCAGTTGTCAGAGGACGAGCATGCTGAGGAGGCTGCTGAACCAGAGGAGGAGGCCGGTCAGGATGGAGAGGAGTCGGAGCTGTCCGAGCTGGAACAGGCGATAGCCGAGGCTGCAGAGTACAAGGATCGCATGGCCCGTATTCAGGCCGAGATGGCGAATCTGCGCAAGAGAACGGCGCGGGATGTTGAGAATGCACACAAATTTGCACTGGAATCCTTCTCCAGGGAGTTATTGGCGGTTGCCGACAGCATGGACCTGGGGCTCAATGCCGCCCGGGAGACGGAGGAGATCGCCTCCATTCTTGAGGGGATGGAGCTGACTCGCAAGCAGATGCTGGGGGTTCTGGAGAAGTTCAATGTCGAGATCATGGATGCGCAGGGGGTCCGTTTTGACCCGGAGCAGCATGAGGCGATGACGATGGTCCCCAACCCGGAGATGGAGCCCAATACGGTGATGGATGTGATCCAGAAGGGGTACACCCTCAATGGCCGCCTGTTGCGTCCTGCGCGGGTGATTGTGAGTTCATAGAGAGATTGCCTTGAAATGGGAAAAAGAGCCCCCATATCTGGGGAAGAGAACAGAACAAGTTGAAGTAACTGATTGAAAGAATTGAAATTGGAGAGAGAAGATTATGGGAAAGATTATCGGAATTGACCTTGGAACCACCAACTCCTGTGTGGCGGTTCTGGAGGGGGACAAGGCGCGTGTTATCGAGAATAGTGAGGGTGCACGTACCACGCCATCGGTGATCGGTTATACCGGTGATGGAGAGGTGTTGGTCGGCCAGGCGGCAAAGCGTCAGGCAGTCACCAACCCCCACAACACCCTGTTTGCGATCAAGCGTCTGATTGGTCGCCGCTTTGAGGATGATGTGGTTCAGAAGGATATTGATCTGGTCCCCTACAAGATTGTGAAGGCAGACAATGGCGATGCCTGGGTGCAGGTGGGTGATGACAAGATGGCAGCCCCTGAGGTCTCTGCCCGTGTTCTGCAGAAGATGAAGAAGACGGCGGAGGAGTATCTGGGTGAGGCGGTCACGGAGGCGGTGGTCACCGTGCCGGCCTACTTTAATGACTCACAGCGTCAGGCAACCAAGGATGCAGGAAAGATTGCCGGTCTGGAGGTGAAGCGCATCATCAACGAGCCCACAGCGGCGGCACTGGCCTACGGAATGGACAAGAAGGAGGGGGATCGTACCATCGCCGTCTATGATCTGGGTGGTGGTACCTTCGATATCTCCATTATTGAGATTGCCGAGATTGATGGCGAGCATCAGTTTGAGGTGCTGGCAACCAACGGTGACACCTTCCTCGGTGGTGAGGACTTCGATAATCGCATCATGGATTACCTGGTTGAGGAGTTCAAAAAGGATCAGGGGGTTGATCTCTCCAACGATCCAATGGCGCTGCAGCGTCTGAAGGAGGCGGCAGAGAAGGCGAAGATCGAGCTCTCCTCCAGTCAGCAGACCGATATCAACCTGCCCTACATCACTGCAGATGCCTCGGGCCCCAAGCACATGAATATCAAGATGACCCGAGCCAAGCTGGAGTCTCTGGTGGGTGATCTGGTGCAGCGCTCCATTGAGCCATGCCGTGTTGCAATCAAGGATGCAGGGCTCTCTGCCTCTGACATCGGTGATGTCATCCTGGTGGGTGGACAGACCCGCATGCCCAAGGTGCAGGAGCAGGTGCAGGCCTTCTTTGGTCGTGAGCCACGCAAGGATGTGAATCCTGATGAGGCGGTTGCCATGGGTGCCGCGATCCAGGGTGGCGTTCTTTCTGGTGATGTCAACGATGTCCTGCTGCTGGATGTAACGCCACTCTCTCTCGGTATCGAGACCCTGGGTGGGGTGATGACCAAGCTGATTGACAAGAACACAACGATTCCAACCAAGGCGCAGCAGGTGTTCTCAACTGCCGATGACAACCAGAGCGCCGTTACGGTTCATGTATTGCAGGGTGAGCGTGAGCAGGCTGCGGCCAACAAGTCACTGGGCCGTTTTGACCTGAGCGATATCCCGCCTGCCCCGCGTGGAACACCACAGATTGAGGTGAGTCTCGATATTGATGCCAACGGTATTCTCAATGTCTCCGCCAAGGACAAGGCGACCGGCAAGGAGCAGTCCATTGTGATCAAGGCCTCCAGTGGTCTCAGTGATGATGAGATCGACAAGATGGTGCGTGATGCCGAGGCGCATGCCGACGAGGACCGGAAGTTCCAGGAGCTGGTTACCGCACGCAACCAGGCCGATAGCCTGATCCACTCCACCCGCAAGGCGATGGAGGAGGCAGGTGACAAGGTCGAGGCGGATGAGAAGGGCGCCATTGAGGCCGCAATTGCGGATCTGGAGTCTGTAATCAAGGGTGACGATGCTGCTGTGATTGAGGAGAAGACCAAGGCCCTGACCGAGGCCTCCTCAAAGATGGCTGAGCGGATGTATAGCCAGGCGGGTGAGGGTGCAGCACCGGGTGCTGGTCCTGCTGATGTGGGTGGATCCTCAGCGCAGGATGATGATGTGGTTGATGCCGAGTTTGAAGAGGTTGACGACAAGAAGTAGTCTCACGTTAACGGCACCCTAACCACAGAGGACACAGCGTGCACAGAGGTCAGTTATCGATCGACCCTGTGCTCGCTGTGTCCTCTGTGGTTTTAGCAATATTAATATATTAGATAAAAAAATCTAAATAACTATCTGAAAAATAATAAATGTCTAAAAGAGATTATTATGAGGTTCTGGGAGTCGATCGCAATGCCAGCGAAGGCGACCTGAAGAAGGCCTACCGCCGGATGGCGATGAAATATCACCCTGACCGCAACCCTGGTGAGGAGGGTGAGCAGAAGTTCAAGGAGGCCAAGGAGGCCTATGAGATTCTGAGTGATAGCCAGAAGCGTGCCGCCTATGACCAGTTTGGCCACGCAGGTGTCGACCCATCGATGGGTGGTGGTCAGGGTGGCCCCGGATTTGGGGGCGGGTTTGGTGACGCCTTTGATGAGTTCTTTGGGGATATCTTTGGCGGCGGTCGTGGCCGGGGTGGCGGACCACAGGTCTACCGTGGATCCGATCTTGCCTATCGGATGGAGCTGACCCTCGAGGATGCGATCTCCGGAGTAACCCGAGAGATCCGTATTCCCGCCTCGGAGATCTGTGACAAGTGTAGTGGCACCGGGGCAAGGGAGGGGTCAGCGCCAGTATCCTGCAGTACCTGTGGCGGGGCAGGGAAGGTGCGTATGCAGCAGGGGTTCTTCTCTGTGGCACAGACCTGTCCGACCTGTCATGGCTCCGGGAAGGAGATCAAGGACCCCTGTCCAGCCTGTCGCGGTGCCGGCAGGGTCAAGCGCGAGAAGACGCTCTCGGTCCGGATTCCGCCAGGAGTCGATACCAGTGACCGGATCCGTCTGAGTGGCGAGGGAGAGCCCGGCGAGAATGGTGGCCCACCCGGGGATCTCTTTGTTGAGGTTACAGTCAGGGAGCACTCAATCTTCAAGCGTGACGGGGATGACCTCTACTGCGAGATACCGGTCAGTATTGTGACTGCCACACTCGGAGGCAAGGTTGATGTCCCCTGTCTTGGAAACAGTCAATGTGTCACCCTGAAGATACCGCCTGAGTCACAGACCGGAAAGCTTTTCCGTCTGCGGGGCAAGGGGGTGAAGTCGGTGCGTAGCAGCGGGACCGGTGATCTGCTCTGTCGGATGGTTGTCGAGACCCCTGTCAAGCTGAGCAGCAAGCAGAAGGAGCTGTTGAGCCAGTTTGGGGAGTCGCTGGACGAGAAGCGGGAGAAACACAGCCCCCACCACTCCTCCTGGTTGGACAAGGTTAAGGGTTTTTTTGAGGATCTAGCAGAGTGAGCCCCCTGCACAAAAGCCATTTTGCCCACATTCAGCGTTAAAAACGTACTCAATCGGTCATTTACTCCCGGTAAACTCCCTCTCTGCGTGCATTTTCGCCTTGCCTGAAGTCAAAATCATCTTCCGTGCAGGGGGCTCAGGGTAATCTCTCTCTTGTTTGAGATCTTGGCCGTTGTAACAAGCGGTAACAAAATTAAGGTTGCATTTCCCTCTTTCAGGCGTATAGTAAGAACAAAAGGAGAACATTAGTTCTCTTCTTTTTCTCTTACAAAAATATCGCTGGAGGATAGAAAGATGGAAGAAAACAGACAGAAGGCACTTGATGCAGCCCTGAGCCAGATTGAGCGTCAGTTTGGCAAGGGCTCCGTGATGCGCATGGGGGATGACAACGCCCAGCGCGACATTGATGCCGTCTCAACCGGCTCCCTCGGGCTCGATATCGCCCTCGGTATTGGTGGCCTCCCACGTGGCCGTGTGGTTGAGATCTACGGCCCTGAATCCTCAGGCAAGACCACACTCACCCTCCATGCGGTGGCCGAGATGCAGAAGCTGGGTGGAACCGCCGCCTTTATCGATGCCGAGCATGCACTCGACCCCATCTATGCAGAGAAGGTGGGGGTCAATATCGATAACCTGCTGGTCTCCCAGCCCGATACCGGAGAGCAGGCGCTGGAGATTGCCGACATGCTGGTCCGCTCCAGTGCGGTCGATATCATCGTCATCGACTCGGTAGCCGCCCTCACCCCAAAGGCAGAGCTGGAGGGGGACATGGGAGACAGCCACGTGGGGCTGCAGGCGCGACTGATGTCCCAGGCCCTGAGAAAACTGACAGCCAACATCAAGCGCTCCAACACCCTGGTGATCTTCATCAACCAGATCCGGATGAAGATCGGTGTCATGTTTGGCAGCCCCGAGACCACCACCGGTGGCAACGCCCTGAAATTCTACTCCTCGGTCCGTCTCGATATCCGCCGTATTGGTGCAATCAAGAAGGGGGACGAGATCCTCGGCAACGACACCCGTGTCAAGGTGGTGAAGAACAAGGTGGCCCCGCCATTCAAGCAGGTCACCTTTGACATCCTCTATGGAGAGGGGATCTCCCGTGAGGGGGAGATCATCGACCTTGGGGTACAGGAGGGGATCGTACAGAAGTCGGGGGCCTGGTACAGCTACGGCAGTGAGCGTATTGGTCAGGGCAAGGACAATGTGCGCCAGTTCCTGAAGGAGAACCCGGAGATGGCGAGAGAGATTGAGTTGCAGATCCGGGAGCGGCTGTTGCTCAACTCCAAGGTAAAGCTGGAGGTGGTTGAGGGGGAGGCAGACCAGGAGAGCGCCGTAGCGTAGTGAGATTGCAAAATCTTCCGGTAGAGGCCGCTGAATGTTGGTATCATTCAGCGGCTTTTTTCCCTGATCACCGTCTGGCCCGGATGGCGAAATTGGTAGACGCAAGGGATTTAAAATCCCTCGGTGGTAACACCGTGCCGGTTCGATTCCGGCTCCG
>CAZYJG010000057.1:0-9431 GCA_964647745.1 uncultured Piscirickettsiaceae bacterium
AGCCCATCCAGCTTGGGCTCTGCCACATACTCAACCTCCTGCTCCCCGCTGCGCTCCTCAACCCGCCGCTCAAACTCCTCCATCTCAGTACGATCAAAGGCATTATCGAGCGAGGACATGGGGAGTTCATGGGTAACGGAACGGAAAACATCGAGAATCTCTCCACCCACCCGCTGGGTTGGGGAGTCTGCGGTTCTCAGCTCAGGGTTGTCACGCTCCAGCTGCTGCAGTTCACGCAGCAGGAGATCATATTCAGCATCCGGAATCTCCGGATCATCAAGGGTGTAGTATCGGTAGTTGTGGTGGTTGAGTAGATCACGCAGCTCCCGGGCCCGCTCTGAGGCCGGGTAGGTGGTTCCGTTGTCACTCATCGCTGTTGCGACTGACTGAGTGTCGCTCTGCGGCTCTCCAGCTCATGGTTGTACTCAAACTCATAGACCAGATCACGCAGACGCTGTAGTGAGTGGGGGGTCAGTGCCCTTCTGCTCTCATCACACACCTTGCCCCCCAGATCCACGGAGAGCTTGTGGGCGGTCTCGGTCATCTTCTCAAAAGAGAGCTTTCCGGAGTGTGCGCCCGGAAGCTTGAAGAAGAGGATGATGCCTGTGGTTCTCAGATTCATCACCTGCTGCTGATTGAAGGTCCCGGGCTTCAGCACATTCCCCACACTGAAGAGTGGTGAACGCTCCCCCTCCATGGGGTAGGCGTGATAGATACCACTCTTGTCATACTCAAGCCCCACTGCATTGAACTCACGCAACAGGTCACTCCCCTCGAAATGGTCCCCCTCCTCGGCCATTACAGTCAGAACGACCGCCAGCCTTTCGGTGTCATCATCAGCCTCCCCCATCGGCTGCTCAGCGTCAGCGAGTGTCGGCTCCTGGGCATCTTCGATCTGGTCAAAATCAAAGAGCTGCTCATCCTCGTCTGCATGCAGTGACTCCTCCAGATCAATGGGGTCATGGTACTCCCCGCCACCATAGGCAGCGGGATTCTCTCTGGTGGGCAAGGTGGCCGTTGACCTGCCCAGTATTGTCCGAATCTTGCTCAGCACTTTCATCAGCTTGCCGCCAGTGCCTGTGCCTCATCAATATCAACTGCAACCATTCTTGATACACCCGGCTCATGCATGGTCACTCCCGAGAGCTGATCCGAGATCTCCATCGTCGCCTTGTTGTGTGTGATAAAGATAAACTGTACCCGCTCAGACATCTTCTTCACCATGTTGGAGAAGCGGCCGACATTGGCCTCATCCAGCGGGGCATCAACCTCATCCAGCATGCAGAATGGTGCCGGGTTGAGTTCAAAGATCGAGAAGACCAGTGCCACTGCAGTCAGCGCCTTCTCGCCACCCGAGAGCAGGTGGATGGTGCTGTTTCTCTTGCCCGGAGGCTGAGCCATTACCGTCACCCCTGTATCCAGCAGATCCTCACCGGTCATCTCCAGGTGGGCACGTCCGCCACCAAACAGCTGCGGGAAGTTGCTCTTCAGGCCATCATTGATCTTCTCAAAGGTCTCCTTGAAGCGGGCACGGGTTTCACGGTCGATCTTTCCTATCGCATTTTCAAGTGTGGTCAGGGCATCGACCAGATCATCGTGCTGCCGATCCAGGTGTTCCTTGCGCTCGGTCTCTGTCTGGTACTCATCAATGGCTGCAAGGTTGATCGGCCCCAGACGCTGGATCCTCTGCGCCATCTGGTCGACATCCTGCTGCCACTGCCCGGCCGTTGCCTCCTCGGGCATCTCCTGCAGCAGTGGTTCTCTCTGGTAACCACTCTCCTGCAGCTGTTCGTCCAGGGTCTGGCGACGAACACGAATCTCCTGCCCCTCCAGCAACAGCTTCTCATGTACCGAACGCAGCTTCTGGACATCCTGCTCCGCCTCCATCCGCTCTCCATCCAGCTCACGCAGCTGGCGCTCGATCTCCTCAAGTTTTCGACGCACATCGGAGAGCTCATTTTCCACCACCAGCTGTTTCGCCAGATGCTTCTCGAGCTCCTCCTTGAGCAACTGAATCGGCGCCTCCATCTCATTTTTTGTCTGGAGCAATTCCCGCTTCCTCTCCTGGCTCGTGGCGAGCTGCTCCTCCATGCGAACCAGTCCATTACGGGTGGATTCCAGACGGGTACGAGAGGATTCAACCTGAACCGTCAGACGGTGCAGCTGATCCCGCTTCTCACGTGCCCTGTCTCTGGATTGGTCCATCGCCTCGCGCAGGGCGCCCCTTCTGGACTCCATCTGCTGACGCTGCATCTCGCTCTCTTCGGTTGCTGCCAGTGCAATCTCGAGCCTCGAGCGAGACTCCCGAACACCCTCTTTGGCCTGACGGATGTCAGACTCAATCCTCAGTAGCTCCTCATCAATCTGTTCCCTGCGACTGGCAAGCTGGTCCTGGCGAGCAAGCTTCCCAGTGAGATCCGCCTTGCTGGAGGCAAGCTCTGCAGCCTGCTGATCCATCCTGTTCTGCTGCTGCTCCTGCTGCTGCTCCTGATCCTTCTGCCTCTGGCGCCCCGCCTCGAGGGCAGATTCAAGGGTGGCAACATCGGCCTCAACCTCCTGCAGCTGCCCCTTTACGGTTCGGATCGTCTGCTCTCTCTGCAGTACCCCCTCCTGGGCATCATCCTCGCGAACCACCTGCGACCATTCACGGCCGATCCAGATTCCGTCACGCGTAACCAGTGAGGCTCCTGGCTCAAGTTCTGCCCTGAGCTGAAGGGCCTGTTGCAGGGATTCCACTGCATAGACCCCCTGCAGCAGCCCACCAATGGCCAGATCGCTCTCTACCAGTGAGGAGAGAGGGACGGCCCCATTGGGCTGTCTGGGCTCCTGGCCGGTAGCTGCACCAGCATGGTCCATGACGAAACGGACCTCGCCTTTCTGCAGCTGGATCGCCCCCTCCAGAAGATCACGGTCATTCTCAACGGTGACCGCCTCCAGGTATGCACCAAGTACCGTCTCAACAGCACGCTCCCAGCCCGCTACTGCATTCAGTTTTTCGGCCAGGCGAGGTGCATCGGCCACGCCACCCTGCTCCAGCCACCCCTGCAGTCCACTCTTTTCACGCCCCAGCGCATCCTGTTGCAGTGCCTCCAGGGAGGTGAGTCGCCCGCGCAGCTGCTGCAGCTCTCCACGCTGGCCATTGAGCCGGTCGCTGGTCTGACGATTCTTCTCACGCTGATCCGCAATCACCTCACGCAGCGCGTGAGCTGCCTCCCGCAACTGCTGAAGATCACTCTCCTGCTGCTGCAACGCCCCCTGCATCTGCTCAAGCTCAGCGCTATCCACCACCGGCAGGCTCTGCTGCTCTTCCAGCAATCTCTGCTGCTGACGCTCGCTGTTGAAGCGCTGGCGATCGAGCTGCTCAATGCGTGAGCGTGCGATCTCGGCATCCCGCTTGGGATCATTGGCCAGCCGGTTGAAGTGTTCCAGCTTGCCCTGCCACTCATGCCACTCCTGTTCCGCCTGCTCCCAGACCGCCGTAAGGGCACCATCCTCCTTCTGCAGCGCCTCAAGCTGTGGCTCATCCTGCAGCAGGGACTCCTCCAGCTCCAGGATACGCTGTTGATCGGCCTTCATCACTGCATTGGCCTCATGCCATGCGCCCTCGGCCTTCTCAAGGTCCTTTCCGAGCTGATCCTCTCGCTCCCTCATCCCCTTGAGACCCTGTTCCGTTCTCGCGATCTCTGCACCGATTGCGTAGAAGCGCCCCTGCACCTCATTGAACGCGTCGTTGGACTCCGTGTGGCGCAGTCGCCCCTTCTCGATCTCGCTCTCCACTGCACGCTGCTGCGAGAGCCGCTCCTGTACAGAGACCTCTGCCCGACGTGTCTCCTGCTCCTGCTGCGTTGCCTTCTGGTCATACTCCTGCCAACGCAGTGCCAGTAGCTGGGCCTGCATCAGACGCTCCTCCTCCTTGAGCTTCCGGTAGCGCTCCGCTGCACGGGACTGGCGCTCCAGACGGCGCAGCTGTTTGGCCATCTCCTCACGCAGGTCATTGATGCGATCCAGGTTTTCACGCGTGTGGCGCATCCGGTTCTCTGTCTCTCTGCGGCGATCCTTGTACTTTGAGATTCCAGCCGCCTCCTCAATCAGCACCCTGAGATCATCGGGCTTTGCCTCCACAAATCGGGAGATCATCCCCTGCTCAATGATGGCGTAGCTGCGTGGCCCGAGACCCGTACCCAGAAAGAGATCCATGATGTCACGTCGCCGACACTTGGTTCCATTGAGGTAGTAGCTCGATATGCCATCCCTTGAGGCCTTGCGCTTGACCGAGATCTCGCTGAAGCTGGCATACTGCCCCTGCAGTTTTCCTGCAGAGTTGTCGAAGACCAGCTCCACCGATGCATGGCCGACCGGTTTGCGTGCACTGGAGCCATTGAAGATGACATCCGCCATGGAGTCGCCACGCAGCTGCTTGGCTGAGCTCTCCCCCATGACCCAGCGGACGGCATCAATGATGTTGGATTTTCCGCATCCGTTGGGGCCGATCACACCGACCAGGTTGCTGGGGAATGGGACGTTCGTAGGATCTACAAAAGATTTGAATCCGGCAAGCTTCAGGGTTTTTAGTCGCATATCCTCGCTCTATCCAACAGGTGGGCTGGGCGTTCAAAATCCGGGTGGAGAGGGTTTCAATAAACGCCTTTGGATTGTGTCGTATAATAGCACCCAATTAAACAATAAACCATCAATGAAGCAACATTAAGTAAAATAGCTAACTTAATGTTTTATATTGTATATAAACAAGGAAAGATAGAGATGCCAAGCAGCCCCAGCAGGGAATTGGAGAGCTTCGACAACCCCACCCCGGAACGTGACTACACCATCCGTATTCACACCCCGGAATTTACCTGTCTCTGCCCCAAAACAGGACAGCCCGACTTTGCAACACTCGACCTGGAGTATGTCCCCGACCAGCACTGTGTTGAGCTGAAATCGTTCAAGATGTATGTCTGGTCCTACCGCGATGAGGGCGCCTTCCATGAGGCGGTCACCAACCAGATCCTCTCCGACCTGGTTGCAGCAACCAGCCCCAGATTCATGCGCCTGACTGCCGTCTTCAATGTTCGCGGCGGGGTCTATACCACTGTTGTTGCAGAGCACAGATCTCCCGACTGGACCCCTGCACCGGCTGTTGAGCTGCCCGGAGTTGCCCCAACCCCCTCCTGACCGGCGCAGCATCCCCCCCTCATGGCCATCCATATCGGAATTGATCTTGGCACCTCCGGTGTCAGGGCCATTGCGGCCGACTCAGAGGGGGTGGTCCTGGCAGAGCAGCGGGAACCCCTTCCACCATCAAAGCGGGAAGAGGGGAAGTCGGAACAGAATCCCGAGGCGTGGTGGCAGGCAACGATAACGGTTCTGCAGCGCCTCTTTTCAGCCATCCCTGACCACGATAAGGTCAACTCAATCGCAGTGGACGGAACCTCCTCCACCCTGCTGCTTGCAGACCCTCGGGGAAGAGCGCTGACACCGGCACTGATGTACGATGACTGCCGTGCTGTTGCGGAGGCAGAGAGGATCTCGCGCCTTGCGCCTGATGAGAGTGGCGCGCATGGCCCAACCTCATCACTTGCCAAGCTGCTCTGGCTGCTTGAACAGGGTTCAGCCAGTTACCCTCGGGGAGCACTTGCCCTGCATCAGGCCGACTGGATCAGCAACCGGCTGGGTGGGATTTTCGGGCAGAGTGACGAGAACAACGCCCTGAAGATGGGGTATGACGTGATTCACCGGAAGTGGCCCGACTGGATGAAAACGCTTGATCTGCCCACTGGCATGCTGCCAGCCGTTGCGCCACCGGGGACCCCATACAGCCGGCTGAGGGCAGATCTGACAGAGCGGCTGGGTATCAAAACCGATCAACCGATCACGCTCCACTGCGGGACAACCGACAGTATCGCTGCCACCATTGCGGCCGGGGCACGAACCGAGGGGGATGCCGTGACCTCACTGGGGACCACCCTGGTACTCAAACTGATCTCATCCACCCCTCTATTCTCGCCCCGGGACGGGATCTACAGCCACCGGCTTGGGGAGCAGTGGCTGCTTGGCGGGGCCTCCAATGCCGGTGCCGGCATTCTCCTCGACTACTTCTCCCTGGAGCAGATTCGCCAATTGAGCAGCGAAATCAGACCCGATGAGCCGACCGGCCTCGATTACTACCCTCTCCCCTCCAGGGGGGAGCGCTTTCCAGTTGCAGACCCCCTGCTGATGCCACGACTCACGCCCCGCCCAAAGGAGGATTGGATTTTCCTGCAGGGGATACTGGAGGGGCTGAGCCGGATCGAGCAACAGGGGTACCAGAAATTGAACGCACTCGGAGGGCCGCCCCTGCGCCGCATCATCACCTCGGGCGGAGGGGCAGAGAACCGCAACTGGATGGCGCTTCGCCGATCACTTTTTCACCAACAGCAGCCCGACCTGCAGATCGATGTCGCCACTCATAGAGAGGCCGCCTATGGCACAGCCCTGCTTCCCTTGTTGGCTAGATAATACGCCTATAGTCTTTGTTTATTTTACAACTTCATTTAATACCTATATACTGCGCCCATTACTTTTTAGCGGTTCATGACTCCTCATGATCCAATAACAGAGAGACAAGTTACAGGGAAATCAAGATGAAGAACATTATTGCCACTATCCTCCTTACAGCAGTCGCCTCCAGCGCCTCCGCTTTCTTTAACAGTGACGACAACCAGAATGGCTACGGCAACGGAAAGGTTGACAGTGCATTCGACGGAAACGGTCGTGGTGCAGGAAAGGGGCGTGGAGATGCAGAGGGCAACTTCAGCATGAGCATCAATGCCTCAGGCAGAGGATCCTCCGAGATGGATGCCGACATGGATGCCGCCGAGAACAGCCGCTTCAAGGGGATCTCTGATCTGAGAAGCGAGCGCTACTCAGCAACCCCATACTACGGTATTGCTCCTCACTACGCCTCAATCGCGAAGTAAGTAGCCGAACAAAAGCTCGAATCAGAGAGCCGGCGGATCCTCTGGGTCCTCCGGCTCTCTGCTTTCTGCTGCCCCAAACAGCCAGACCAGGACCCTCAAGAGGATGAAGATTGCCGTATAGAAGATTGCCGGCAGAATCAGAAACAGTGGCAACCCCATCAGGATAACCTGCAGATCGGGGGCACCCGTGATAAGCACCTGCATGAACCCCTTCTCAAACAGCACCCACCAGAACCAACAGAGCACACCCGCCGCGCCAATGACCTGCCCTGCCCGCTGCAGGGAGCCTGGCAGCTGGAGGGAGCGAAACTGCTGCAGTGTTATCCTATTCATGACCGTACCCACTACCCCCTGCCGGAGAGGTAGTTATTGATCCTATCAACCCCCTCCCGCAACTGCTCCATTGAGGTGGTGTAGGCAAAACGGATCCAGCGCTCTGCGTCGCGAGTGGTGAAATCCTTGCCTGGCGTCACCGCAACCCCGGCATGCTCAAGCAGCTCCATTGCAAATTGACTGCTCTCTTCTGTCAGGCCACCACACTCTGCATAGAGATAGAATGCCCCCTCCGGAACCCTGTCGATCCTGAATCCCAGCTCCAGCAGTGCCGCATGAAGGAAGTCCCTGCGCTGCCGGAAACGGTCACGACGCTGCTGCAGGATCTCGGTAGTCTCTGGGTCAAATGCCGCCAGCGCTGCATACTGTGAGGGTGTCGGCGGGGCCAGAAAGAGGTTCTGTGCAAGACGATCGAGACCATCCATCGCCTCTCTGGGGGCAACCATCCACCCCAGCCGCCACCCCGTCATCCCATAGTATTTGGAAAAGCTGTTGACCACGAATGGGGGATTGGGAAGCTCAAGCGCCGTAAACTGATCTCCACCATAGGTGAGCCCCTGATAGATCTCATCCACAATCAGTGAGCCTCCCCTCTCAGCAACCATTGTGGCGATTCGTGACAACTCCCTCTCTGTGATCATGCTGCCGGTTGGGTTGGATGGCGAGGAGATCATCACCACACGGCTCTGCTCGCTCCAGTAGCGGTCAACCAGCTCCGCGGTCAGCTGAAACCTGCTCTCGACACCCACAGGAACCGATACGCTCTTCCCCTCAAAGAGGCGCACAAAGTGGCGATTACAGGGGTATCCCGGATCTGCCATCAGCACCTCGTCTCCGGGATTGATCAGCAGCGCACTCAACAGCTGCAGCGCACCAGAGGAGCCGGGGGTGATGGCAACCTGCTCGGCGGCAACATTGACACCATAGCCATCCCGGTAGTGGGCCGCTATCTTCTCGCGCAGTTCGGGAAGCCCCAGTGCCGGGGTGTAGTGGTGGTGCCCGCTCTGCAGCGCCCTCACTCCCGCCTCAACAATGGGGGACGGGGTCTCAAAGTCTGGCTCCCCAATCTCCATATGGATGATGGAGCGCCCCTGCTGCTCCAACCTGCGGGCATGGGCCAGGATATCCATCACATAGAATGGCTCAATCTCCGTTGCCCGTTGAGAAATTTGCACCGATCAGGACTCCCAGAGGGTGCGCACCCACTCCAGATCGAGACAGCACTTGCCTGGATCCTCACCCTGCAGCACCTTGCAGGGGTTGTCCGCCTCACCCATCTGGTCCAGCACCAGCACTGCCTCACTGAAATCCTCCTCTGCGGTGTAGCCATTCACCGTCACAATGGTCTTCAGGTCTGCACCGCGGGAGGAGCGGATCCCGTTGCAGGAGTCCTCAAAGGCGATACACTCTTCTGGCTGCAGCCCCATCTGCTCCAGAACATAGGTGTAAATGTCGGGTGCAGGCTTCTTTGCCGGCACGATATCCCCCGCACCGATCACCTCAAACCACGACTCCGCCCCCTCAAACAGCGCATTGTTGAGCAGTGCGCTGACATTCTCCGGGGTGGTTGTAGTGGCAATCGCGAGCGGCACCCCCGCATCATGTGCCTCAGTCAGCAGACGCTTCACCCCTCTGCGCAGAGGAATCTTCCCCTGCTCCATCAAGGCGACAAAGTGCCTGGTCTTGGATGCGTGCAGCCCGGCAATCCACTCCGCAAGATCCCCCACCTCCGGCACCACCGGATTTTTTGTCTCGATAAAGTTACGGATACGCTCCTTGCCACCGGTGACCGCCAGCAGCTCACCATAGAGTGCCTCATCCCACGCCCAATCCAGACCCGCCTCAGCAAACGCCAGATTAAAGGCGACCCGGTGACCGTCACGCTCTGTATCGGCCAGTGTTCCATCCACATCAAAAATCATTGCTTTCATTACAACTCCCTGACTGCCTCGGCGCAAGGACCGGGTTTTCTCTCTGCTTAAATGTTATGATAAAGGCCTATTATCTCACGAGAAGGGGCGGAGAAAAGCACTTCCAGAGCACCTCATGAAACTGCAATCCATCAATAATGGTTGCGGGAACTGGGTCAATCTGGTATCAATGCGCTCTTTTCTCATACTGTCAGGAGTATCAACAGCATGG
>CAZYJG010000058.1:0-9353 GCA_964647745.1 uncultured Piscirickettsiaceae bacterium
GTTGCAACCGCATCATCACTCATAGAGCATTACATCGGCAATCGCCTTCGCCCACTCCCCAAACTGTGGCAGTGCAAACAGCGTCTCACCAACGGCACGGTGGAGATCGGAGACCAGCATCACCCCCATCTCCCGCTGCGGGAAGCGGCCAGCGTAATCGAGAATATGGCCCAGTGCCGCACTGAACGCCTCACCATCTGCGCCACCCACCTTGAGCTTGATTGCCCGACCCACCAGTGCCGTCGCCGCCGCATACTGCAGATCGATCTCACCCGGCACCGCCTCCTCCTCACCCGAGAGGATCCGATCCAGGTCCGGAAGGTTGTGGAGATTATCGACGAAGGCGGCCAGCTCGATACCGGCCGCATTGCCGACACACCCCTGCAGCGCACCTCGCAGCAGCCCCTCCTCTCCATCGAATTTCTTCAGTGCACGGTGGGCAAACTCCCAGGAGCGTGGGCTCGGAAAGGCGACCGGATTATGTGCTGGATCAAAATCAAACAGCAGCTCAGGACGAAAGCGCAGAAAGGCGATCACCCGCTCATCAATTCCACTGCTCCAGGCCCAGCTCACCCAGTCATCAAGATGGACATCCACCTCATAGTGAGAGAAACGGTTGGCCAGCGGGGCCGGCATGGTATAGGTGACACCACGATCTCCCTGACGGTTGCCCGCCGCAAAGATCGCCCACCCATCCGGAACCCGGTACTCCCCAAGCCTGCGATCCAGAATCAGCTGATAGGCTGCGGCAGAGACGGTGGGTGGGGCCGATGTGATCTCATCCAGAAAGAGGATCCCATGCGCCCCGTGACGGGAGGCATCCGGAAGCAGCGCCGGGATCGACCACTCAACCAGCCCCCCCTTGTGAAATGGAATTCCGCGCAGATCGCTCGGCTCCATCTGTGAGAGGCGGATATCGACCACACCCCCCTGCCCCTGTTTGGCAATCTGCCTTACCATATCGGACTTTCCCACCCCGGGCGGCCCCCAGAGCATCACCGGGGTATGGTGACCGGAGGAGGCACTCTGGTACTCGCGCTCCAGGATGGAGAGCAGCTGTGCGGGTCTCATCTTCTTCTCATCTCGCTCTATCTGAACTGGCAGAATATCATACCAATTCAGTAGGGATTTTTCGAGCTGCTCAACTCAGCTGCTTAACTCAGAAAGAGCTTGTAGACCGGGTTCTCCGTCTCTTCCCAGTAGTGGTACCCCAGCTCATCGAGGAAGGTCTGGAAGTCGGCACGCTCATCCATAGGGACCTGAATACCACAGAGCACCCGCCCATAGGCGGCCCCATGGTTGCGGTAGTGGAAGAGGCTGATATTCCATGTGCGGCCGAGATGGGTCAGGAACTGCAGCAGTGCCCCCGGGCGCTCCGGAAACTCAAAGCGGTAGAGGATCTCGTTTTCGATCCCCGACTGGCGTCCACCCACCATGTAACGGACATGGACCTTGGCCACCTCATTCTCCGACAGATCCTCCACCGGATACCCCTTATCCTGCAGCAGAGAGACCAGATCACCGCGATCCTCCCCACTCCCGAGCTGGATGCCCACAAAGATGTGGGCACTGGCCTGGTCAGCATAGCGGTAGTTGAACTCCGTAATCTGCCTCTTCCCCAACAGCTTGCAGAACTTCTTGAAGCTGCCCGGGTGCTCTGGAATGGTGACAGCCAGCACCGCCTCCTTGCCCTCACCCAGCTCCGCACGCTCCGCAACATGGCGCAGCCGGTCAAAGTTGATATTGGCGCCACTGTCCACTGCAACAAAGGTCTGCCCCTCAACCCCCCGCTGCTCCACATATTTTTTCGCCCCGGCAACGGCCAGCGCCCCCGCAGGCTCGGTGATGGAGCGGGTATCGTCAAAGATATCCTTGATCGCGGCACAGATCTCATCCGAGCTGACCAGCACCACCTCATCGACCAGCTTGCGGGCCAGCCGGAAGGTCTCCTTGCCAATCTGCTTTACCGCCACGCCATCGGCAAAGATCCCCACCTGATCCAGCACCACACGACGTTTCTTTGCCAGTGCGCTGTGCAGGGTTGGTGCATCCTCTGGCTCCACCCCAACCACCCGAATCTCTGGGTAGAGGTACTTGATATAGGCCGCCATGCCGGCCACCAGACCACCGCCACCCACGGGGATAAAGACCGCATCAATCGGGCCGTTATGCTGACGCAGGATCTCCATTGCGATGGTCCCCTGCCCGGCAATCACCTCCGGATCATCGTAGGGATGGACCAGCGTCATCCCCCGCTCCTCCGAGAGCTTCAGCGCATGCTGGTAGGCATCATCGTAGGCATCCCCAACCAGTACCGCCCTGGCCCCATACTTGCGGACCGCCTGCACCTTGATCTCCGGCGTGGTCTTGGGCATGACAATCGTGGCCTTCACCCCCATCTGCCGCGCAGAGAGGGCCACCCCCTGCGCATGGTTTCCTGCAGAGGCGGCAATCACGCCACGCTTCAGCTCCTCCTCGGAGAGGTTTGCCATCTTGTTGTAGGCACCACGCAACTTGAAGGAGAAGACAGGCTGCAGATCCTCACGCTTGATCAGCACCCGGTTGCCCAGCCGCTCCGAGAGGGCGCGCGCCTCCTCCAGCGGGGTCTCCCGCGCCACATCATAGACACGCGCCTTCAGTATTCTTTCAATATATTTTTTTGGCATGGCTCACAGTATACTTAGCCGCAACCAGACATCAAAGAACATTACATAAACAGAATACGGAGAAAGATAGATGACTCAGGATGAGATGAAAAAGGCTGTGGCAGAGGCTGCACTGGAGCATGTGGTACCGGGTGAGATCATCGGTGTCGGCACAGGATCAACCGCCAACTTCTTTATCGATGCACTGGCCACCATCAAGAGTCAGGTCAAGGGTGCAGTTGCCAGCTCCGAGGCCACTGCAGAGCGTCTGCGCGGCCACGGTATCGAGGTGATGGATCTCAACAGCGTCAGCTCCATGTCCATCTACGTGGATGGCGCCGATGAGTCCAACAGCCAGCTCCACCTGATCAAGGGCGGTGGTGGCGCACTGACCCGTGAAAAGATTGTTGCCGCAGTGGCCAACAAGTTTGTCTGCATTGCCGACGAGAGCAAGCTGGTCGGTGTGATGGGTGACTTCCCGCTCCCTGTCGAGGTGATCCCGATGGCACAGAGCTACGTTGCCCGTGAGATCATCAAGCAGATAGGCGGACAGCCCGTGCTGCGTGAGGGCTTCACCACCGACAACGGCAACATCATCCTTGATGTCCGCAACCTCAAGATCATGGAGCCCACGGTCGTTGAGCAGAAGCTGAACAATATTGTCGGCGTGGTGACCAACGGGCTCTTTGCAATGCGCCCCGCCGATGTGCTGCTGCTGGGAACACCCAATGGGGTGCGAACCATCAACCCAGAATAACCCCAAGACAGACACCATCCAGGAGAAAGGCCCGCCAATGCGGGCCTTTTCTTTTCTCTTCTCCCTCTCCCATCCCGATTTTCCCTTGATTTCTGAAAAATATCCTCCATAAATAGGATATGGGAGAGATTGCCACCATTGATTCATAGAGGAGAAAAGCCATGAGAGATTTACTCAATGTACCCAGCACCTTCTTTAAGCCCAGTCTGTTTGACGAGCTTTTTGACGGATTCTTCTACCCCCAGGAGAGGGAGGAGAAAGCTGTATCCAACCTGCTGATTCCACTGGCAGATATCGTAGAGACCGAGTACGCATACAGCGTCCGCGTAGAGATGCCCGGACTCAAGAAGGATGATGTCAACATCAACTTCAACAACAATATGCTGACCATCTCCGGCGAGAGCACCACCTCAGATGAGGAGGTGAAAGAGGGCAAGGTGATCCACCAGGAGCGTCACCAGAGAAACTACCGCAGAACCATGCGCGTACCCCGCCATGTCGATGTGGAGAATATCCATGCCGAGTTCAAGGATGGCCTGCTTGAGGTTGTACTCCCCAAGATCGAGGATGGCGACAAGGGCAGTGAGGTTGAGATCAAGGTCAAGTAACCATCCTCAACCGGCAGAGATGGGCGCTGCAGATCTGATCCTGCAGCGCTTTTTTGTTACCTGCTACACCTCACCACTATGGATCAAACTGTAGCAGGCAATGGCAGAGTACGACCCTTTTCTGCCTTTCAAGATAACGCTTAAATCAGGTGTACCACAGGTGTCACCTGGATTTACTTGTTAGTCGTGTATTACTGGAAGTTTTCTATGATTTTTGGGTTAACACACTCACGAAGGAATTTGTTCATTGGAGCCATATCTCCGGAACTGTAAAACTCAAGCATCAACTGGTTAAATTCCTTCTGTCTCTTTGCCGGAACATTAATGATTGGGTACCCAGCCTCAAGAAGAATTCCATTCATCATGAACCTGCCCATGCGCTTATTCACATCCCAGAAAAGCTGTGCTCTTGCCATTCTCAGAAATGCGGTAATTGCCCGGTCATAGATGTCATGGCATGAGCCAACTTCTGTCTCAATATCGGTCCATGCCTGATCAAGCTCTTCAGGAGAAGGAGGTTCATACTCTGAACCATTGATAGTTACATTACCATTACGAAAAGCTCCCCATTCAAGAGCCTCTTCTGTACCGGCAATTTTATGAATTGATAAAGCAACTTCTTTTGAAAAAGAAAAGTCACTCTCAGATACAAGTTTGAAAAGGTACTTCCAGGCATCAGCCTGATTCAGAGCCATGTTCTGATCGCTGATTTTATGACCACCAACAGTTATTCCGTCCAGAATCGTTTGCACCTCTGGCAAGGTCATCGCCACACCTTCAAGATTCACCGCATCATAAACGAGGGACGGAACATCACGAACAGCAAGTTGCTTGGCCATCGCAGGATTAGGGTTCATTCCCCAAACTGTGTCTGTTGCCGTTGTCATTTGCATATCTCAACAATTCTATAGAAATCTGAATATTGTACTATGCGGGTTCCGTATAGTGTCAGCGCCTCCTCAACAAACTGTTTGGACCTCAGCCCTGCCTCTCGTTCACTCCCCCTGATTTCCGGGGTGTTGATGCCCAGCAGCCGGAGACGAACCTTCTGGTGGAGCTGGAAACCGAAGTCAATCAGCACATCGATGGTGTCGCCATCGATAATATGAACCGGCCTGGCGCGATAGAGATAGAGGTCTGAATCCGGTTGCATCTGGGTGCAGTGATCAGAGCAGTACCTGCTCCACACCACCCCCACTCACCTTGTTGAGGAACTGCTGCTGCCACTGCTCACCATGCAGCCTCTTTGCCAGCTCCACCACCAGATAGTCCACCTCCAGGCCGGTACTCTCCTGATAGCGAATCAGCCCCTGCTGACAGGAGGGGCAGGAGGTGAGGATCTTCTCCACACTGCCCAGCGCGCTGATCCCCTTCTGCAGCTCCTGCTCTTTTCTGAACTTCACCTGGGTCGCAATATCGGGACGGGTGACAGCAAAGGTTCCCGATTCGCCACAGCAGCGATCGGATAGTTTCACCTCAGAACCAGTTAGTTCAGATGCCACCTTGATCGGATCAAGCTGCTTCATTGGGCTGTGACATGGGTCGTGGAATAGGTATTTTTCACCACTCTCTTCCATCTTGACCCCCTTCTCCAGCAGATACTCATGGATATCGAGCAGGCGGCAGCCGGGGAAGATCTTCTCGAACTCATACTGCATCAGCTGATCCATACAGGTGCCACAGGAGACCAGAACGGTCTTGATGTCGAGGTAGTTTAGGGTGTTGGCAATACGATGAAAGAGGATACGGTTGCCCATCGAGATCTGGTGCCCCTTCTCCTCACTGCCGGAGGCACGTTGCGGATAGCCGCAGCAGAGGTAGCCCGGGGGGAGGACGGTCTGCACATCCAGCGAGTAGAGCATGCTGAGTGCGGCCATCTCCACCTCTCCAAAGAGGCGTTCGGAGCCACAGCCCGGGAAGTAGAAGAGCGCCTCCGACTCGGTGGTTGTGGTCTCCGGGTTTCTCAGTACCGGGATATATCTGCGGTCCTCAATCTCCAGCAGTGCCCTGGGGCTCTTCTGGGCCATGCTTCCTGGCATCGGCCGATGGAAGAACTGGACCAGCTGCCCCTTGATTTCCGGCTTGCCGGTTGTCGCAGATGGTCGCTTCTGACGTTTCAATAGACCCGCACCACGCATAAGCTGGTGACCAAACCGCTGCAGTGCATAGCTCCAGGTGACCAGCCCGGTGCGCATGATCTTTATCAACCGTGGGTCGGTCACATTGAGGAACTGCATCGAGATCCACCCCACGGGGCTGAACCAGCGCTTGCGCTGACGCCTGAGGATGGTGCGCATCTGCACGGTGACATCGCCAAAGTCGATATTGACCGGGCAGGGTGTTACGCATCGATGACAGATGGTGCAGTGGTCGGCCACATCGTTCATCTCCTCGAAGTGGCGCAGCGAGATGCCGCGACGGGTCTGCTCCTCATAGAGCACCGCCTCGATCATCAGGCCGGTGGCCAGAATCTTGTTGCGTGGGGAGTAGAGCAGATTGGCTGCCGGGACATGGGTGGTACAGACCGGCTTGCACTTGCCGCAGCGCAGGCAGTCCTTGACCATCTGGTTGAGATCCCCCAGCTCATTGGCCTCGAGGATCAGTGCCTCCTGCGCCAGCAGCTGCAGGGATGGGGTGTAGGCATCCTCCAGCCCCGATCCCGATAGCAGCTTGCCGCGATTAAAGTGGCCCTCGGGATCGATCTGCTCCTTGTACCCCTGGAATGCATCAATCTCCTTCTGCTCCAGATAGTGGATCTTGGTCAGGCCGATTCCATGCTCTCCGGAGATGACCCCGCCCAGCGACTGGGCCAGCTCCATGATCCGGTCCACAATCCGCTCCGCCTCCTGCAGCATCTCATAGTTGTTGGAGTGGACCGGGATGTTGGTGTGGACGTTGCCGTCACCGGCGTGCATATGGGTTGCGACAAAGAGGCGGCGGGACTTGATCTCTGAGTGGAGCGCATCAAATCGGCCACGCAGTCTCTCCATCTCCTGCCCGGAGAAGATCTCCTTCAGTGGGCGCTCCACCTCCCGCTTCCAGGAGACCCGCAGCTCCCTGCGCTGCAGCAGGCGGAACAGCGTCCGCTCTGCAGAGAGGTCTGGGTCGAGCTCAATGGGAAGGGCGCCATAGCTGCTCTCCATCTCATCCAGAAAGAGCTGCCAGCGCCCCTTGACCTGCCCCAGCAGAGATGCTGCTGCCGCCTGCTTGGAGGCGACAATCTCCCGGTGCTCCTGGCTACTGTCTCCGCGTGCATCCAGCTGGTCGGCCTGCTGCACCAGCCCCAGCAGCTCATCCAGCCCATCGAGCTTGTTCTGGATTGACTGTTCGATGTTGATTCGCTCGATTCCATCGCCATAGTCAGCAAGCCGATCGAGCGGGATCACCACATCCTCATTGATCTTGAAGGCGTTGGTGTGGGCTGCAATGGCGGCGGTGCGGGAGCGATCGAGCCAGAAGCTGCGACGCGCCTCCGGGCTGATGGCGACAAACCCCTCCGCCCCGCGCTGCTCCGCTGCAGCGATCACGGCACCAATTGCCCTCTCCAGGGCCGCCTCGCTCTCCCCGCCAATATCGGCCAACAGGACCATTCTCGGGAGGTCGGGTCGTGCCGCCTTGGTGCTGTACTGGACCGCCTTTACATAGCGCTCATCGAGATGCTCCAGCCCCGTCAGCACCACGTCGGGGCTCTTCTTCAGGATCTCGATCGTCTCCACAATGGCGGGGACTGCCAGATGGAGATCGGGATCAAAGAATTCGAGACAGAGTGTCTGCAGAGCGGGGGACTGCCGGTGGAGCAGAAAAACTGCCGAGGTGATCAGCCCGTCACACCCCTCCTTCTGGGCACCCGGAAGCCCTGCAAGAAACTTGTTGGTGACATCCTTGCCCAGGCCGGGACGGCGCAGCTGCTCCGATGGGATCTGCAGTATCTGCGGCTCACCCTTTGGGGTCTCTCCATCCTTCTCATATTGCTGAACCTGGAACTCTGCATAGGGCTGATCATGGAGCTTCCCGAGGTTATGGTTGAGACGCTCCACCACCAGCCACTCCGCCTGCGGGGTCACCATCTTCCAGGAGAGCAGATTGTCCAGCGTGGTCCCCCAGCGCACCGCCTTCTTACCACCCGCATTCATCGCGATGTTGCCGCCGATGGTGGAGGCATCCTGTGAGGTGGGATCCACCGCAAAGGCGAGGCCAGCAGCCTCTGCTGCCTCACTGACCCTGCGGGTGACCACCCCTGCCTCTGCGGAAATGGTGGGGAGAGCACCCTCTACCCCGGCAACGGCCTGCTCCTGCACCGGGCCCAGCCGCTCCAGCCGCTCCACATTGATGACCACGCTGTCGGCCTCCAGTGGAACTGCACTGCCGGTATAGCCGGTGCCGCCACCACGGGGAATGATGGTGAGGCCGAGATCGACAGAGGCCTCCACCACATCCCGCACCTCGCGCTCGGTGTCGGGGGTAACCACCAGAAAGGGGAACTCGACACGCCAGTCCGAGGCATCGGTGGCATGGGAGACCCGGGCCAGTCCATCAAACTGGATATTGTCTTTGCGGGTGACCCTGGAGAGGTGCCGAATGCTCTTTTTGCGCAGTCGCTGCTGAGATCCAATCCAGGACTCGAATGCATCGACCGCCTCGCGGGTCTTCTCTGCGAGCTGCAGTGCCAGCGCATTGCCATCGGCACGGCTGACAATCTGGTCCAGGCGGTGGTTGAGGGCATCGATCAGCAGGGTGCGGCGCCTGATATTCTCAATCAGGTCATCCTGGATATAGGGGTTGCGACGCACCACCCAGATATCCCCCAGCACCTCGAACAGCATACGGGCTGAGCGCCCGGTCTGACGCTGTCCCCGCAGCTCGTTGAGAACCTCCCACATCTCCTCTCCGAGGAAGCGGATGATGATCTCCCGGTCCGAGAAGGAGGTGTAGTTGTAGGGGATCTCCCGGATTCTGTGGGGGGATGGTTTGCTGCCACTCATGGATGGCTATGATAACGCAGGGGAATGAAAAGCGCTTTACCACGAAGAACTCGAAGTTCACGAAGGATTGCCCTGCAGAAAACCCACTTTTCTTCGTGTTCTCTGTGCCCTTCGTGGTGAATCATTAGGATGATGAATTCACAATAAAAACGGCTTCTGAAATCTCTTTCGGAAGCCGCAATGTTGCCCTTTGATGGTTATTATTATTGTGATCGTATTATTTTTCTTCTTTGGTATTCCGGTACTGTCTGGTTATTCCTCCAATACGCGGACGCTCAATATATGCATTCCGAAAACAGTTGTCAACTTATTGTTTTTATTATTATTTTATAAGAATATCCTAATATTGTGGTTGGTTATT
>CAZYJG010000059.1:0-9222 GCA_964647745.1 uncultured Piscirickettsiaceae bacterium
CAATGATATTCATCACCTTTGCCACATTGGCGGCGGGTCGACGCTTGTCGATGATCGCCAGATCCAGTCCGCCAAGCAGCTTGGCAATGGCACGCGCACGCACAACACCACCAACATCGGGAGAGACCACAATCAGATTGGGGTACTCGTTTCTCCAGATATCTCCCATCAACAGAGGGGAGGCATAAATATTATCCACTGGCATTCCAAAGAAGCCCTGGATCTGATCTGCATGCAGATCAATGGTCAACACATGGTCCACACCGGACTGACCAATCATGTCTGCCACCAGGCGTGCCGTAATCGGCACCCTCGCAGAGCGTGGACGTCGATCCTGGCGCGCATACCCGAAATAGGGGATCACCGCCGTAATCTTGTCCGCTGAGGAGCGACGCAGTGCATCGACCATCACCAGCAGCTCCATCAGGTTGTCATTGGTGGGCGCGCAGGTGGATTGCAACACAAAGACCTCTCGCCCACGGACATTCTCCTGAATCTCCGCCATCACCTCGCCATCACTGAAACGCTCAACCGTCGCCTGCCCCAGCTTGAGATTCAGATGACGCGCAACGCCCCTGGCCAACTCCGGATTGGAGTTCCCGGCAAAGAGCATGATCTGATCCTCTAATTGACCTGCGTTCACGTCTGTTTCCAATGGCTCAACAACTTAAATAAAACAATACTTGGTTCGGGTGCATGGATTACCGCTCCACTTCGTTTCGCGTTCCGAAACTTCCCAAACACATCAACCTATCGTGCTACCTGCAACACAGGTCTTTACATCAACTTGGTTCGGGTGCATGGATTACCGGCCTCGCTCCGCTCCGCCGTTCCTATACACTGCCCCATCTGCTGACAATTGTATTACCTGCAATCATCAACTAATTTTTCAACTTGGTTCGGGTGCATGGATTCGAACCACGATAAGCAGGATCAAAACCTGCTGTCCTGCCGTTAGACGACACCCGAATGTTCTTTTCTCAACTCCCGATCAGGGGTGACCTATTTATCCCCTTGACCACAAAACCTTTCCACTTTTCAGGTAGTTGCAGTTTAATCTCCTCTGCCCGCTCCCTGCTTTCCAGGGCCACAAAGAGGCAACTTCCTGTTCCGGTCATTCTGGCATCCCCAAATTTGGAGAGCCACTGTAGCGCCTCACCGATCTCCGGATGACGTGCAACAACTACCGGCTCACAATCGTTCCTTCCGCCATCTGGCAGAAAGCCGGCTATTTTCGCTTTTGGCGTGTTTCGTGTCAATTCCTTCGCCTGAAAAATATCGGCGGTTGAAACCGAGATTCCCGGAGCAACGAGCAGATAATTCTCCTCCGGTGGGTCAACGGGCTCCAGCCTCTCCCCTACCCCCTCTGCCCAGGCCGCCCTTCCATGGATAAATACCGGAACATCTGCCCCCAGTTCGAGACCAATCTCCGCCAGCTGCTGCCGACTCAACCCGGTGGACCAGAGCTGGTTCAGCGCTGCCAGGGTGGTGGCTGCATCGGAGCTTCCGCCCCCAAGCCCCCCACCCTCCGGGATTCTCTTCTCCACGCGAATTCTTGCACCAAGCCTTGTACCTGTCTGTTTCTGCAATGCTTTTGCCGCTCTGACCACCAGATCATCCTGCTCTGGGACATGGGCCAGCCCTAGCGGACGTTCGATCCTGCCATCCTCCGTCACCTCAATCTCAATCCGGTCCATCAGGTCGATAAACTGGAAGATGGTCTGGAGCTCATGGTACCCATCGTCACGATGACCGGTTACATGGAGAAACAGGTTCAGCTTTGCCGGCGCCAACCAGAGTGAACTGTTGCCTTTATCCATCCCCCATCCCCCAGCGGCTCAGCACCATCTTGACCCGAATCTCTCCCTGCTCCATCACCACCATCGCGGGGAGCTCAATCTCACCCACCTGTTGATAGCGGCGGATCTCAAGACTCCACCCCGACTGATTCAGATAGTGAAGGCGATTCTGCGTATCGAGCACCATGGACTCCGGCGCCCCCATTGGGGCGGGAATCCCCCTAATCCAGTAACCGGCCTCCCTGACTGGAAAGCTCCAGCCTGTGGTCTGTTGCAGCAGCTGCTCCGGACTACGCCCCTCCCTGATCTCACCACTGTCTGTTGTTAGTCGTGCGCCCGAACCCCCATCCTCCAGCACCAGTGAGCCCAGACCAAGCAGCCCGGAGAGGCTGAACTGCCGGGATGCAGGGGTGTGCTCCCAGACAAAACCGCTCTGCCCCCCCTCCCTGCCAACACGAAAGGCGGCGCGCCCCTCCACCCGCCACTCCTGGATGGCACTGAGCTGCTGCTTCCTGAGCGCCCAGCCTGTGGCTGCCGGAGAAATCTCAGGCTGCTCCGAGACGGTCAGCGTGGAGCAGCCTCCGAGCAGGAGCAGCGCCCCAATCGAGAGCAGAGAGAGGATACGGATCATGCTGTGATACAGGGTCATCACCTGAGGGAGGTTCCAAACAACCTGTCTAACAAGGTATTTGCAAAACTCCATGGGGCGTCATCCCCACGCAGGCGGGAACCCATAAAATCAATAAGTTGCGCAGAAAGGCCGCCATGGATGACCGCCCTTGGCGTTACTTCATTTCCCCGATCAAGCCGGGGAATGACGAGTTTTGCGAATACCTCTGACAAATGGAATTAAGCGCTCTCTTATTGCGAGAAGCGCTCAAGAATCTCAACCAGAATGGGGTTGGCGGCATCGATCTCTCTGCCAATATCCCAGGCCTCTTTGGCCCCCTCACGGTCTCCACTCACCCAGCGAACCTCACCGAGATGGGCCGCCACCTCGGCATCCCGCTTGGCCTCCAGGGCACGTCCAAGAAAGTCCAGCGCCTCGCCAATCTCTCCCAGCTTGTAGAGCACCCATCCCATACTGTCGAGCACATAGAAGTCATTGGGGCGCAGTGCTATCGCCTTTTCCAGATAGCCTCGGGCCTCCTGGTAGCGGTTGGTTCGCAGCGTCAGGGTATAGCCCAGCGCATTCAGCGCATGGTAGTGGTTTGGGTTCTTGTCGAGAATCGCATGCAGATCCCGCTCCAGAATATCCAGCCTTCCGGCCAGATCCCCAGCCATCGCCCGCGTATAGAGGATATCCTCATTCCCTGGACTAAGCTCCAGGGCCTGATCATAGGCCTCAATTGCCTCGGAGTAGCGTGCCGCATCCTCCAGCAGCCCCCCCTCCAGCAGCAAGACCTGTACCCGCTTGCGCCCATCATGGAGGGAGAGTCCGTGCAGAATGGAGATCCCGGCATCAATGTCCGCCTCCGCAACCAGGGTTGCCATCCGCACACGTGCATTGAAGTAGATCAGCCCATGGCCTACCGAGGCATAGTGGGCAATCGCCTGCTGACGATTCTCCAGCCCCTCCTCCAGCTCTCCAAGGTAGTAGTTTGCCTTGTCCTGCTGACCCTCCTGCTCAAGCAGGCGTATCAGAAAGGGGCGGGCATGCTCATACTTCTTGTTGCTGAGGTGCACCAGTGCAATGGCACTCAGTATCTCTTCAGACTCCGGCCGGATCTCCAGCGCGCTCTCAAACTGGATGACCGCCTCGTAATCTCTCCCCTGCGAGAGCAGGGCCTGGCCATAGTGGACCAGGATATCTGCATCCTCCGGGAACGCCTCAACCTGGCGCTCAAGAAAAGTGAGAATCTCCTCCTTTCCACCAAGGGACTCCAGAACCGTGACCCGCAGCACAACCGCCTTCCCCCATCCAGGACGGAGCCTCAATGCACGATCCACCGACTCCAGCGCGCGCTCTGCCTTCTTTCTCTTTGCGTAGTACCACCCCTGCACATACCACGCCTCCGGCATCTCGATGGAGTGGCGAACCAGATCCCTCAGTACACGCTCTGCCGCCTTGCTGTCCGGCTCCTTGCGCAGCTGCTCTGCGATCAGCATAAAGGCGCTCAGCAGGCCACCCTCCGAATCCTGTTGTGACAGGTGGATAAGCTGCTCGAACTCACCAACCGCCTGGTCCAGTTTGTGATCCCTGAGCAGCAGTGCCCCCAGAATCCTTCTCGCCTCAATACTCTCTGGCTCACGCTCCACCCATCGACGGGTCGCCCGGATGGTTCGTTCAACATCCTGACTATGGATGGAGAGACGGGCCCCACGCTCTGCAATGGCTGGATGGTCGCTCTGCTCGGCTGCACGCCGGTAATACTCATAGGTGGCACTGTGGTCCCCACGCTGTGCTGACATCTCCGCAGTCAACACATTGAAAAACAGGCTATCACCCTGCTCATGTGCAGCGGGTGGGGCCACCTTTTCGCCCCCGGATTCTGCCAGCGTGTTATCCATGGTGGCGCAGCCTGTCAGAAGCGCAACCGCTCCAATAACAACAGCCTGAAATATTCCGTCTACTCTCAAGGGGGCTCCCGTATCTGCTCAGTCCAGAGTATCATGAAGGATCAGAGGGATGCATCTATTCGTTCTTGTGTTTTCTATGTGAATCCATCAAAATTCGGCACACTGAGGAGAGTGAAACCATCTTGATCCCCATCAGTTAATGATATGGGGTCAACGGGACAACCATTCAAGTGGTTCTCACACTAAACCTTGTAACAGAATTGAAGAGCCCTGCTTAGACAATGACCCTGGTCGCATTTGGAATCAACCACAAGACAGCCCCTGTCGATATCCGGGAGAAGGTCTCCTTCTCTCCGGAGAAGATTCCCCTTGCACTCAGAGACCTGACCTCGGCCACTGATTTTGAGGAGGCAGCGATCCTCTCCACCTGCAACCGCACGGAGATCTACTGCGGGATGAAGAGCTTCAATGAGAATGGCATTGTGGATTGGCTCAGTGAATACCATCGGCTGGAGAGCAACAAGGTAAAACCCTACACCTACATCCACCCGGACCATGATGCAGTGCGTCATATGCTCCGTGTAGCCAGTGGCCTGGACTCCCTGGTACTGGGAGAACCCCAGATTCTGGGACAGATGAAGACCGCCTTTACTGCAGCCAATGAGGCTGGCACCACCGGAAAAATTCTCAACCGCCTGTTCCAGCACACATTCAAGTCCGCAAAACAGGTGCGCACCGATACTGCAATTGGCAGCAGCCCGGTCTCCGTTGCCTTTGCGGCGGTCTCACTCGCAAAACAGATCTTTGGCGACCTGAGTGGCAAGACTGTACTGTTGATCGGTGCCGGTGAGACCATTGAACTGGCGGCCCGCCACCTGCATGAGCAGGGGATCGGGCGGATAATCATCGCCAACCGAACCATTGAGAAGGCGCACCAGCTGACCGAGGAGTTTGGTGGCTATGCCATTGCACTGACCGAGATCACGGACCATCTGGCTGAGGCCGATATCGTCATCTCCTCCACTGCGAGCCCACTTCCGATTCTGGGCAAGGGGGCGGTTGAGAGTGCCCTCAAGAGCCGGCGCCACCAGCCCATGTTCATGGTGGACATCGCTGTTCCACGTGATATCGAACCGGAGGTGGATGATCTGGATGATGTCTACCTCTACACGGTGGATGATCTGCAGGAGGTGATTCAGGAGAACATGAAGTCCCGCCAGGATGCTGCCAAGCAGGCGGAGGAGATTATCGACACCCAGGTGGTCCACTTCATGGATTGGGTCGACTCCCAGGACTCTGTATCCACCATTCGCGCCTTCCGCGCACAGGCAGATCGCATGCGTGAGGAGATGCTGACAAAATCGGCACGAATGCTGGCTGCAGGAGAGGATCCGCAACACATCCTTGAGGTACTGGCCCACCAGCTCACCAACAAGCTGACCCATGCCCCATGCAGTCAACTCAGAAATGCGGGAAATGACGAGCGTGACTCACTGATCAAGGCCACCCGCGCCCTGTTCGATCTCGACAACCATTAGCTGAACTCAGCTCCGGCCCGGGTCCACCCCGAGCCTCCATCCGGCGCACTTCCCACTATTGAGTGCAATCCAACACCCCTCTGCAACCCATTGGCTGAACACAAATGAAAGACTCCATTCTCCACAAGCTGGACCACCTCAGTGCCCGACTGGAGGAGCTCAATGCCCTCCTCTCCGACCCCGAGACCATCAGCGACAACAACCGCTTCCGAACCCTCTCGCAGGAGCATGCACAGATTACACCGGTGGTCTCCACCTATGAGCAGTACCAGCAGATCCAGGAGGATATCGAGACAGCCCGGGAGATGCAGAAGGAGAGCGACCCCGAGATGCGCGAGATGGCTGCGGAGGAGCTGGCGACTGCAGCGGAGGGTGAAGCCGAGCTCTCGCTGCAGCTGCAGAAACTGCTGTTGCCAAAGGACCCCAAGGATGAGAGCAATATCTTCCTCGAGGTTCGTGCCGGAACCGGTGGCGATGAGGCGGCAATCTTTGCAGGCGACCTCTTCCGCATGTATGCCCGTTATGCCGAGCAGCGCCGCTGGCAGCTGGAGATCATGAGCCAGAATGAGGGGGAGCATGGGGGGTACAAGGAGATCATTGCCCGTATTGTCGGCAAGGGGGCCTACTCGCGCCTCAAGTTCGAGTCCGGCGCACACCGCGTGCAGCGGGTTCCGGAGACCGAGTCTCAGGGGCGTGTCCACACCTCGGCTGCAACCGTCGCCATCCTCCCGGAGGTTGAGGAGGTGGACCATGTCGAGATCAATCCGAGTGACCTGAAAGTGGACACCTTTCGTGCCTCTGGCGCGGGGGGGCAGCATGTCAACAAGACCGACTCTGCCATCCGCATCACCCACCTCCCCACCGGGGTTGTGGTGGAGTGCCAGGATGAACGCTCACAACACAAAAACCGGGCGCGTGCGATGACCCTGCTCTCCTCAAGGCTGCTGACTGCAGAGCGAGACAAGCAGATGGCAGAGGAGGCAGAGAACCGGAGAAATCTGGTGGGGAGCGGAGATCGTTCCGAGCGGATCCGCACCTACAATTTCCCGCAGGGGCGGGTGACCGACCACCGCATCAACCTCACCCTCTACAAGCTCGATGAGATAATGATGGGGAACCTGGACCATATTATTGAGCCCCTGATTAACGAACATCAGGCGGACCAGCTGGCCGCCCTTGCCAGTGAGGGATAATGGCTGCTATCCAACAACTGCTGCAACAGGCGACGGAGGCGCTGACCCGCTCGGAATCCGAAACCGCCCAGCTGGATGCCGAGCTGCTTCTTGCCGCCACCCTCGGAAGGAGCCGTACCTGGCTCCACACCTGGCCCGAACACCCACTGAGTAATGAAGAGCAACAGAAGTTCAGCCAACTGCTCCAGCGACGTGCTGCCGGAGAGCCGGTTGCACACCTGCTGGGACGACAGGAGTTCTGGTCCCTGGAGCTGAAGACCACCCCTGACACCCTGATCCCCCGACCAGAGACTGAGCTTCTGGTGGAGCAGGCTCTGCTGCAGATCCCTGCAGATCAGCCCTGGCGGATTGCCGACCTGGGGACCGGAAGTGGCGCCATTGCCATCGCCATTGCCAGTGAACGCCCCCTCTGTGAGGTGGTCGCAACGGACCGCTCTCCCGCTGCACTTGCTATAGCGAGAGAGAACTGCAGCAACCTCAAGACCACCAACCTGGAGTTTCTGGAGGGATCCTGGTTTGACCCGCTTGATGGTGAGAGCTTTCAGATGATCCTCTCCAATCCGCCCTATATTGCCCTCAACGACCCCCATCTTGAGCGCGGTGATCTGCGCCATGAGCCCCGCTCCGCGCTAACCTCCGGGGATGAGGGGCTGGATGACATCACCACTCTGGCTGCCCACGCGGGCTCCCATCTGCTGCCGGGCGGAATTCTTATGGTGGAGCATGGATACAATCAGGGAAAACAGGTACGCTCTCTGTTTCGACAGAACCATTTTTCAGGAGTTGAGACCCGGCGGGATCTGGCCGGAGTGGAACGGATAACCCATGGCACTCGATAGTGACGACGATCTTCTGCGCTACAGCCGCCAGATCATGCTGCCCCAGGTGGGTGCAGAGGGGCAGGAGCGGCTGCTGGGTGCCCGTGTACTGATTATCGGAATGGGGGGGCTGGGCGCACCGGCCGCCATCTATCTGGCTGCAGCGGGGGTTGGGCACCTCAGGCTGGTCGACTTTGATGAGGTGGACCTCTCCAACCTGCAGCGACAGATTGTCCATTCCACAGGGGATATTGGCCGCCCCAAGGTGGAGTCGGCGAGAGAGACACTGCTCAGCCTCAATCCGGAGATCAAGATCACCACAATCGACCACCGGCTCTCTGCCGAGGAGATGGGGGATGAGATCGGCAAGGCCGATGTGGTACTCGACTGCAGTGACAACTTCACCACGCGATTTATCGTCAATGACGGCTGCGTCAGAAACCGGACCCCGCTGGTCTCCGGTGCGGCGATCCGCATGGAGGGGCAGATCTCCGTATTCCGGCCCGACCTGGACAACACCCCCTGCTATCGCTGTCTCTACAAGGGGGGGGATGAACTGGACGAGACCTGCACACAGACCGGCGTACTGGCGCCACTGGTCGGTATCATTGGCAGCATGCAGGCACTTGAGGCGATGAAGATCATTATGGGAATTGGTGAGACCCTGAATGGGAAGCTGATGCTGCTCGATGCACTGACCATGGAGTGGAGAACACTCAAACTTCCGCAGGATCCGGAGTGTCCTGCCTGTGGCAGTCATGGCTGAATCCATTCCACGCCCCATTGTTGTCCAACTGCTCACGCAGGCACAGAAGAACCCGGAGAGGGAGGTCTGTGGCCTGATCAGCGCTCGCAATGGGGTGGCCTGCAACAGCTACCCGGTAACCAATATTGCCTCCAGCCCCGGAACCCTGTTCGAGATGGACCCCAAGGAGCAGATTCAGGCAATGAGGCAGATGCGTGAGAGTGATGAAGAGCTCTGGGCCATCTACCACTCCCATCCCCATGCTCCCGCAACCCCCTCCCACAGGGATCTGGCCGATGCAGCCTACCCGGATGCGCTCTATCTGGTGATCTCTCTCAATACTGATGGGGTGCTTGAGATACGTGGCTACCGTCTGCAGCAGGGTGAGTTCCATGCTGTCGATCTGGAGACCGTTGAATAGCTATACCCCGTTATGGTGCCACCTCCTCACCCCATCGAGCAATTTACAGAGGGTGCCCTTTACATCAAAATCGAAACCGTCAACAACAACACTATTTTCCTGGGAGGAGAGATGTTGGGGCGGATTTTTACAATCTTTTTCTGGTTCTGTATTGCCTTTATCATCATCAGCGGATGGGTGATGCTCAC
>CAZYJG010000060.1:0-8889 GCA_964647745.1 uncultured Piscirickettsiaceae bacterium
CTGCCGACCTCACCGGCTCCAACCTGACCAACTGGTCGGGTTCCGTCAAGGTGACTCCAGCCAATGCCAACGGTAACTACATCTCCTGGGGTGTTCGCGAGTTTGGCATGGCCCACATGGTCAACGGTATGGTGCTGCATGGCGGTTTCCGTGCCTACAGCGGTACCTTCTTCATGTTTATGGAGTTCATGCGCAATGCACTGCGCATGTCTGCGCTGATGAAGATCAATTCAATTTATGTCTATACCCATGACTCCATTGGTCTGGGTGAGGATGGCCCGACCCACCAGCCGGTTGAGCAGTTGGCAACGATGCGTGCGATCCCCAACTTCCAGACCTGGAGAGCGTGTGATGCGATCGAGTCTGCGGTCTCCTGGAAGATGGCGATGCTGCGAGGCAATGCCCCGACAGCACTGGTCTTCTCGCGTCAGAATCTCACTCCAATGGAGCGTACCGAGGAGCAGCTGAAGAATGTCGAGAAGGGTGGTTACGTACTGAAGGATTGTGACGGCGATGCCGATCTGATCCTGATTGCAACCGGTTCCGAGGTTGGTCTGGCAGTGGATGCTGCGGCAGCGATGGGTGATACAAAGGTTCGAGTGGTCTCCATGCCATCAACCGATGCATTTGATGACCAGGACCGGGGCTATCAGGATTCTGTACTCACCCCAGGGGTGAAGCGCGTTGCCATCGAGGCGGGCGTGGACAATGGCTGGCACAAGTATGTTGGCCTCGAGGGGGCAGTGGTCTGCATGGACTCATTTGGTGAGTCTGCACCGGCAGGTGAGCTGTTCAAGCAGTTTGGATTTACGGTAGACAACGTGGTCGCCACAGCAAACAAGGTTTTGGGCTGATTGCAGCCTGAATCATGAAGGAGATGAACTGCATGAAGGGGTTGTGAGCAGTAGGTTCAACTCTTCATGGACTTCATGTCCTTCATGGTAAAACGCTTTTAGTATTAATTAGTAAGGAGCAATAAAGATGACAATTAAAGTCGGAATTAATGGATTTGGTCGTATCGGCCGTATGGTTTTCCGTGCCGTTTATGATGAGGCGGAGTTTAATGACATTGAGATCGTTGGTGTAAACGATCTGCTGGATGCAGAGTATCTGGCCTACATGCTGAAGTATGACTCTGTCCATGGCCGTTTCAGTGGTGAAGTCTCCTCTGAAGAGGGTGCCCTGATTGTTGATGGCCGCAAGATCCGCCTGACTGCTGAGCGTGATCCTGCTGACCTGAAGTGGGATGAGGTTGGTGCTGATCTGGTTGTTGACTCTACCGGCTTCTTCCTGACGGAAGAGGGTTGCCAGAAGCATATCGATGCTGGCGCCAAGAAGGTGGTTCAGTCTGCTCCATCCAAGGACGGTACTCCAATGTTCGTCTATGGTGTAAACCATGAGACCTATGCAGGTCAGGCGATTGTCTCTGCGGCCTCTTGTACGACTAACTGTCTGGCTCCTGTTGCCAAGATTCTGAATGACAAGTGGGGTCTGAAGCGTGGTCTGATGACAACCGTTCACGCTGCAACTGCAACGCAGAAGACGGTTGATGGCCCATCCATGAAGGATTGGCGTGGTGGTCGCGGAATCCTGGAGAACATGATTCCCTCCTCAACGGGCGCTGCAAAGGCGGTTGGTGTGGTTCTTCCTGAGCTGAATGGCAAGCTGACCGGTATGGCTTTCCGTGTACCTACCTCTGATGTTTCGGTTGTTGATCTGACTGTAGAGCTGGATAACGAGGCAAGCTACGAGGATATCTGTGCCGCGATGAAGGCCGCTTCTGAAGGCGAGATGAAGGGTACGCTGGGTTACACCGATGAGAAGGTGGTATCTACCGATTTCCGTGGTATCAGCCAATCATCGATCTTTGATGCAGAGGCTGGTATTGCTCTGGACGGTACCTTTGTGAAGGTGGTCTCCTGGTACGACAATGAGTACGGATACACCTGTAACATGATGCGTTTCGTTCAGCACGTTGCCAACAACTAGTAATTTAGTGGCTGGTTGTTAGTGGTTTGTTGACCACAGAGGGCACAGAGTAGACAGAGGAAGCTGGATTCTCTGTGCTCTCTGTGCCCTCAGTGGTTTTAACTATTGCCAGAGTGTTTTGAAAAGCCCGTTTTTTCAAAAGATTTTACATTTTATTCAGGAGTAAAGAAGTATGTCTGTAATCAAGATGACCGATCTGGACCTTGCGGGGAAGCGTGTACTGATTCGCCAGGACCTCAATGTACCTGTCAAGGATGGCAAGGTAACCAGTGACAAGCGAATTCGTGCCTCCATGCCGACGATTGAGCACTGCATCAAGGCGGGGGCTCAGGTAATGCTGATGTCTCACCTGGGACGCCCAACCGAGGGTGAGCCTGCAGCTGAGTTTTCACTGAAGCCGGTCTCCGACTACCTCTCTGATGCGCTGGGCAAGGAGGTCGCACTGGTTGCTGACTACCTCGACACTGCACCCTCGATGAGTGATGGGGATGTGGTTCTGCTGGAGAATGTACGCTTCAATGTGGGCGAGAAGAAGAATGATGAGGCGCTCTCCACGAAGTATGCAGCGTTGTGTGATATCTATGTGATGGATGCATTTGGTACTGCCCACCGTGCACAGGCATCCACCCACGGCGTTGCCAGTGCAGCCCCTGCGGCCTGTGCGGGCCCACTGTTGGCCGGTGAGCTCGATGCACTGGGCAAGGCGCTGGACAATCCGGCACGCCCAATGGCGGCGATTGTTGGTGGTTCCAAGGTCTCAACCAAGCTGACGGTTCTGGAGTCTCTCTCCGGGGTGGTGGATCAGCTGATTCCTGGTGGCGGTATTGCCAACACCTTTATTGCAGCAGCGGGCCACAATGTGGGCAAATCGCTGGTGGAAGAAGATCTGATTCCTGAGGCGCAGCGCCTGATGGAGGCGGCAAAGGCCAAGGGTGGTGAGATTCCGGTTCCAACCGATGTTGTGGTCGGCAAGGAGTTCTCCGAGTCTGCTGAGGCAACCGTGAAGAGCGTAGAGGATGTGGACGACGACGACATGATTTTCGATATTGGCCCTGAGACCGCTGCCCGCTTTGCAGAGATGATGAAGGCTGCAGGGACCGTGGTCTGGAATGGCCCGGTTGGTGTTTTTGAGTTTGACCAGTTTGGTGAGGGCACCAGGACATTGGGATTGGCCATTGCCGATTCCGATGCATTTTCGATTGCGGGTGGTGGCGACACCCTGGCTGCAGTGGATAAGTATGGGATTTCCGAGCGGGTCTCCTATATCTCTACCGGTGGCGGTGCCTTCCTGGAGTTCCTGGAGGGGAAAAAGTTACCTGCGGTAGCTATTCTCGAAGAGCGCGCAAAGGGATAGAATAGAAGTTTCATCCATCCTAATCACGGGAAAAGTATGCTGCGACGCACCAAGATCATTGCAACCCTCGGACCGGCGACGGATTCACCAGAAGCGCTGGATAGATTGATCGAGGCGGGCATTGATGTGGTGCGCCTCAACTTCTCCCATGGTTCGGAGGAGGAGCACCTCAACCGCGCCGAGACCGTTCGTAACAGGGCCCGTGCCCATGGCCGTCAGGTTGGGGTCATTGCAGATCTGCAGGGCCCCAAGATTCGAATTGGCCGCTTTGAGGATGGTGCGATCGAGCTCGCAGAGGGGGACTCCTTCTGTCTCGATATGGAGCTTGACATCAATGCCGGCAATCAGCAGGCAGTCGGCTCCACCTACAAGTCCCTGAACGAGGATGTCTCCCGTGGGGATTCACTGTTGCTGGATGATGGCCGGATTGTCCTCTGGGTCTCCGAGGTTGATGGGCCAAAGATTCAGTGTCGGGTCACAACGGGTGGAAAGCTCTCCAACAACAAGGGGATCAACCTTCAGGGGGGAGGCCTCTCTGCAGCAGCGCTGACAGACAAGGATCGTGCAGATATCAGGATCGCAGCCAAGATGCAGGCTGACTATATTGCCATCTCCTTTGTCCAGAGTGCCGAGGATATACGCGAGGCGAGGGAGTTGTTGGATGCTGCGGGGTGGAGTGATTGCGGCGTGATCTCCAAGATTGAGCGTGCAGAGGCGATTGCCGTGGCAGATGAGATCGTCATGGAGTCCGATGGGGTCATGATTGCGCGTGGTGACCTTGGGGTAGAGATCGGTGATGCCGCACTTCCACCAGTCCAGAAACGTCTGATCAAGCTGGCCCGTTCGATGGACCGCGTAGCGATTACCGCAACCCAGATGATGGAGAGCATGATCGAGAACCCCATACCAACCCGGGCAGAGGTCTTTGATGTGGCCAATGCAGTACTGGATGGTACCGATGCAGTCATGCTCTCTGGAGAGACCGCGGTCGGGAAATATCCCGAGAAGGTGGTCGAGGCGATGGCCAATATCTGTCTGGAGGCAGAGACTCAGCGGGTAGCCAAGGTCTCCGGCCACCGCATGAATGAACACTTCCGTCGCAGAGATGAGGCGATTGCAATGGCAGCCATGTATACGGCCAACCATCTGGGCGTGAAGGCGATTGCAGCACTGACTGAATCCGGATCCACTGCATTGTGGATGTCTCGTATCAGCTCTGGAATTCCAATCTTTGCGATGACCCGAAATTTGCAGACGCGCCGCAAGGTGACCCTCTATCGTGGTGTCTATCCGGTCAGCTTTGATTTGACGGACAAGGACAAGGAGCAGGTCAATCGAGAGATGATTGATGAGTTGGTGCGCCGCGGTGTAGTGAGAACAGGGGATAACATCATCCTTACCAAGGGTGATCTGGTTGGAGAAGGTGGTGGAACCAACACCATGAAGATCTGCCGTGTTGGGGACAAAATGCTGCCCTGAGATGGTGATTTGTAATTTTTCTGAAAGATATATTTTGTAAGTCAATTTAAGGAGAAGATCGATGCTGATTTCAATGCGTCAACTGCTGGATCATGCAGCAGAGAATGGCTATGGAATGCCTGCGTTCAACGTCAACAACATGGAGCAGGTGCATGCCATCATGCAGGCTGCTGATGAGACCAACAGCCCGGTTATCATGCAGGGTTCTGCTGGTGCCCGTTCCTATGCAGGCGAGCCATTCCTGCGCCACCTGATTTCAGCAGCTGTTGAGATGTATCCACATATTCCTGTGGTAATGCACCAGGATCACGGCTCCGAGCCTGCGATCTGCCTCCGTTCCATTCAGTCTGGCTTTACCTCAGTGATGATGGACGGCTCCCTGATGGCGGACTGCAAGACTCCATCGACCTTTGAGTACAATGTTGATGTGACCAGGACTGTCGTAGAGATGGCCCATGCGGGTGGTGTATCGGTAGAGGGTGAGCTGGGTTGCCTCGGTTCTCTGGAGACTGGTGAGATGGGTGAGGAAGATGGCCATGGTGCAGAGGGCAAGCTGGATCTGGACATGCTGTTGACCGACCCGGAAGAGGCGGCACAGTTTGTCAAGGCAACTGGTGTTGACGCCCTGGCGATTGCGATCGGTACCTCACATGGTGCCTACAAGTTTACCCAGGAGCCAACCGGCGAGGTTCTGCGAATTGATCGAATCAAGGAGATCAATGCACGAATTCCTGATACCCATCTGGTGATGCATGGCTCCTCATCGGTGCCTCAGGACTGGCTGAAGATCATCAATGATTTTGGTGGAGACATGGGCCAGACCTACGGTGTACCGGTTCCTGAGATTGTAGAGGGAATCAAGAGTGGTGTGCGCAAGGTCAACATTGATACCGATCTGCGTATGGCCTCTACCGGTTCTGTACGTCGCCATCTCCAGGAGAATCCATCCAACTTCGACCCACGCAAGTTCCTCAAGGAGGCAACCAATGGGATGAAGGAGATCTGCAAGAATCGCTACCAGGAGTTTGGCTGTGAGGGCATGGCAGACAAGATCAAGCCGGTCTCTCTGGAGGTGATGTTTGGTCGTTATGGAACAGGTGATCTGGATCCAAAGATCAACTGATCTGCGTTTCCTGGACCATTATGAAAAAGCCCGCATCTGCGGGCTTTTTTCTGCTCACTGGTTTCTCAGCTGCACGGTTGTGCGGTAGATCTTGCGCAGATAGTGGTCATTGTAGGGGCCATGGATGGTGCCGAGGAGGTCGTAACGCTCCGAGCTCGACTCCTGACGCACAGGGAGCTGGCTGCGTAACAGCAGGGCGACCTGAATGGTATGGACAGCGCTCCAGTCGGAGACCGTGGTGGCAGTGAGATAGCGGTCGATGGAGCGGTCTCCATCGAGATCGCTGCCGAAACGGAACTGCAGCCCCTCAATATGGCTGGTGAGCGTCTGTGGTGTGGGAGAGGATCCCCCATTGCCATCACAGCGAAGCGTACCCTCCTGCATGTAGTAGCGAATGGTTGATGCGGAGGAGCCGGCACAATCCCTTGCCCCCTGGTAACTGATGGTCAGGGAGTCGCTGCCATTTTCGCCGCTTTGGTTGGATGCGGAGAGTGGTGTTCCGGAGAAGCCTGTGGCGGGGTAACCTGTTTTTCTCAGCTCTGCGGAGAGAAACTGGATGGCATGGCGCCCACGCTCATGGAGTTCGAGCCACTGCTGCTGATACTGGAAGCTCTCACGTCCATCGACAAAGAGCCGTGTTGTTGCCAGCAGGATGGTAATGCCCAGTGCAATGGAGACCAGCAACTCGACCAGGGTAAATCCGGCCACATCCTGCCTGTGATCAAGACGGATCATTCTGGGGGACGGAAGATCAGGCTGTGCGATGGGCTGTCATCGCCATCACTCCAGTTGATGGTAACGGTGTAGTTCTCTGGCGACGTGCGTGTAATGGAGCCACTTCCAGAGGGGAGCAGGGTGCTGTTTTGCCGGTTCCATTCACGGAAATCGAAGCGTGCCATCTCCTCCGGGGTGCAGTGGGCCGTTGTGCAGTCTGTCCCCGATGGCTCTCCCGAGAGTCCGAGGTAGTGACCATGCACCACTGCGCTAGGGTTGCCCCTGATTCTCTCGGCCATATCTGCCGCCTGCAGTGTGGCAAAGTCGTGCAGAATGGCGCCATGGGAGGAGTGCAGTGAGAGGTTGTAGAGTGCCCCCAGCCCCAGAAGTGCCGTTGTGAGCAGGACCAGGGAGATCACTGTCTCAATCAGGGTATACCCCCCTGCCGGAGCGGGGAGAGGGTTCCCTGCGCTTTGCCTGGGCGTACAAATTGGCTTGTAGCGTCCTTCAACTGTTGGATGAGATGGGTTCATGTCAGGCCTCATTATAGGTTCATGACAATAAGTATAGTTTCAAGCGGTCAACTGAGGAGTTTAGGGTTATAGTGGACCCCCATGAACGAATCATTTCGTGCCTTTGTTTACACATTGTCCTCCAGTTTGCGTGATCTTGCGCCGATCATCCTCGTTATCGGCTTTTTTCAGTTGGTGGTGCTGCAGCAGCCCGTGGATAACCTTGCGCAGATTGCGGCGGGTCTCTTTCTGGTCGTCTTTGGACTCACCTTTTTTGTCTATGGTCTGGAGATGGGGCTCTTTCCGGTTGGCGAAGGGATGGCCGAGGCACTGGCAAGAAAGGGGAGCCTGCCCTGGCTGATGGCCTTTGCCTTTCTGCTCGGTTTTGGAACCACGGTGGCAGAACCAGCGCTGATACTGGTTGCCAGTGAGGCGGCTGAGGTTGCTGCAGCAGGTCAGATGATTGGCAGTGGAGAGGAGGAGAAACGGGCCTATGCAGCAGGACTGCGCTATACCGTTGCTGTCTCTGTCGGACTTGCCATATTGATCGGTGTGATCCGGATTCTCAAGGGATGGCCAATCCAGTACCTGATTATCGCGGGCTATCTGGGTGTTGTGGTGATGACGCTGTTTGCCCCGGAGGAGATCATTGGGCTCGCCTATGATGCAGGGGGTGTTACAACATCAACTGTTACAGTACCACTGGTGACTGCATTGGGGGTGGGTCTGGCCAGCAGTATTCGTGGTAGAAATCCAATGACGGATGGGTTTGGCCTGATTGCATTTGCCTCCCTGACTCCAATGATCTTTGTGATGGGTTACGGCATGGTGATCTGAGGTGGGTTTTCTGACTGAATTTCAGCAATCACTGCTCTCAACCATGGGAGACATGCTCCCGATTGTTGCGATTATTTTCGGTTTTCAGCTGTTTGTCATACGCAAACCGATCCGTAATCTGAAACAGGTACTGGTTGGCTTCTTCTATGTGTTGCTGGGGCTCTCGATCTTTCTGATGGGGCTGGAGCAGGCGATCTTCCCACTGGGAGAGCAGATGGCCGCACAGCTCTCGGACCCCTATTTCATTCTGGGTGATCCAGAGGGGAATCCGGAACAGCTGCAGTGGCAGGACTATATCTGGGTCTATCTGTTTGCAGCGACCATTGGATTTTCCACCACCATTGCTGAACCCTCGCTGCTTGCAGTTGCCCTCAAGGCGGAAGATGTATCGGGTGGAACAGTATCGGCCAACGGACTGCGAGTGGCAGTTGCCATTGGGGTTGCTGTCGGGATTGCGCTGGGTGCATGGAGAATTGTGGTGGGTACCCCGCTCTACTACTTCATTATTACGGGGTACATTGTGGTGCTGATCCAGACCTACCACGCCCCCAGATTCATCACGGCACTGGCCTATGATTCGGGTGGGGTAACCACCTCAACGGTAACTGTGCCGCTGGTGGCTGCGTTGGGGCTTGGGTTGGCCAGTTCGGTACCGGGTCGCAGCCCGATGCTGGATGGTTTTGGGTTGATTGCGTTTGCCAGCCTCTTCCCGATCATTGCGGTACTGGGCTATGTCCAGCTCTCGGAGTGGGTGGCACGTCGTGATACGAGAGAGAAAAGTTAGGGCGGCTCTATTGTCAGGACAGGGAAAAAGGTTGATTATTTGCTGATTACAGGAGAGAGAAGATGCATTTCAAGTTATTGATCGCATTGGTTGAAGA
>CAZYJG010000061.1:0-8772 GCA_964647745.1 uncultured Piscirickettsiaceae bacterium
CGCCTCCGTTTTGAGGTTCCAGGAATAAAAGGCCAGTAGCTCAACTGGCAGAGCAGCGGTCTCCAAAACCGCAGGTTGGGGGTTCGATTCCCTCCTGGCCTGCCATTTATTGAAGCTGGAACAGATTGTTTTTTAGGGACAAGACGAGTAACACGACGAGCCATGCTCGCGGTAACCCAAGGATAACCCGGTGGCGGACAAGATTAAATTAGCGATTGCAGCACTGATATTAACGGCAGGAATGGTGGCATTCTATCTGTTGTCGGAATACTCAACACTGATTCGCACTCTTGGATTGCTGGTACTGGTTGGTGTCAGTGCCGCTGTTGCTCTGCAGACCGAGACAGGACGTTCTGGTTGGGGGTTTGTTGTTGGTGCAAGAACAGAGGCCCGCAAGGTTGTCTGGCCCACCCGTAAAGAGACTACGCAGACCACACTGATGGTTGTGGTGATGGTGGTCATTGTTGGAATTCTGTTGTGGTTGCTGGATATGGGGTTGGTCTGGGCAGTCAGGATGTTTACAGGGAGCTAATGGATCATGGCAAAGAGATGGTATGTCGTGCATGCCTATTCAGGGTTTGAGCATCAGGCAGCGCGTTCTCTAAAGGAACGAATCGCCTTGGAGGGGATGGAGGACTCTTTTGGAGAGATCCTGGTTCCCTGTGAAGAGGTTGTCGAGATGCGCCCGGACGGAAAGAAGCGCAAGAGTGAGCGTAAATTCTTTCCCGGCTATGTGCTGGTCCAGATGGAAATGGATGACCAGGCCTGGCACCTGGTAAAGGATGTGCCCAAGGTGATGGGGTTTATTGGCGGAACCGTGGACCGTCCGGCCCCCATTACAGATAAGGAGGCAGAGAATATTCTGCAGCGGATCCAGGACGGTATCGAGAAGCCACGTCCGAAGGTGCTTTATGAGGCGGGTGAGATGGTGCGTGTAATTGACGGGCCATTTGCCGACTTCAATGGTGTTGTTGAAGAGGTCAACTATGAGAAGAGCAAGCTGACCGTATCGGTACAGGTGTTTGGCCGCTCAACTCCGGTTGAGCTGGACTTTGGTCAGGTGACCAAGGGGTAGATTTTTCACCTTGAGTGACTCCTGTCAGGTCACTCGGGGGTTGTGTAACGGGGAGTTGAGTGGGGCCTGATCACAGGTGGCCACCAACGTCTGAACCCATATTTGGAGAGTACTAATGGCAAAGAAGATTGAGGCCTATATCAAGCTGCAGGTTCCTGCAGGTCAGGCAAATCCAAGTCCACCGGTTGGTCCTGCACTGGGTCAGCATGGTGTCAATATCATGGAGTTCTGCAAGGCCTTCAATGCGGCCACACAGAGCCTGGAGCAGGGAATGCCTGTTCCCGTTGTGATTACGGTCTATAGCGATCGCAGCTTCACCTACATTACCAAGACACCTCCAGCGTCCATCCTGCTGAAGAAGGCTGCCGGAATCAAATCAGGCAGTGGTGAGCCCAACATGAAGAAGGTGGGAACCGTTACTCGTGCCCAGCTGGAAGAGATTGCAACCACCAAGATGGCGGATCTGAATGCGAATGACATGGAGGCAGCAGTACGCATCATTGCAGGCAGTGCGCGCAGCATGGGTCTCAATGTAGAAGGTGTGGAGGGAATGTCCTGATGGCCAAGATGACAAAACGAGCAAAGGCAATTGCCGAGAAGGTCGAGTCCGTGAAGCAGTATGGTGCGGCCGAGGCGTTTGATCTGTTGAAGGAGATCTCCTCTGTGAAATTCACAGAGGCCGTTGATGTGAGTGTCAATCTCGGTGTTGACCCTCGCAAGTCCGACCAGGTCGTACGTGGTTCTACGGTACTGCCTAACGGTACCGGAAAGACGGTTCGTGTTGCAGTGTTTGCACAGGGTGCGAATGCGGATGCAGCGAAAGAGGCGGGTGCCGATGTGGTCGGCATGGATGATCTGGCCGAGACCATCAAGGGCGGTGATCTCAACTTTGATGTGGTGATCGCCTCACCGGATGCGATGGGTGTTGTTGGTAAGCTGGGACAGATCCTCGGTCCCCGTGGCCTGATGCCAAATCCCAAGGTTGGCACGGTAAGCCCGGATGTTGCGGGTGCGGTCAATAACGCAAAGTCGGGTCAGGTTCGCTACCGTACCGACAAGGCGGGCATTATCCACTGCTCCATTGGAAAGGTCGATTTCTCGGCTGATCAGCTGATTGGAAATCTGCAGGCTCTGCTGGCAGATCTGAACAAGAAGAAGCCGAGTGCTGCCAAGGGTGTCTACCTGAAAAAGGTAACGGTCTCCACTACGATGGGACCAGGACTTGCTCTGGATCAGAGTTCGCTGGAAGCATAGGAATAGAGCTACAAAATAGATAAGGGCCAGGCTGTTTTCTGGCCCTGCAAGGACTTTGCACTGTTGAAAACTTCAGCAGTCGTCAAAGACCGTGGGTTCCTGAGAAGGTTTAATGTTTGCCAACTGGCGGACGCCCACGCAGACGGTGCTCAGAAATTCTGTTGTGCCGTGGGTGAACAACTGCCCTCTACGGAGAAAGGTTGTTCTTGGAGCGCATTGTGCGCAAAAGAGTGAGGGGTGTTTATCTTCCCCTCCGCTCTTGGTTGATAAGGAGAAATGTACGTGGCATTGAATCTTGAACAGAAGAAAGCCGTCGTCGCAGAGGTCAGTGAAGTTGCTGCCTCCGCACTCTCCGTTGTTGCGGCTGAGTATCGTGGACTCACCGTGGAAGAACTGACCGAGCTGCGAATCAAGTCTCGCGAAGCCGGTGTGCAGATCAGGGTAGTCAAGAACTCTCTGGCACGTCGTGCATTTGAGGATACTGGATACGCATGCATGAATGAGGCGCTGGTTGGGCCTCTGATTCTGGGTTTCTCTCAGGAGGATCCAGGTGGTGCGGCTCGGATAATGAAGGATTTTGCCAAGGGGCATGACAAGCTGGTTGTCAAAGCGCTCTCCTTGGGGGACTCCTTGATGGATGCTTCCCAGTTGGACGCGGTTGCAAGTCTGCCTACCTACGATCAGTCAATCTCGATGCTGATGAGTGTCATGAAGGCACCGGTCGAGAAGTTTGTTCGTACTCTGGCAGAGCCACACAGCAAGCTGGTTCGTACCGTTGCTGCGGTTCGTGATGCGAAAGAGGCTGCATAACAACGTTTGAGTAAATTTTGGCGGGATTTCCCGACACAACAGTAAATTTTTAGTATTTAGGAGAAATAAAATGGCAGTAAGTAAAGACGATATTCTGGAAGCCATTTCCAACATGAGTGTGATGGAGGTCGTAGAGCTGATCTCTGACATGGAAGAGAAGTTTGGTGTATCTGCAGCGGCAGCAGTTGCGGTTGCGGCAGCTCCAGCAGGCGGTGACGCTGGCGGTGCAGCTGAAGAGAAGACTGAGTTTGACGTTGTTCTTGCCGGATTCGGTGACAACAAGGTTGCAGTCATCAAGGCGGTTCGCGCTGCAACCGGCCTGGGCCTGAAAGAGGCGAAGGCTCTGGTTGAGTCTGCTCCTGCTCCTGTCAAGGAAGCTGTCTCCAAGGATGAGGCTGAAGATCTCAAGAAGCAGCTGGAAGAGGCTGGCGCTTCTGTTGAGGTCAAGTAAGCTGATCTCGACAACTGAGTCGCAGTTTTTGCGATTTGGCTGGCGGCATTTTGCCGCCGGCCTTTTTGCGCTGTTGGGCTAGAGCAAATCTGGGCTGCAGCGAACGGCAAGTTTTAGCGGTACAGGGTTACCTGTCCCGCGATATTTATTGATGATAGAGGGTTCCAATGGCATACGCTTTCACTGAGAAGAAAAGAATTCGCAAGAGCTTTGGCAAACGTCCAAATGTGATGGAGGTTCCCTACCTGCTGGCAATCCAACTGGATTCATTCCGGGATTTCCTGCAGATGGGGGTTGCTGTTGAGGATCGAAAGAGTAGTGGACTGCAGGCTGCATTCAACTCCATCTTTCCCATTGAGGCCTACTCCGGAAATGCGGCACTGGAGTATGTCAGCTATCGCCTCGGAACCCCGGCATTTGATGTCAAGGAGTGTCAGCAGCGTGGAATGACCTATGCCGCACCGCTGCGTGTCAAGGTGCGCCTGATCATCTATGACAAGAGCTCCAAGAACAAGGTGGTCAAGGATATCAAGGAGCAAGAGGTCTACATGGGAGATATTCCCCTGATGACCGATAATGGCACCTTTGTTGTGAATGGTACTGAGCGGGTGATCGTCTCACAGCTGCACCGTTCTCCAGGTGTCTTCTTTGAGCATGACAAGGGGAAGACCCACTCCTCCGGGAAGCTGCTCTTCTCTGCACGTGTAATCCCCTACCGTGGCTCCTGGCTCGATTTTGAGTTTGACCACAAGGATCTGCTCTATGTGCGGATCGATCGTCGCAGAAAATTGCCCGCAACCATTCTGTTGCGCGCACTAGGCTTCTCGACCCAGGAGATCCTGGATCGTTTCTTTGAGACCGATCGCTTCTTCTGCTCCAAGGATGGGCTAAGTTTTGAGGTGATTCCGGAGCGTCTGCGTGGTGAGGTTGCTGCCTTCGATATCAAGACGGGCAAGAAGACCCTGGTAGAGACCGGCCGTAGAATTACTGCACGCCATATCCGTGAGATGGAGAAGGCTGGAATTACCTCTCTGGAGGTTCCGGATGAGTTCATTGTGGGCCGTACCCTGGGCAAGGATTTGATTGATACCGAGACAGGAGAGCTGATTGCAGCTGCAAATGATGAGATCACCGAGGAGCTGCTTGGACAGATTGTCGAGTCTGGGGCTGCCGAATTCCAGACACTCTTTGTCAATGAGCTGGACCGGGGCGCCTATCTCTCAGATACCCTGAGAAATGATGTTACCACTACGCAGCTGGAGGCCCAGGTAGAGATCTACCGCATGATGCGTCCAGGTGAGCCGCCCACACAGGAGTCGGCAGAGAACCTGTTCCACAGCCTCTTCTTTACCCTGGATCGCTATGATCTCTCTGCAGTTGGAAGAATGAAGTTCAACCGCCGTCTCTCTCGTGACGAGCTGGATGGCGAGGGTATCCTCTCCAATGACGATATTGTTGATGTCATGAAGGCATTGATTGATATCAAGGATGGACGTGGTGTTGTAGATGATATTGATAATCTCGGAAATCGTCGCATCCGCAGTGTCGGTGAGATGGCAGAGAACCAGTTCCGCATTGGTCTGGTGCGTGTTGAGCGTGCAGTCAAGGAGCGTCTCAATATTGCGGAGTCTGAGGGGTTGATGCCCCAGGAGCTGATCAATGCAAAACCGATCTCTGCAGCGATCAAGGAGTTCTTTGGCTCCAGTCAGCTCTCCCAGTTCATGGATCAGGTCAACCCGCTCTCCGAGGTGACCCACAAGCGCCGTATCTCTGCGCTGGGGCCAGGTGGTCTGACACGTGAGCGTGCCGGTTTTGAGGTGCGTGATGTGCACCCAACCCACTATGGACGTGTCTGCCCCATCGAGACCCCTGAGGGGCCCAATATTGGATTGATCAACACCCTGGCGGTCTATGCACGTACCAATGAGTACGGCTTTCTGGAGACCCCATACCGCAAGGTGATGGATGGTCAGGTGACCAATGAGATCGAGTATCTCTCCGCCTATGATGAGATCAATTTCCACATTGCACAGGCAAGTGCCAAGGCAGATGGATCCGGAAAACTGCAGGGGGACCTGCTCTCCTGTCGTTACCAGAATGAGTTCACCATGGCCTCGCCGGATGTGATTGAGTACATGGATGTCTCTCCACGACAGATCGTCTCTGTTGCGGCATCCCTGATTCCATTCCTGGAGCATGATGACGCAAACCGTGCGTTGATGGGTGCAAACATGCAGCGCCAGGCAGTACCAACCATGCGTGCGGAGAAGCCGTTGGTGGGTACCGGTATTGAGCGTGATGTGGCGGTGGATTCCGGAGTTGCCGTGGTTGCCACACGTGGCGGTACAGTCGATTTTGTTGATGGTGGACGTATCGTGGTCCGGGTGAATGATGATGAGGCGGTTGCCGGTGAGTCTGGGGTTGATATCTACAATCTCACCAAGTACACCCGTTCCAACCAGAATACCTGCATCAACCAGCGACCACTGGTTAATCCTGGGGACCTGATTGCACGTGGAGATGTGCTGGCGGATGGCCCATCAACCGATATGGGTGAGCTGGCACTGGGACAGAACCTGACCGTCGCCTTCATGCCATGGAATGGGTACAACTTCGAGGACTCCATTCTGATCTCCGAGCGTGTGGTGGAGGAGGATCGCTACACCACGATCCATATCGAAGAGCTCACCTGTATGGCCCGGGATACCAAGCTTGGTTCCGAGGAGATCACCTCTGACATCCCCAATGTGGGAGAGTCGGCACTGGGACGACTGGATGAGTCCGGCATCGTCTATATCGGTGCAGAGGTCAATCCGGGAGATATCCTGGTGGGCAAGGTGACACCAAAGGGTGAGACACAGTTGACCCCGGAGGAGAAGCTGCTGCGTGCGATCTTTGGTGAGAAGGCCTCCGATGTGAAGGACACCTCGCTGCGAGCCAAGTCCTCAATGGCTGGAACCGTTGTGGATGTTCGGGTCTTTACCCGTGATGGGATCCAGAAGGACAAGCGTTCTCTCGATATCGAAGAGCTGGAGCTGGATGATGTTCGCAAGGACCTCAACTCCAGACAGAAGATTATCGAGGAGGATATCTTCCAGCGTCTCGAGAAGCTGCTGGTTGGCAAGGTCGCGGACGGTGGTCCGGGATCGATCAAGTCTGGAGACAAGATCACCAAGACCTATCTCAAGGAGCTGGGTCGTGAGAAGTGGTCCGAGATCCGGATGCGCAATGATGATGTCAACCAGAAGCTGGAGCTTGCCAGAGAGCAGCTCACCCAGCAACGCGAAGAGATTGAGACCATCTATGAGGAGAAGAAGGGCAAGATCACCGGTGGTGATGACCTGGCCCCAGGCGTCCAGAAGATGGTCAAGGTCTATGTTGCGGTCAAGCGTCGCATCCAGCCGGGTGACAAGATGGCAGGCCGTCATGGCAACAAGGGTGTAATCTCCCGTATTGTTCCGGTTGAGGATATGCCGCATACCGAGGATGGAGCACCGGTTGATATTGTTCTCAATCCGCTGGGTGTACCCTCCCGTATGAATATTGGGCAGGTACTGGAGGTCCACCTGGGATGGGCTGCAAAGGGGCTGGGAATCAAGATTGCAGGCATGCTCGATGGTGGTGCCGAAATCAAGAAGGTTCGGACATTCCTCGACAAGGTCTACAACGTCAGTGGTCAGAATGAGGATCTCGATTCTCTCTCCGATGATGAGGTGATGGAGATGGCCAGTAACCTCAGAAGGGGTGTTCCAATGGCAACCCCGGCCTTTGATGGTGCCCATGAGGGTGAGATCAAGAACATGCTGAAGCTGGCTGATCTTCCGGAGAGTGGGCAGACCACACTCTATGATGGTCGGACCGGTGAGGCCTTTGATCGCCCGGTCACTGTTGGAGTGATGCATATCATCAAGCTCAACCATCTGGTGGCAGACAAGATGCATGCCCGCTCTACGGGCCCATACAGTCTGGTTACCCAGCAGCCACTGGGCGGAAAGGCACAGTTTGGTGGCCAGCGCTTTGGTGAGATGGAGGTCTGGGCACTGGAGGCCTATGGCGCCTCCCATGTTCTGCAGGAGATGTTGACTGTGAAGTCGGATGATGTCTCCGGTCGTACACGCATGTACAAGAATATTGTGGATGGTGACTACAGAATTGATGCAGGAATGCCGGAGTCCTTCAACGTGTTGCTGAAGGAGATCCGCTCACTGGCGATTGATATTGATTTGGAACAGGTGGATTAAGGGCAGTTGCAAAACAACTGACTATAGACCCTGACCACGAAACTGTTTCATTAGGAGAAGAGAATGAGAGACCTACTCAATTTTTTGAAAGCTCAGCAAGAGACTGAGGATTTTGACGCAATCCGTATCGGACTGGCATCGCCCGAGAAGATCCGTTCCTGGTCCTTTGGTGAGGTCAAGAAGCCGGAGACCATCAACTATCGTACCTTCAAGCCGGAGCGTGATGGCCTCTTCTGCGCCAAGATCTTTGGTCCAACCAAGGATTACGAGTGCCTCTGCGGAAAATACAAGCGCCTCAAGCACCGTGGCGTGGTTTGTGAGAAGTGTGGTGTTGAGGTAACCCTCTCCAAGGTGCGTCGTGAGCGCATGGGTCATATCGACCTGGCCAGTCCCGTTGCCCACATCTGGTATCTGCGTTCGCTTCCCTCCCGTCTTGGAATGTTGCTCGATATCACCCTGAAGAATATCGAGCGCGTTCTCTACTTCGAGTCATTCATTGTGATTGAGCCCGGAATGACCGATCTGGAGCGTGGCCAGTTGCTGACCGATGATCAGTATCTGGATGCGATTGAGGAGTGGGGTGACGAGTTTGATGCCCGCATGGGTGCAGAGGCGATTGATCAACTGATTCGTGGCATGGATCTACAGGTGATCTCCGCACAGCTTCGTGAGGAGTTGGCGGCGACCCGCTCCGAGGCCAAGACCAAGAAGCTCTCCAAGCGGCTGAAGCTGGTTGAGGGGTTCCTGGAGTCCGGAAACAAGCCAGAGTGGATGCTGTTGCGTGTGCTGCCTGTGCTGCCACCAGAGCTGAGACCACTGGTCCCGCTGGAGGGCGGACGTTTTGCAACCTCCGACCTTAACGATCTCTATCGTCGTGTCATCAACCGTAATAATCGACTGAAGCGTCTGCTGGACCTCTCTGCACCGGATATTATTGTCCG
>CAZYJG010000062.1:0-2101 GCA_964647745.1 uncultured Piscirickettsiaceae bacterium
GCATTCAAGGTCTGGACCGTGCTGCTGGCCATCTTCACCTTCTCCCTGAGCCTGCTGGGCACCTTCCTGGTCCGCTCCGGTGTACTGGTATCGGTCCACGCCTTTGCTGCAGATCCCTCTCGTGGCGTATTCATCCTGATCTTCCTCGGCATCGTGATTGGCGGCTCGCTCGGGCTCTATGCATGGCGCGCACCAATGATCCGCGGCGGTGGAAAGTTCGATAGCTTCTCCCGTGAGACCCTGCTTTTGGTCAACAATGTACTGCTGGTGGTGGCAACCCTGACGGTACTGATCGGCACCCTCTATCCACTGATTCTTGATGCCCTGGAGATGGGGAAGATCTCTGTGGGACCGCCCTACTTTGATACCGTCTTTGTTCCCATCATGTTGCCGATGTCCTTCCTGATCGGGCTCAGTGCCGTTATTCGCTGGAAGGCGGATCGTGCAGCCCGTGTTGTCAATGAACAGAAGATTGTACTGATTGCCTCTCTGGTCATCGGTCTCTCTCTCCCCTACCTGATCTTCAATGAGAGTTCGATTCAGCTGAGCCTCAGCTCGGCCATTGCAGTCTGGGTCATCGCTACCATGCTCCAGGATTTCTGGAATCGCTCTACTGGCAACAAGGCAGGATTCCTGAAAGGGGTACGCGCTCTGTCACGTAGCCATGTTGCGATGCTCACTGCACATGCCGGACTGGGGATCTTCATCCTTGGGGTTGGATTCACCACGGCCTTCAGTATCGAGAAGGATGTACGGATGGAACCGGGAAGCCGTGTCGAGGCTGGAGGATATACCTTCCACCTGGAGGGGATGCTGCAACGCCAGGGGCCCAACTACACCACAACCGAGGGGCTGGTTCGTGTCTATGACAGCAGCGACCAGGAGGTTGCCGTACTTCACCCCGAGAAACGGCTCTACACGGTCCAGAGAATGCCGATGACGGAGGCCTCCATTGATGAGGGGCTGTTCCGCGACCTCTATGTCGCCATGGGTGAGCCGATCAAGAACAGCAATGCATGGGCGATGCGGGTCTACTACAAGCCCTTTATCCAGTGGATCTGGATGGGGGTACTGATCATGTCGATTGGTGGTCTGCTTGCAGCAACCGATCCACGCTACCGCCGGATCGCCCGCCGTTCACGTGAGGCACTACAGTGAAGGCAGTTACCATGAGCGCCCCGGGAGGCCCGGACCAGCTTCAGCTGGAGGAGGTTTCCACACCCGAAATCTGTGCTCCCCATGAGGTTCTGATCGAGATTCATGCTGCAGGGGTCAACCCGGTTGATACCAAGCTGCGAACCAATGGGGTCTATTTTCCCGACTCCCCCCGCCATATCCTGGGCTGCGATGGCGCAGGAGTCGTCAGGGCAACAGGAGAGGGGTGTACACGCTTCAAGCCCGGGGATGCCGTCTACTACTTCAACGCCGGTCTCGGTGGTGAAACCGGAAACTATGCCGAGATGGCCGTTGTGGATGAGCGCTATCTTGCCAGAAAGCCGGAGAACCTTAGCTTTGAGGAGGCCGCAACTGCCCCTCTTGCCCTGATTACTGCGTGGGAGTCACTCTTTGACCGTGGCACCCTCTATCAGGGGGACGAGGTTCTGATCCATGCCGGGGCCGGAGGTGTGGGCCACCTGGCCATTCAACTGGCCGCCAATATCGGCGCACGGGTCTGCACAACCGTTGGATCAGCCGAGAAGGCTGTGCTTGCAACCGCTCTGGGTGCCGACCATGCCATACTCTACCGGGAGGAGGATTTTGTCGAGGCCGCCCTCGAGTGGAGTCAGGGTGGCGGAGTCAACATGGTCTTCGATACTGTAGGGGGTGAGACCTTCAGCAACTCCCTGCGTGCGGTACGCAACTATGGTGAGGTCATTACACTGCTGCAGCTCCCTTCAGATGCAGACTGGAAGAGTGCCCGCAACCGCAACCTGCGCATCACACAGGAGTTGATGCTGACTCCGCTGGTCTCCAACCTTCATGAGATGCGGATCCACCAGAGAGAGATTCTGGATAAGTGCACGGAGCTATTCGAGTCCGGAAAGCTCAGGGTCCACCTGAGCCACCAACTGCCACTGGAAGAGGCTGCAGAGGCACACCG
>CAZYJG010000062.1:2201-3612 GCA_964647745.1 uncultured Piscirickettsiaceae bacterium
CCTTACCCTGCATCTTCTTCTGTCTGCGCCCCTTTGTCGCTGGCCTCTTCCCACCAGACTTTTTTCTGCGTGGAGGGAGATGTCCTCCCTCTCCACCATCCATATGCGAGATCTGCAACTGCTGGCCGCAGACCCAGGTCTTTCTCAGCTCACGGAATATATCCTTTGGCATCCCCTCTGGCAGATCAATGGTGCTGTAGTCCTGATGGATCTCGACCTTGCCAATATCCTCATTAAACAGTCCAGCCACATTGGCAACAGCTCCCACAATATTGTCTGCCTCTACCTCATGCTCCTTTCCAACCTCCAGGCGGAAGAGCTCTCTACCAGCCATTACCTTCTGCTGTTGCCTCTTTTTACCCCGCTCACGACGCTGCCTGGGCTCTCCCGTGTCGGCAGACCGTCTCTCATGCCTGGAGCCACTCTCCCTGGATGATCTCTTCTCTTTGCCCCCTTTTCGCTCCTGATGCTTAACCAGAAGCGGGCTATCACCCTGCGACATGCTCGCCAGTGCCGCTGCAATCTCTATTGCGGGGATATCATGCTCAATACGATAAGACTCGATGATCTTCCCATAAAATTCCAGATCCTCCTCCTTGGCCAGGGTATCGGTAATGCGCTGCTTGAAGCGTGCGATCCGGCGATCATTGATTACCTCAGTACTGGGAAGATCCATACGTTCAATCTTCTGCCTGGTAGCGCGCTCAATGGCATGCAGCATGCGCTTCTCTCGTGGTGCAATAAAGAGGATGGCATCGCCCTTGCGGCCTGCACGGCCGGTACGACCAATACGGTGCACATAGGACTCGGTATCATAGGAGACATCGTAATTGATGACATGACTGATACGCGGCACGTCCAACCCGCGAGCAGCAACATCGGTAGCAACCAGGATATCCAGCTTCCCATCCTTTAGCTTGTTTACAGTCTGCTCACGCATCTTCTGCGGGATATCGCCATTCAGTGCATCTGCGGCAAACCCCCGCGCCGAGAGCTTCTCTGCCAGATCAGTTGTGAGAACCTTGGTACGGACAAAGATAATGATTCCATCCGTCTCCTCCACCTCCAGGATACGGGTCAGTGCATCCAGCTTGTGCAGCCCACTGACCATCCAGTAACGTTGGCGCACAGACTCCACAGTAGTTGTCTTTGCCTTGATGCTGACCAGCACCGGATCCTTCAGATAGGTTGTTGCAATGCGACTGATCGCCTTTGGCATTGTTGCCGAGAAGAGTGCTGTCTGATGTTCGGATGGGATCTGCTCCAGCACCCACTCCACATCATCGATAAAGCCCATGCGCAACATCTCATCGGCCTCATCCAGCACCAGACAGCGCAGTGATTCCAGCTTGAGGCTGCCGCGGCGCATATGGTCCATCACACGCCCCGGGGTACCCACCACCACATGCAC
>CAZYJG010000062.1:3712-8768 GCA_964647745.1 uncultured Piscirickettsiaceae bacterium
TGCCGCGGCGCATATGGTCCATCACACGCCCCGGGGTACCCACCACCACATGCACCCCCCGATCCAGGGCACGCAGCTGTTGACGGTAATCCTGACCACCATAGATGGGGACCACATGGAACCCCTTCATCTGCTGTGCATAGCGCTGGAACGCCTCTGAGACCTGAATGGCCAGCTCGCGGGTTGGCGCCAGCACCAGCACCTGCGGCCTGCGCACCTTCAGATCAATTCCTGAGAGTAGTGGCAGTGCAAAGGCGGCTGTCTTTCCGGTACCGGTTTGTGCCTGTCCGAGGATATCACGCCCCTCGAGCAGCGGCGGAATCGCCTCTGCCTGGATCGGTGAGGGGGATTCATAACCGATCTCGGTAATCGCATGCAGCACGGCGGGATTGATACCGAGCGCTTGAAACGCCGGCAACGGTTTGGATTGAGAGGACATGGGGATCGTGGCTCAGGGGTGGGAGGAGTCGTCATTTTACCACAATGCACCCTGCTCCCCCCCGAATCCGTTAGCTGGACCACCAATATTGATCATCAGCAAATTCATTGTATTATGTGGTTCTCTTCATCTGATAATTGGTTTATGAATCCTATGGCACCTCGCAGCACCCAAACCTTCTTCGCCCCACCCCCCTACAGCAGTCATGATGACCAGATCCCCGCACAGAGCTACAACCTGGCCCATGCCCTGCTTAACCGCGTGAAGGCTGACCACCTCTTTGTACCCATCCCCTCCATGAAGTACTTCGTCATCATTGAACCGGATGTACTCTGGTTCGTCGACAGCATGCAGCATGCGATACAGGATGGCGAGGGGGGGCGAATGATCACCATCTCCTGGAAACCGGAAATCTCCTCCCCACAACACGACGATCTGGAGCAGCCCATCCCATGTACCGTAACCTTCCATGGCAAGGAGCAGGAGGGTGTCCAGGCCAGGCTTCAGAGTGAGCTCCTTGCAGCAATGCAGCAGTTCGAGCAGCGCTATCAGGATCGACTGCCCACCGCAATAGGACCAAGGATCATCCCCTTTACCAAGAGTGAGGCGCTTTGACCGGCAGCACTCCCTTACCATGCCCTACGGTCACCTTTTCGATCTGTTAATCCTGCTGGCAGCTGCTGTCATCATGGTCCCTCTGGCACAGTGGACCCGACTGGGTGCCGTCCCCGGTTTTCTGATTGCGGGGGGGCTGGTTGGCCCCGCAGGATTTGGCATGATCACCAACACCGAAGAGATTCACAACTTTGCAGAGATCGGGGTGGTCTTTCTGCTGTTTGTGATCGGCGTTGAGCTCAAGCCATCCATGCTCTGGAGAATCCGCCGTTCGGTATTTGGCCTTGGTAGTGCCCAGGTTCTGGTCACCGGACTGCTGCTCATTCTCGCCACCCACCTACTATTCTCGGTCACGCTGAAGGCATCGATTCTGATCGGGTTGGCACTGGCCCTCTCCTCAACAGCCTTTGTCCTGCAGCTGCTAACCGAGAAGGGAAACCTTACCTCAATCTACGGTCGTAACTCCTTCTCCATCCTGCTGCTACAGGATCTGGCGGTTGTCCCGCTGCTGGCACTGGTGCCGCTGCTCTCAATACCGGAGTTGAGCATTGGTACCGATATCGGGCTGGCTGTTCTGGAGTCCCTGCTGATACTGGGGGCTGTTATTGCCATTGGCCATTACCTGCTCCACCCGCTTCTCCACCAGATTGCACTGACCAGAAACCCAGAGATCTTTTCTGCCACCGCAGTACTGATTGTCTTGAGTGCCGCACTGGTCACAGAGCATGCCGGTTTCTCGATGGCAATGGGGGCCTTCCTGGCCGGAGTGCTGCTCTCGGGCTCCTCCTACAAACACCAGGTGATGACAGAGATCCACCCATTCAGGGGGATCTTTCTCGGCCTCTTCTTCATGTCGATGGGGATGTCACTCAACCTGGCACTTCTGCTGGAGACCCCTCTCCTCCTGTTTGGAATTCTACTCCTGCTGATCGCGATCAAGGTGGCGGCACTCTACCCGCTGACCCGCCTCTTTGGATTGAGGAGGAACCATGGCATTGCAGTCTCGCTGCTGCTGGCACAGAGCGGGGAGTTTGCCCTTGTCCTCTTCTCACTGGCCCACCAATCCCAGCTTCTAGAGAGCAGACTGTTCGAGCAGTTACTGGTGGTGGTACTGCTCAGCATGCTGGCAACCCCCCTGCTGGCACACTGGGCCCAGAAAATCGCCAAAAGGGAGTCCTCCAGGGCAAAGCCTGCAGTGGCCGAGCTGGAGTTGCCAGCGGATGCCTCCATCATCCTGGTGGGATTCGGACGTGTTGGCCACCGAATTGGTGAAATCCTGAACACTGCAGGAGAGAGCTACATAGCGCTGGACAATGATCCAGCCGCTGTTGAAAAGGGGCGTGCCGATGGGCACCCCATCTATTTTGGCGATGCCCATAATCCAGAACTGATGAAAATGTGTGGGGCATACCGAGCGAATACGGTCATTATCACCCTAAACGACCCGAAAGCAACCGAGAGGTTGGTACAGTTCCTGCGCAGCTCCTGCCCAACCATTCCCCTCTATGCCCGTGGCCACAGCCTGGAGCAGTGCATGACGCTGCGCAGGATTGGCGCTTCCGATGTAGTATCAGAGAACATGGAGGCGAGTCTGGAGCTGGCCAGGATGGCGCTCGATACGATTGGCATGGAACAGGGGCAGCAAGAGTCGATCATTAACGGGTATCGACAGAACTACCATGCCCAGATCAACCCAAAATCTCCTGAACATCCTGAAGCGTCATGACAAATCCCTCAACACCCTAATCCCGGAATTTTGATACAAGCCAGTTGTACAACAGTCCAAAAATCAGCCCTGCGATTCCGCCATCAACTACCCCCCAGAGACCACCAACCACACCACCGACAAACCCGGGCTGATAGCCAACGTAGAGAGAACCCATCAGGGAGACGAGCTGCTCACCATATCCAAATGGGGCAATCCACCCCATCAACATCATCGACCCGCCCCATAAAATGGCAATGGATAGCGCCAATGCACGAACATTTACCATGGCAATACTCCCTGTTGTTCCTGACTCAGAATAGGCCATCCAGGCCGGATGTCAATGTTCGACAATACGAACCCCCTATACACATGGCAAGGATTGTGATGACTCCTGAGGGCTGCTATGGTGGGTCTCTTAATGCGTACCAATCAGCCACTCCCCTCTACTCTCTACCGGGCCCAGGAGGTCCAGGAGATTGATCGGGCCGTAATCGATGCTGGCACCCCTGGCTATACACTGATGTGTCGGGCCGGTCAGGCTGCGCTGGACTGCATCAAGCGTCACTGGCCCAGCACCCAGCAGATCACCCTCTTCTGTGGAACCGGAAATAATGGGGGAGATGGCTATGTATTGGCCCGTCTCGCCAAGGCACGGGGGATCTCCGTCACCATTTTCCAGTTGGGGAACATGGACTCACTCCAGGGGGAGGCACTACAGGCCTATGAGGAGATGGAGTCTCGTGGCATTGTGCCCACCCCCTTCTCTTCCGGGGTGACCCTACCTCAGGGGCTGCTTGTTGACGCCATGCTTGGAATTGGGGTGGATCGAGAGCTCCAGGGGGCATGGCGTGATGCCGTTGAGCGGATCAACCGGAGTGGGCAGCCGGTGCTCTCCATCGATACCCCCTCGGGACTCGATGCAGATCGTGGGGTCCCAATGGGGGTTGCTGTCCGGGCCGATATCACCCTCACGATGATTGCGCTGAAGCGTGGGCTATTCACGGCGCAGGGGGCTGATCATGCGGGTCAGGTTGAGCTTGCCTGGCTTGGAATCAACGCCACCGATTTTCTCCCCCCATCCGGGGAGCTGCTGCAGATCTCTTCACTCTCCGCAAAGCTGGGGCAGCGCGCAAGGTGCACCCACAAGGGAGAGATGGGGCATGCCCTGATTATTGGTGGCAACCGGGGAATGGGGGGCGCTGCGCGAATTGCTGCAGAGGCAGCCGCACGAACCGGAGCAGGGCTAGTCTCCGTTGCTACCCACCCTGACCATGCCGCTCTGCTCAATCTGGATCGTCCGGAGCTGATGGTTCACCCAGTTAACAATCGTGAGCAGCTACGCCCACTGCTTGAGCGTGCCTCTGTGCTCATTCTCGGCCCCGGCCTCGGGGTGGGCCACTGGTCCAGAGAGCTGCTCGAATCCGCACTGGAACAGAGGCTGCCAATGGTGGTGGATGCCGATGCACTCAACCTGATCGCACAGACCCCTCGCAAGAGGGAAAACTGGGTCTTGACCCCCCACCCTGGCGAGGCCGCTCGTCTCTTGCAGGGTTCGACAGGGTCCATTCAACAGAATCGCTTCGAGGCGATCTTTCAGCTTCAGGGGCAGTTTGGAGGGGTCTCTGTACTGAAGGGGAATGGCACCCTCGTTGCCAGCGACTCCAGCCACTATCAGCTCTGTCCACTGGGTAATCCCGGAATGGCGAGTGGCGGCATGGGAGATCTGCTCTCCGGGGTCATTGGCGGACTCATTGCCCAGGGGTACAGCCTGGGAGAGGCCGCAAGAATCGGAGTCTGCATCCATGCAAAGGCCGGGGATCTTGCTGCAATGGATGGAGAGAGAGGACTTCTGGCAAGTGATCTTCTCCCCTGGATTCGACGACTGCTCAATCCAGAATCGTAATGGCTTGACCGGCCTCCAGACAGAGCTGCCCAATCCGTTTACCTTCTCCTTACGATCCTTTTCTGTCCTTCAGTCAGCCATAATAAACCAGCAAACCATTAATGATCTGCTGGCTCAGGAGGTATCGGAAGATATAGGAGAACCTGATAACTTCTGTCTCTTACTACTACACTATCCAAATAAATATGCTGGCATAGCGGAAATTTCTGTTCCGCTTATCAGGCTCATGCCTGCAAACACTACAACACCAACGAAAAAAATCACTAGTAAGGCAGCAGTAACTCCGTATGCAGTAGATGCAAGCATATCAACCATGTCGATATCCTTTAACTTCAGCTCCATCACATCCTCCCGAGATGTTGGCAAAATTGACCAAGCCATTATCTGTGAG
>CAZYJG010000063.1:0-8542 GCA_964647745.1 uncultured Piscirickettsiaceae bacterium
TGGTGACCGCTGCCGGTAATCTCCATATGCGCTATACCATGCGCAAGCGCAATATCGTCTGGAGTGAGGATCCACTGGTGCTGGAGGCGGTGGCCTGGCTGGAGAATCTGTTGAAGGGGGATTCCGATCAGATCTTCCGTGCCACCCTGCAGCCGGGGTGGGGGCTGATTGCCAACAATGTTCTGCATGACCGGACAGCCTTTGAGGATGATCCCGATCCGGCCAGAAAGCGGCTGCTCTACCGGGCACGCTACTACGACCGCATACACTGTACCTGATGCAATGAAGGGTTTCGGTAGTCCGGTTCAGGGGTGTTGGCGACAAGGATATCGCCGTCAAGCCCCCAGGGATGGGTTTATGGCATCCACTGAACTGGGCTGCCGGAAGCCGGCCTGCCAATTGAGAGCGACATTGGTTGTAGAGTGGGTTGCTTAATGACTGAACTGGCCTGTCAGGGACTCTCCATATTCTGCAAGCTGCTGTAGAACCTTAAGTTTGTCCGGGTTGTTGGCGTGCTCCTGCGCCAGGGTCTCGATCTGTGACAGGTACTCCCTATAGTGGATGGTGCCGCCACCATCCTCATCAAGAACCCGGTGCTGGCAGAAGCGCTGCCATCGCTGCTGCTCCTCCTCATTCAGGCTCTCCGGCCAGTTGCGGGCACGATAGCGGAAGAGCATAGTTTCAAGACGCGGATCCTGGAAGTGGAACGGCTTTGTGGCCAGTGCCTCAGCGGAGAGGGCATGGATCTGCTGCATTACCCCTTTGTCGATATCATTGAAGAATCCGCTGTAGATCATTCGGTCCGGATCCTGCTCCTCAGGGAAGGGGTGGAGTTGATGGACCCTGGCCACCTTTTCTGCAAGATAGGGGGCCTGGAGTAGTGGGGCGACGTGGTTTAACTGCTCCTCCAGTTGGATGCCCAGGCGCTCCTGCGCCTCTTCGTTCAAGGTGGTGAGTGGGGCCAGAACCGGACACCTGTTGAGATGGACGGTCTTCAGCGGGATTCGATCAATCCCCTCCGGCAGTTGATCACTGCGGGTGAAGAGTCGCCGGTGAATCTCCTCTGCACCCAGGGTCAGCAGCGGGGTGGGATCCTCATGCAGGTCATAGACGATGACTCCGTTGGGGTTGGTGGGGTGGCGGGCGATCGGGAGCACCACGGCCAGGTTGCCCCGTTCCGAGGGAATCATTGAGGAGACATGGAGCAGTGGTTTGGGCTCCTGCAGGTTGAGCAGTTGTGCGGCACTCTTTTTGTCCTTGTTGGAGAGGACATAGTTGTAGAGTCGAGACTGTCTCTCTCTGACCAGCCGGGCCATTGCGATGGTGGCATGAACATCGGCCAGTGCATCATGGGCACTGCCGTGGTCGACACCGTTGGCAGCGGTGAGGTGCTCCAGTTTCATGCTCGGTTTGCCATCCTCGTAGTGGGGCCACTCGATCCCCTCCGGGCGCAGTGCCCGAGTCAGGCGCAGCAGATCAATAATATCCCAGCGCGAGTTGCCATTTTTCCACTCCCGCTCGTAGGGATCATAGAGGTTTCGGTAGAGGGTGTTGCGGGTCACCTCATCATCAAAGCGCAGGGTGTTGTAACCGACGCCACAGGTGCCCGGCACCATCAACTCCTCACGGATTCGCTGAATGAATTCTGTCTCCGGAACCCCCTTTTTCAGCGCCTCCTGTGGGGTGATTCCGGTCACCATGCAGGCCTCGGGCTGAGGGAGGAAATCGCCTGCAGGTGCGCAGTAGAGCATCAGGGGGTCACCGACCGGATTGAGCTCCTGGTCGGTACGAACTCCTGCAAACTGAACCGGACGGTCACTGCGGGTATCGGCACCAAAGGTCTCGTAGTCGTGCCAGTAGAAGGTATTGATAGACATTATGTATTGGGGTAAAAATTAACCCCGAAATCCCTTGTTATCTGCATGGTTTATATGGAGAATGGATACCTCATCCGGGGTATTAATTGTTATTGAAAAGTTTATATTACCTGTGTAAGATCGCGGAAACTTGCAAAACGCTAATATATTTGCGAAATTCTGCAAATAAATTGCGAAAGAGCAATTTTAGATGTCTGGTGATGCCTTCAGACCATAATAATAGGTAATCAAAATGGTTTGTGGCGTCTTTTATGTCAAATTTTTCATGATCCCTTAGGGAGGTTATTCGTGGAAGCAGCAGAAAAGTATGACTTTAGTACCGTACGGTGGTTCTCCGTCGCTGCGGTCGTCTATCTGGTCGTAGGAACCCTGGTTGGTTTCTATATCGCAGCGGAGTTGGCATGGCCGGTCTTGAACCTGGACCTGCCCTACACGACCTTTGGTCGTCTCCGCCCCCTTCACACCAATGCAGTGATCTTTGCGTTTGGTGGTTCCGTGTTGATGGCAACGGCTTTCTACTCGGTGCAGCGTACCTGTGGTACCCGCATCTGGAGCCCTGGCATGGCCTGGTTCACCTTCTGGGGCTGGAACCTGATCATCGTCTCAGCGGTCATCACGCTTCCACTGGGTATCACTTCCGGTAAGGAGTATGCAGAGCTGGAGTGGCCGATTGATCTGGCCATTGCCGTGGTCTGGCTGAGCTTCTTTGCCAACTTCGTGATGACCTTGGTCAACAAGAAGACCTCTCATATCTATGTATCCAACTGGTTCTTCCTCGGAATGCTGGTGATGATCACCTATCTTCATGTGGTCAACAGCCTGGCAATCCCGGTAAGCCTCTTCAAGTCCTACTCGATCTTCTCGGGTGTACAGGATGCGATGATCCAGTGGTGGTGGGGACACAATGCGGTAGGTTTCTATCTGACTGCAGGATTCCTCGGGATCATGTACTACTTTGTACCGAAGCAGGCGAATCGCCCTGTCTACTCCTACCGCCTCTCGGTGATCCACTTCTGGGCACTGATGTTCGGTTATGTATGGCTGGGTGCTCACCATCTTCAGTATACCGCGTTGCCAGACTGGACCGGATCACTGGGCGCGGTTGTCTCTCTGGCGATGATCATCCCATCCTGGGGTGGTGCGGTAAATGGAATGATGACCCTCTCCGGGGCATGGGACAAGCTGCGTGATGACTACATTCTGCGCTTCCTGATTGTCTCCCTCGCATTCTATGCAATGTCTACCTTTGAGGGACCGGTGATGTCTTCCAAGACAGTAAACGCACTCTCTCACTATACAGACTGGACTGTGGGCCACGTACACTCTGGTGCACTGGGCTGGGTTGTGATGGTTGCAGCGGGTGCGCTCTACCACATGATTGAGAAGCTCTGGAATACAAAGATGTACTCCGCGAAGCTGGTAAACACCCACTTCTGGCTGGCAACCATTGGTGCCGTTGTCTACATCACCTCGATGTGGGTATCCGGAATCATGCAGGGCCTGATGTGGCGTGACTATGATGAGTACGGAACACTCAGCTATACCTTTGCAGAGTCTGTAGCGGCGATGATGCCTTACTACAAGATGCGTGCAATCGGTGGCCTGATCTTCTGGCTTGGGGGCGTTGTAATGCTTTACAACGTGGTTATGACTGTCCGTCAGGGCAACCGTACAGCTTAAGGCAAGGAGTAGAACAATGGCTGATAAGATTTATTCAACCAAACTGCAGGACAAGATTGAGCGTAGCGCAATCCTGATGCTGCTCTTCCTCCTGGTTACCGTCTCTGTCGGTGGCCTGGTCGAGATCGTCCCGCTCTTTACTATTGATGAGACCATGGAGCACAACAATGCCCCTGAGATCGTCTGGCAACGTGGCGAGAACGATACCCTGCAGACCTGGAAGGCTGGTGACGGGATCCGTCCCTACACTGCTCTGGAACTGGCTGGACGTGAGGTCTATATTCGTGAAGGCTGCTTCCTCTGTCATTCGCAGATGATTCGTCCTTTCCGTGATGAGAAGGAGCGTTATGGTCACTACTCACTCGCATCCGAGTCGATGTATGACCACCCATTCCAGTGGGGATCCAAGCGTACCGGACCTGATCTGGCACGTGTGGGTGGCAAGTACTCTGATGAGTGGCACCGCCAGCATATGCTTGCTCCACGCTCTGTTGTTCCCGAGTCCGTCATGCCGAATTATCCATGGCTGGCCGAGAACAGTCTGGATGGCCACGATATTGAGAGTCACATGAGGGTGATGCAGATGATGCCTGGTGTGGGCAATGTCCCTTACCGCGACTCTGATATCGAGGGTGCCAATGCGCAGCTTGCCGGCAAGACCGAGATGGATGCAGTGATTGCATACCTTCAGGTTCTTGGAACCATGGCCAAGCTGGACTACAGCAAGACATATCGCGAGTAGTTGATCGTGAGTAAAGAGAGCGGCTACTTCCATACCGACTGGGCTGCCTTGACAGTCAATGATTGGGTTGGACTGATCGTTACCGTACTGGTGGCAGTTGTGATGGTTGTGGCCTATCTCTTTGTCTTCCATCCAAAGAATAAGGAGAGACTGGAGTCCCAGCGCTACCTCGTTGATGGGGTAGATGGAGATTCCTCTCTGACAGAAAATCACGGAGAAAACAAATGAGTGAAAATAATCCGTTTCCAAACGAAAGTAATACAGGTCATTTCTGGGATGACAGCCTGCGCGAGTTGACCAATGATCCACCCAACTGGTGGAGAATCGGTTTCCATGCCAGCTGGATTGGTGTCGTTCTGTATGGCCTGCTCTATCCAACCTGGCCAACACTGTCTGGATACACCAGCGGCATGTTGACCATGGAGGTTGATGGCAAGGAGCAGCGCTGGTCGGCTATTGGCGAGTACAAGAATGATCTGGCTGCAATTGATGCAACCCGCTCCAAGTGGGAGAACCAGATCAACAAGCCAGAGATGACCGCTGCAATGATTCTTGCAGACGATGATCTGAAGAACTATGCGGTTCGTTCAGCCAAGGTACTGTTCGGTGACTACTGTGCAGCCTGTCACGGCTCTGGTGGTGCAGGCAATGCTGCAACATCAGCATCCGAGAGTGGCTATCCTGTACTGGCGGATGATGACTGGATCTACGGTGGTACCATTGAGGCGATCCAGACCACCATCGCCAATGGTCGCAAGGGAATCATGACACCATACGGTTCACGCCTGAGCGGCGAAGAGATTGACTCGCTTACTAACCATGTAATGGCCCTGAGTGAGGGTGGTGAGGATGCGGTCGGCAAGGCGCTCTTCATGGAGCCTACCAAGGGCGGCTGTTTCGCCTGTCATGGTGCTGATGGCAGTGGCGCGATGAATGGTGTCAACCTTCCTGGTGTCAATCTGACAGACAAGATCTGGCGCTTTGCCCCGGGCGGTGCTGATAGCGTCCGCTACACCATTACCCACGGTGTAAATGGCGAGGTAATGGATCCTCAGTCCCGTAATGCAGTGATGCCTGCATTTGGTCCAATTGGAAAGGGGCTGGATGATGGCGCCATCAAGAAGCTTGCGGTCTATGTACACCAGTTGGGTGGCGGCAAGTAAACGTTGATAACACCCCCTTCACCACAAAGCAGTGAAGGGGGCTTTGCAAGAGGACTTTGAAGATGGATATGTTTTCAGGACAGGATCTTGATTGGGTACTGATTGGTTCAATCGCAACAGTGGCTGTTACCACAGTGATCGTTGTTTATCTTGCGCTGAAGCTGCGCAAGCTGATGAACACCACCCACTCTGACGATTAATTAGTTCGATCAATAGAGAGACCCGAGGGGGAGCAGTGCAGACTGCTCCCCCTCGTTTTTCGTTGATTAATGATAATATTCTCGGTTATTGAAACCGTTCAGAAACAGATGGTTGATATAATCCCAGGCCATTATTTGGGAAGTCAACAAGGGAGCCATTCTTATGTCAGAGGCGGAACAGCAACAGCAGCATAAACAGGCGGTTGATGAGCTCTATGCAGAGAGCCAGGAGTGGAAGGTCAATACCGGTGGCGAGACCATCCATGCCAAACGGATGCCGGGGAGATTCCGTACCCTGAAGTGGCTGGCAGCCTCAACCTGGATCTTCTTCTTTCTTGGCCCCTATATGCGCTGGAATGGCCAGCAGGCGATTCTGTTTGATATCCCTGGCCGCCAATACCATATCTTTGATATCACGGTATTGCCACAGGATGTCTGGATGCTCTCTCTGGTGCTGCTGTTTCTGGCCATTCTGCTGGCGGTGGTAACAACCCTCTTCGGGCGTGTCTACTGCGGATTTTTCTGTTTCCAGACCATCTGGGTAGATGCCTTTACCTGGATTGAGGAGAAGCTGGAGGGGGCGCCGGCCAAGCGCAAGAAGCTGGACAAGGCCCCATACAACTTTTCAAAGATCTGGACCAAGGTGCGCAAGCACGCCGCCTGGCTGCTGATCTCGATGTTGACCGGTCTCAGCTTTGTGGCCTGGTTTACTGATGCCTTTCAGCTCTGGATCGACTACTTCACGATGCAGGCATCTACACCTGCCTGGATTACGCTGGGCCTGTTCACTGCGGGCACCTACATTCTTGCTGGCTTCCTGCGAGAGCAGACCTGTCTCTGGCTCTGCCCTTATTCACGTATCCAGGCGGTGATGCTGGACCGTGAGTCGCTGATCCCCACCTATGACATCAATCGTGGTGAGCCACGAGGACGGCTGAAGAAGGGGAAGACGGTCGAGGGGAACGGGGACTGTATCGACTGCAACCAGTGTGTTGCGGTCTGTCCGACCGGGGTCGATATTCGTCATGGGCTGGATGAGGGGTGTATCACCTGTGCGCTCTGTATCGATGCCTGCGACTCGGTGATGGACAAGATCAACAAGCCCCATGGGTTGATCCGCTATGAGTCTGTTGATGCGCTCGAAGGCAAGAATGTGCCACCATTGATGAAACGTCCCCGGGTAATGGTCTATATCGGGATCATGTCGATTGCCTTTGTTGGCATCCTCTATGGGTTGATGACAATCACAGGGCTGGAGATCAAGGTGCTGCATGAGCGCTCCCCACTCTATGTGCAGTTGAGTGATGGATCCATCCAGAACAAGTATGAGTTGAAAATCCTCAATAAGACCCATGAGGATATGCATGTTCGGGTTACGACCGATGGTCTTGAGGGGGTTGAGCTGGTGGGTGCAGAGGAGCCCTTCTTTGCACGCCCAGGCAGGGTGACCCCCTATACAGTCTATCTGCGACTGCCGCACAGCAAGGTGACTGAGGAGTCTGTCCCTGTCAATTTCAGGCTTCAGGGGGTGGAGAAACCGGAGTTGACCTCAAGGTATGAGAGCATGTTTCTGGGGCCACGATAGGTCAGCCTACCGACATTAACATTAACGTATATCAGGATATGGAATAGAAGAGATGAGTTTATTGTCACAATCCAACAAGCAGGCCTTCCGCAACCCATGGGTGGTTGGGTGGATCGTTCTTCTTGTGGTCGTACTTGCGGTCAACATCGGGATGATTGTCACTGCATTCAAAACCAGCCCCGGTCTGGTCAAGGATGACTATTACGAGCAGGGGAGGGACTATGAGCGCACGGTCCTGCAGCTTATGGAGGCACGTCAGCGGTTGGGGTGGAATGTGAATATGGATCCCGGTGTAACCGTCTCCGGCCAGTTGGCCCAGCTCAATGTCACGGTTGCAGACAGAGAGGGAGCCCCGGTGACGGGACTGGGCGGGGCGCTACAGCTCTATCGTCCATCGGATCGTGATCAGGACCTCTCCGTCCCTGTGGCAGAGGTGGAGCCGGGTCTCTACCGGGCCAGCTATACCCTCCCGCTCAAGGGTGTGTGGGACCTGCTGCTGACCCTGCGGCTCGGTGAGGATGAATATGCAATTGAGCAGCGGATCTCTGTCAAGGAATCCTGAGTTCGACACAATTCAAGGCAGCGCTGAATGAGTGGACATCAAGAGGGGGGGTGCTTCCACTGTGGTCTTCCACTGCCCGAGCATGGTGTTGTAACAGGCACCATTCAGCAGCAGGATCGAACCTTCTGCTGCCATGGCTGCAAGAGCGTCTGCCAGGCGATCCATGATGCCGGCATGGAGGGGTTCTACGAGCGCACCCCTGATGGAACACTGCTGGCGCCTCCTCCTGAGCTACCCGAAGAGATCGCCCTCTTCGATCTGGAAGAGGTTCAGGAGGAGTATGTAGAGACAATCGGGGATGATGAGCGCCTGCGCGAGATCAATCTGTTGGTGGAGGGTATCCACTGTGCAGCCTGTGTCTGGCTGATTGAGCGCACCCTGCAGCCGATCCCCGGGGTAGTCTCTGCGAGGGTCAACCTCTCCGGCAGGCGGCTCCACCTGCGCTGGGACCCGTCACAGGTCAAGCTCTCCGAGCTGATTCGGCACCTCTCCAGTATAGGGTACGCGGCAGTTCCGTTTGATCCGGAGACTGCAGAGGGGAGGCTGAGAAAGCGGGATCGCTCACTGCTCTACCGTCTTGTCTTTGCCGGGTTCACCATGATGAATCTGCTCTGGATCTCCATTGCCCTCTATAGCGGTGCAGATCAGGGGGAGTTTCGCAGCTGGTTCCACTGGCTTGGGTTTGCGCTGGCAACCCCAACCCTGCTCTATGCGGGGTACCCCTTCCTCAAGG
>CAZYJG010000064.1:0-7842 GCA_964647745.1 uncultured Piscirickettsiaceae bacterium
CTGATTACAGGAGAGAGAAGATGCATTTCAAGTTATTGATCGCATTGGTTGAAGACGACAAGACGAAGAAGGTCCTTCATGCTGCACGGGAGGCGGGGGCAACAGGCGCCACGGTGGTCAACCATGCCAGAGGGGAGGGGCTGAAGGAGGCCAAGACATTTTTTGGGCTCACCCTGGAGACCAACCGTGACATGCTGCTGTTTATTGTTGAGGAGCATCTCAGTCGCCATATCCTGGAGACGATTGGAGAGGCCGGTGGATTTGACAGGCCCGGGACCGGGATGGTGTTTCAGATTGATGTTGAGGATGTGATCGGAATCTCGAGCCAGATCGAGAGTTTGACAGACGTGGTAGAGGAGCAGATCTAATGGATAGTAACAGGAAGGTCATCCGTGCAAGGGATGTCATGAAGAGAGATTTTGATCTTGTAGATGGGCTCGCAACCATATCGGAGGCGCTGGCAGAGATGAGCCATGTGGAGAACAAGTCTCTGATCGTGGATAAGCGTCATGAGGATGATGAGTTTGGGATCCTTTTGATCTCCGATATAGCACGGCTGGTGCTGGCAAAGAATCGGGCGCCAGAGCGGGTGAATGTCTACGAGATCATGTCGAAGCCGGTCATTACGGTAGATCCCGATATGGATATTCGATACTGTGCCAGGCTGTTTGAGCGCTTTGGCCTCTCCCGCGCACCGGTTGTTGAGAATCGGCAGGTGCAGGGGATTGTCAGTTTCACCGATATGGTTCTGAAGGGGATGTGTGAAATCTCTGGATCCTGCAAGAAGGGTTGAGGGATTGACGCAATTGGGAACTGTCCCCTCTCCACTGGTGATTGATACTGAGGGGTGGGTGCTGGGGGTGGAGAGAACACCCTCCCCCAACTGTGATCAGCGCCCGGCAGGCGAGGAGGTGGATCTGCTGGTTATCCATGGCATCAGTCTGCCGGCCGGAGAGTTTGGCACCTCCTATGTTGAGAGACTCTTCACCAACCGTCTTACTGGTGGGGAGGAGGATGGTTTTGAGCTGCTGAGAGATCTTCGTGTCTCTGCCCACCTCTTTATCCGCAGGGATGGCCATCTGGTACAGTATGTCTCACTGGAGTCACGTGCCTGGCACGCCGGGGTCTCCTCTTTTGAGGGCAGAGAGCGCTGTAATGATTTCTCGATTGGGGTTGAACTGGAGGGGGCTGATGATGTTCCCTATGCCGATGCGCAGTATCGGCAGCTACAGGTGTTGATTCACTCCATAAGGGAGAAGTATCCTCGGATTACTGCGGAGAGAATTGTGGGCCATTCGGAGATTGCACCGGGAAGAAAGAGTGATCCGGGTCCTGCCTTTGAGTGGGAACGGCTGTTCAGAATGATGGAGAGTGTAGAGTGACACTGCTGGCAATACTGATTACGTTGGGGATTGAGCGTTTCTACCGGAACCTGGATGAGTACCGGAACCTGGAGTGGTTCTCTCTCTGGAACCAGTGGGTGGCTCGTCACCAGTCCATTCAGGGGGAGTGGGTCGGAACAGCCTCTGCACTGTTGACCCTGTTTCTCCCGCTGCTGCTGGTGCATCAGCTGAGCAGCTGGATGGCCAGTGGAGGATGGCTGCCTGAGCTGCTTTTCAGCGTTGTGGTTCTTGTCCTCTCGCTCGGTCCGAGGGATCTTCGTGGACAGGTGGAGGGGGTACTTGAGAGCTGGTCACGGGACGATATTGAGGGTGGAATCCTCCATGCCGAGGGGCTGCTGGATGGTGAGTTGCCACAGTGTGAGCGCAACATTGTTCGTGCACTGACCGAGGCGGTTCTGGTTGAGGCCAACCAGCGTCTCTTTTCAGTCCTCTTCTGGTTTATCCTGCTGGGCCCCACAGGGGGGCTGCTGGTGCGTCTTGCACTGCAGCTGGAGGCGGCTCAGAGCGATGGGGACGGGAGCCCCGAGCCACTCGTGGTGCGTATCAATCAGCTGCTGGCCTGGCCCGCAGCCCATCTGGCTGCCATCAGCTATGCGATGGTGGGGGATTTCCCCTCCTCCTTCCGTCGCATCCGTGAGCATGCAGGTGACTGGAACAGTAACCATGCAATCCTGATCCATGCCGGATTGGGGGCAATTCGCCTCGGTCCTGTCAAGGAGAAGCCCAGCTCGCTGGAGGATACAAGAGACCTTCAGGAGGTGTGGGATGCGCTGGAGATGGTGAGACGCTCCGAGGTGGTCTGGGTAACCCTTCTGGCACTGCTGGTCCTCTCTGGATACACGCAATAACAGCCAGCCAGGAGTTCTGAATGAGTTTCAGTGGAACAACCACGATCGATCTGTTGCGCCATGGCGAACCGGAGGGGGGGCGTCGCTACCGTGGACAGATTGATGACCCCCTGAGCAGCAAGGGGTGGGATCAGATGCGCAAGGCAGTGGGGGATCAGGCCCCATGGGATCGGATTGTTACCTCACCACTGAGTCGTTGCAGTGCATTTTCCAGAGAGCTTGCAGAGAGAGAGCGGCTACCGCTTGAGGAGAGCGCAGATTTTATGGAGATTGGTTTTGGTGAATGGGAGGGCAGGACAGCCCGGGAGCTGATGGATCAGGATGCCGATATCCTGTTCCGCTTCTGGAAGGACCCGCTAAACAATACCCCGCCAGGGGCAGAGACCCTGCATGATTTCAGCAACCGGGTGATTCATCAGTGGGAGCAGGTGGTTGAGCGTTATCGTGGCGAGCACCTGCTGGTGGTTGGCCATGCGGGGATGATGCGGATGATTTTGAGCCACATACTGGGCATGCCGATGGAACATATGTTTCGGTTGCAGATCCCCAATGCAGGGGTCAGTCGGGTTCAGGTGGACCATTTTGATGGGGAGAGCCTGCCAAGGCTGCTCTTCCATGCAGGAGAAATGAGGACATAGCAGATGGGTTGGGCAGGAAAAATACTGGGCGGTGCATTTGGCTTTATGCTGGGCGGCCCCCTGGGCGCATTGATTGGCGCCACTTTCGGACACAATTTTGACAAGGGGATGCGTGGTGTCTCCTCCTCCAAGGGGTGGGGGATCGGCAACCAGCAGCGGGTGCAGACGGCATTCTTCTCCGCAACCTTCTCGGTCATGGGGCATGTTGCCAAGGCTGATGGGCGGGTCACCAGTGACGAGATCCGTATGGCGCGGGCGGTGATGGACCATCTTCAGCTGGATGCAAGTCTGCGCAAGGCGGCAGAGAAGCTGTTCAATGAGGGGAAGAAACACGACTTTCCTCTGGATGATCTTCTGCAGCAGTTTCGCCAGGAGGCGAGCCGACGCACCACCCTGATACAGATGTTCATGGAGATCCAGATTCAGGCTGCCTATGCCGATGGTGTTCTCCATCCGGCAGAGAAGAAGATACTGCTCCATATCAGTTCGGTTCTGGGTATCCCGCGTGGGCTCTATGACCAGCTGGAGTCGATGGTTCGGGCAGGGCTCGGGGGGCGGGTGGACACCAGGGGGAGGCCCACGCTGGAGGGTGCCTATGAGACTCTTGGGGTGAAGCCGAATGCCACCGATGCAGAGATCAAGCGTGCCTACCGTCGTCTGATGAGCCAGCACCATCCGGATAAACTGGTTGCCAAGGGGTTGCCTGAGGAGATGATGAAGATGGCCACAGAGAAGACCCATCAGATTCGCATGGCCTATGAGGCGATACAGGAGTCCAAAAAGAAGCATTGAGCCTTGGGGTGTAGAGAAGGTGGTGCAGGGGTTGTAAGCTCAGTTTGGCGATCGAAAGAAATCCTGTCTCCTCATGGTAGCGAGGAGGCATCAAGGAGCGGGTAGATGCTGAAAAGTTCATGCTCATCCTGTAAAGTTGCCCTTTTTTACCCCCTGAATCGATTGAAGGAAACACTATGAAAGAGAATCTGATTGCCCCCTCCATTCTCTCGGCAGATTTTGCGAGATTGGGAGAAGAGGTTGATAACGTCTTGGCTGCAGGAGCAGATATTGTCCACTTTGATGTGATGGACAACCACTATGTTCCCAACCTGACCATTGGACCACTGGTCTGTGATGCGCTGCGTAACCATGGTGTCACTGCCGAGATCGATGTCCATATGATGGTCAAGCCGGTGGATCGAATTATTCCCGATTTTGCCAAGGCGGGTGCCTCCTATATCACCTTCCACCCTGAGGCATCCGAACATATTGATCGCTCACTGGCGCTGATCAAGGAGCACGATTGCAAGTCGGGCCTGGTTTTCAATCCTGCAACCCCCTTGGAGCACCTCAATTATGTGATGGACAAGGTGGACATGATCCTGCTGATGTCGGTCAATCCGGGTTTTGGGGGGCAGAGTTTCATCCCTGCAACCATGGACAAGCTGCGCCAGGCACGCAAGATGATCGATGAGAGTGGCTACGACATCCGTCTGGAGATCGATGGTGGCGTCAAGGCCAATAACATCCGTGAGATTCGTGAGGCGGGTGCAGATACATTTGTTGCCGGTTCCGCCATCTTTGGTGCAGGCCAGGACTCTGACCCCAACCACTACGACTCCATTATCAAGGAGATGCGCGACGAGCTGGCCAAGGCCTCTGTTTGACATTGTACACAGTTTAAACAGCATACAACGCAAAGGCGCAGAGACGCAAAGAGCGCAAAGGTTGACCGAAGATCAGATTTCGAAAGAGGTTGTTGATGCCGCAATTGAGGTACATCGTACTTTGGGTCCAGGATTGCTGGAATCGGTCTATCAGGGGAGCCTGTTAAGAGAGCTGCAGCTTAGAGGCATTGAGTGTCACAAAGAGGTACCCCTAAAGGCAGAATACAAGGGTGTAGTCTTTGATGTAGCTTACCGCATGGATTTGCTGGTGCAGGATAAGGTGGTTGTTGAATTGAAGGTGGTAGAAACGGTGCTACCGGTTCACGAAGCGCAACTGCTCTCTTACCTGAGGCTGTCTGGCAAGCGGCTTGGATTATTGCTGAACTTCAATGCACCTTTGATGAAGCATGGGATCAAACGGATTGTTAATCGACTATAAACTCTTTAAATTCTTTGCGCCTTCGCGTCTTTGCGTTGAAAATACGAAACCATGAATAGATTGGAACTCCCAAAGATGGTGCTGATCGATGTGGACGGCACCCTGGTCGATAGCGTACCGGACCTTGCCTGGTGTGTGGATGAGATGATGAGTCAGCTCGAGATGCCAGCGCGCGGGGAGGGGCGGGTCCGCCACTGGGTGGGTAATGGTGTGGAGCGTCTGGTACGGCGTGCACTGACCGATTCGCTGGATGGTGAGCCAGAGGATGCGTTGTTTGAGAAAGCATTCCCCATCTTCTCGGAGCTCTATGCCGAGAACACCAGCAAGCGCAGTGTACTCTATCCCGGTGTGGAGGAGGGGTTGGCATGGCTGGAGGAGCAACCGTTGCGAATTGGTTGTGTGACCAACAAGGCGGAACGCTATACGCTGCCAATTCTGCGTGATCTCGGCATTATCGACCATTTCGAGATTGTGGTTAGTGGCGATACCCTGCCGGTGAAAAAGCCCGATCCGGGCCCACTGCTCCATGTGGCTGACTATTTTGGTGTTGAGCCCGGCGAGGCACTCATGATTGGGGACTCAATGAGCGATGTGAAGGCCTCACGGGCAGCCGGCTTCTCCATTGTCTGCATGTCCTATGGTTATAACCATGGTGAGGATATCCGGGACTACAATCCGGATGCCGTGATTGACTCGATGGATGAGCTCGCCGCTCTCTTTGTGGATTGATGAAGCAGGAACTCTTCCATGACCTTGCCGAAAAGGGGCATAACCGGATCCCGTTGACCCGGGAGATCCTTGCTGACCTGGATACCCCACTCTCTGCCTACAGGAAGGTGGCCGATGGTCCCTGGAGCTATCTCTTTGAGTCGGTACAGGGGGGAGAGAAGTGGGGGCGTTACTCCATTATCGGGCTACCGGCCAGGACCATTCTGAGAGTGCACGGACACCAGATCACGGTAGAGAGTGATGGTGTTGAGGTGGAGTCGATCAAAAGTGATGATCCACTGAGCTGGATTGAGGCGTACCGCCAGCAGTTTGATGTGGCGCAGTGTGAGGGGTTGCCCCGCTTTACCGGCGGGCTGGTGGGCTGCTTTGGCTACGATACAGTGCGCCTGATCGAGGAGCGTCTCTCCGAGTTCCCGGAGGTGGATCCCCTGGGCAATCCCGATATTGTGCTGATGGTCTCGGAGGAGGTGCTGGTATTCGATAACCTCAGCGGGAAGCTGCACATTGTGATCCACGTGGACCCGCAGGCTGAAGATGCCTGGAGAAGAGGGCAGCAGCGTCTGGACGAGATTACGCTGCAACTCGGAAATGCCATGCCGGTCGAAGAGCACTCCCCTCCGCGCAGGGTAGAGGAGGGGGATTTTGTCTCCGGATTTACCCAGGAGCGCTTTGAGTCCGCAGTTGAGAAGATCAAGGAGTATATTGTTGAGGGGGATGTGATGCAGGTGGTGATCTCTCAGCGACTCTCCATCCCCTTCCAGGCACCACCACTCAACCTCTACCGGGCACTGCGTACCCTCAACCCCTCCCCCTATATGTTCTATCTGCAACTGGATGACTTTCAGGTGGTGGGCTCATCACCGGAGATTCTGACCCGGGTTGAGGATGGGGTTGTCACCGTGCGTCCCATTGCCGGAACCCGGCGTCGTGGCCATACCGAGGAGGAGGACCGGGCACTGGAGCAGGAGCTGCTGGCGGATCCAAAGGAGCTGGCGGAACATCTGATGTTGATTGATCTGGGGCGCAATGATGTGGGGCGTGTGGCAGAGATCGGGTCGGTGGAACTGACCGAGAAGATGAGGATTGAGCGCTACTCCCATGTGATGCATATCGTCTCCAATGTAACCGGAAAACTGAAGAGTGGGATGAGTGCGATGGATGCCCTCCGTGCCACCTTCCCGGCCGGTACCGTCAGTGGGGCGCCAAAGATCCGTGCAATGGAGATCATTGATGAACTGGAGCCCGTCAAGCGTGGGATCTATGCCGGTGCGGTTGGTTACATTGGCTGGAACGGAAATATGGATACTGCAATTGCGATCCGCACTGCGGTGATCAAGGGGGGTGAGCTCCATATCCAGGCGGGAGCGGGCGTGGTTCATGACTCGGTTCCGCGTCTGGAGTGGAAGGAGACGATGAACAAGGGGCGTGCCGTTTTTCGTGCGGTGGAGATGGCAGAGGCGGGGTTGGGTGACCGGGAGGGGAGTTGCTGATGTTGTTGATGATAGATAATTACGACTCCTTTACCTACAACCTGGTCCAGTATTTTGGCGAGTTGGGGACAGAGGTTGAGGTTCATCGCAACGACAGAATCTCACTGGATGAAATTCGCGAGCTGAACCCCGAGCGCATTGTCCTCTCTCCCGGACCCTGCACCCCCAACGAGGCGGGGATCTCACTGGATGTGGTCCACCAGATGGCAGGAGAGCTGCCGATTCTCGGGGTCTGTCTGGGGCACCAGACCATAGGCCAGGCCTTTGGTGGACAGATTGTCCATGCTGGAGAGATCATGCATGGCAAGACCTCGATGATTCACCATAACAGTGGTGGAGTTTTCAGGGGGCTCTCCAATCCGATGGAGGCGACCCGCTACCACTCGCTGGTGATTGAGAAGGAGACCCTGCCAGATCTGTTTGAGATCACCGCCTGGACCGAGAATGAGGATGGATCGATGGATGAGATTATGGGGATCCGTCACAGGGAGCTGGATGTGGAGGGGGTGCAGTTTCACCCGGAATCGATCCTGACGGCCGAGGGGCACGCCCTGTTGAAGAATTTTTTGGGTAACTGACTCAGTTACGGGTAGTGGTGAATAGTTATTTTTGGATCGGTAGACGAGGAGAGGTT
>CAZYJG010000065.1:0-7765 GCA_964647745.1 uncultured Piscirickettsiaceae bacterium
TGGTGACGCAGTGCGCTGACCATATCGTTTACAAAATTCTGTGAGCGGATATAGAGGATCCTGCTGGAGGGATTCTTCTTCAGCAGGTAGTGTCCGATGGCATGCATCAGATGGGTCTTTCCGAGGCCGGTTGAACCATAGATGAAGAGGGGGTTGTAGCCGCCTCCTGGATTATCGGCAACCTGTTTTGCCGCAGCGTGAGCCAGCTGGGTCGTTTTTCCCTCAACAAAGTTCTCAAAGGTGAAAAAGGGGTTGAGGTTGTTTTCAAAGTGTTCCGGAAGAGGGGTATCCGCCACACGGGTGGATGAGGGGGTAGAGGAGGGGGTCATGCCGACATATAGGGCGACGTTACGCTCCTTGTCATCAATCAGCCCTATGGTCTGCCTGATCAGAGGCAGATAGTGGTCGGTAACCTGGTCCAGAATCAGCCCATTGGGGGCGAAAAGCTCAATGACCTCCTCTTTTTCAGTCGCATGGAGAGGACGTATCCAGGCATTAATCACCTCATCAGGAAGCTCATTGCCCATGACCTCGAGACAGCGTGACCAAACTGCACCCACCGCACATCCTCCTTGATGGTTCGTCAGGTACCCACGTGATCAGCCGAAACAGGCTTAACCCAATGTTTACCAAGAAATTATCTGAAAGATAACCTGTAATTTATAGGCCTCGTCATGGTGAATACCATGCGAATCCAGCCCCCCGAATTGCTCACGATTGTAGCCCCAAGAGAAAAAGTTATCCACAGTTGTTTGCCACAAAATTCAGGGGTCATGGAGCTCTGTATGGAAAAACTGCCCCTATCGTTCAATCCGGGGATCTTGTGATTGATTTATTGCCGTTTGAGGAGTAAAGTTCACGGTTCTCTGAGATGGGTCGGCAGGTCCCATCCAACATGGACATAGATATCATAAGGTGAAGATTCATGAAGCGTACATTTCAACCTAGTGTACTGAAGCGCAAGCGCACACACGGATTCCGTGCAAGGATGAAGACCAAGTCCGGTCGCAAGATCTTGAATGCCCGTCGGGCAAAGGGTCGTGCACGCCTGGCTGCCTGACCGTACACAACACTCTGAATGAAAGAGGGAGGTGCTATTCAGCACCTCTTTTTTTCTGTTAAAGGATGGGGTTCTCCTTCAGTTCCAGTCGGCGTCTGCTTACAGCATCAGGCTTCAGTCAGGTATTTGGGGAGAGCTGTTGCAAGGCAGGGGATGATGCATTTCTTGTTCTTGCCAGAAGAAACGGCTTGAATCATGCGCGCCTTGGCCTCGCAATTGCGAAAAAGCAGCTGCGCCGTGCAGTGGATCGCAATCGCGTTAAGAGGGTCTCCAGAGAGTCCTTCAGAATGGCACAGGAGCAGCTGTCAGGGATGGATGTAGTGGTTCTCTGCCGTTCAGGTGCATCGGGTCTGGACAAGGCACAAATCCGTCGCAGAGTGGATGCTCTTTTCGTTAAAATAGCCGGCTTGAAAAACAGATAATCGATAGATTCAACCATTATGGATACCCAGAGACTCCTCCTGTTTGTTGCACTCTCATTCATTTCACTGATGTTATGGGATGCGTGGCAACTGGACCATGGCGCCAGACAGCTTCCGCAGACACAGCAGAGTGTTGTTGAACAGCCATCCATTCCACAGCCACCAACAGCTACCAGCAGCCAGCCAGGTGGGATCCCTGGTGTCGCGGTTCCCGAGGCGGGGCAGGGTGGCAAGCCGGCGGTTGTTGTCAGTAGCGAAACCGGGGCTGCCGGTGAACCCATCGAGATTGAGACAGATCTGCTGCATGTCGTACTCAATACGGAAGGGGGTGACCTGAGAGAGGTGGAGTTGTTGCAGCATGGGCAGGACTCTGACCACAAGGAGATCCCGTTCCGACTGATGGGTGAGAGTGAGCCCTTCTTTATTACCCAGTCTGGAATCAAGGGTGCACAGGGGACAGAGGAGGGGAGTTACCCCAGCCACCAGACCCTCTACAGTACAGACCGCAACCGCTATGTTCTTGGAGAGGGTGAGCGTGAGTTGCTGGTACCGATGGTGTGGCGTGATGAGGCCAATGGGGTTGAGATCACCAAGAGCTACCGCTTTTATCGTGACAGCTACAAGATTGATGTCGACTACCATGTAACCAACAGCGGATCCAGTGAATGGAAGGGTGGTGCCTATGCCCAGCTGCTGAGGAGTGATCAGGCACCTGAGGCCGAGAACAGCTTTATCTACACCTACACGGGTGGTGTTGCACATACCAGTGAGGACCATTTCCAGAAGATTGACTTTGACGAGATGGCGGAATCGCCCATGACCCGATCAACAGAGAAGGGGTGGGTGGCGATGATCCAGCACTACTTCCTGGGAGCAGTCATCCCTCATGTCGGGCAGAGCCCAACAATCTATACCTATCAACCCTCGCGTGGGCGCTATGCCATCGGTACCATGCTGCCGGCACTCTCTGTTCCTGCGGGTGAAAGTGGTGACCTCTCGCTTCAGCTTTATGTGGGTCCAAAGGATCAGGACCGGCTGGAACAGTTGGCCGAGGGGCTGGAGCTTACCGTAGACTATGGCTGGCTCACCTTCCTCTCGCAGCCCCTTTTCTGGATCCTGAACCAGATTCAGAATGTAGTCAGCAACTGGGGCCTCTCCATCATACTGCTTACCGTTCTGATCAAGCTGGTCTTTTTCAAGCTGTCGGAGACCAGTTATCGCTCCATGGCACGGATGCGCAAGCTCACCCCGCGCCTCACCGCACTGAAGGAGCGTTACGGGGATGATCGCCAGAAGATGAATGAGGCGATGATGAAGATCTACCGTGAGGAGAAGGTCAACCCGATGGGGGGGTGTCTGCCGATTCTGGTACAGATCCCGGTCTTTATTGCCCTCTACTGGGTGCTGCTGGAGAGTGTTGAGATCCGTCAGGCGCCGTTCATGCTCTGGATCCAGGATCTCTCTGCCAAGGATCCCTACTATATCCTGCCGCTGATCATGGGCGCCTCCATGGTGGTTCAGCAGAAGCTCAATCCGGCGCCAATTGATCCGATCCAGCAGAAGGTGATGATGATCCTGCCGATCATCTTTACCGTATTTTTTGCCTTCTTCCCTGCGGGACTGGTGCTCTACTGGGTGGTCAACAACATCATCTCCATTACCCAGCAGTGGGTGATTACCAAGAAGATCGAGAGCAGCTGATCATTGCCGATCCCTGACGAGACCATCTGCGCCCAGGCAACCGCCAATGGTCGTGGTGGGGTGGGGATCCTCAGGATATCAGGGCCACACGCCCGGTCCATTGCCGAATCCACTCTGGGCAGGGTTCCGGCACCCAGGGTGGCGGAGCTGCTCGATTTTCTCGACCAACAGGGCGAGCCGATTGACCAGGGCCTTGCCATCTTCTTTCCCGGCCCCAACTCCTTTACCGGTGAGGATGTTCTTGAGCTGCAGGCCCATGGGGGTCCGGTCGTAATGGACCGACTCATGCGCAGGGCACTCTCACTGGGTGCACGTGCGGCACGACCCGGGGAGTTTTCAGAACGCGCCTTTCTCAATGACAAGATGGACCTGGTACAGGCAGAGGCCATTGCCGACCTGATCGACAGTGCCTCGGAGCAGGCGGCCCGCTCGGCGCTGCGTTCCCTTCAGGGTGTCTTCTCCAGAGAGGTTCATCGTCTGGTTGATGCTGTGACCGAGCTGCGGATCTATGTCGAGTCCGCAATGGACTTTCCCGAGGAGGAGATCGATTTCCTGCAGGAGGGGGATGTTGCCAGCCGCCTGCAGGGGATCATCGAGCAGCTGGAGCGGGTGTTTGAGAGCGCACGTGAGGGGGTGTTGCTGCAGGAGGGGATGACCCTGGTGATTGCCGGACGCCCCAATGCGGGCAAATCCAGTCTGCTCAACCTGCTGGCGGGCAGGGAGTCGGCCATCGTCACCGAAATACCGGGCACCACACGGGACCTCCTGAAGGAGCAGATTGATATTGATGGCCTGCCCATCCATATCATCGACACCGCGGGGCTGCGGGAGAGTGAGGACCGGGTGGAGCAGGAGGGGATACGGCGCGCCTGGCAGGAGATGGAGCGGGCGGATCGGGTGCTTCTGCTGGTGGATGATCAGCAGGGGATTACCGAAGAGGATCGGCAGACCCTGCAACAGATCGGACAGATACCGGCCACCATTGTTTGCACCAAGATTGATCTCACCGGCAGGACGCCGGGGCTCCAGCAGGGGGGTGAGCTGGCGATCTCATCGGAGACGGGAAGCGGGATTGATCAACTTCGCACCTTCCTCAAGGAGATGGCAGGCTACCAGGCAGGTGGGGAGGGGACCTTCCTTGCCAGAAGGCGCCACCTGGAGGCGCTGCAGCAGGCCCGCTGTGCGCTGGAGCAGGGGAGAAGGCAGCTGGACGAGCATCATGCCGGGGAGCTGCTGGCCGAGGAGTTGCGCCATGCCCAGGAGTCACTCTCCGAGATCACCGGGGCGTTCACCAGCGACGATCTGCTGGGGAAGATCTTCTCCTCCTTCTGTATCGGGAAGTGATCCTAGAGTTTCCCATAGCCCGTTTACTGTCTTAACAGTATCCAGAGTGGTGTTGAAAACTTACGCAGCTAATGACCCCCAATTTGGGGCAAGCTGTTCTGAATCGTGTGCCATAACTGTGCGTTGATAATCAGCCAGATCAAGTCAGTTAGGTAATATCCATGCAATAACAATGCGTTATACTTATGGCACGCTTGTTGCTTATCCCAAGGAAGTTGTGTTGAACATCCTTTCATGAAACTAACTTGGAGATATAAAGATGAAAAAGGGAATTACACTTTCTGTGGCAGTGGTTGTTTTGTCTGCACCATCAATTCATACACAGGCAGCAGATATTGGCAATGGACTGGATCTTTCAGGAAATCTGGCTATCGCATCAAATTATATTTGGCGAGGCCAGACCCAGACAGGAAATGAGGAGGCTATTCAGGGCGGCTTGGATCTGGCTCATGAAAGTGGCCTATACATTGGAACATGGGCATCGAATATCTCTGGTGGATCAGAGTTTGATTACTACGGTGGTTATGCAGCAGAGCTGGCTGGAATAGGCTTTGATCTTGGTGTGATTGCCTACCGCTATCCTCAATCGTCCAGCAGTAATTTTGAGGAGACCTATCTTGGTGTAAGCAAGACTTTTGGTTCTGTTGATACTGGTGTTACCTTCTACTCAGGGCATGACTCTTCACCTGACGCATGGGATCTAAGTTTGGGCACCGATCTGGGTGGTATTGGAGCTACTCTTGGTTATACCGATTATGACAGCACATCCAGTACGAATTATGGAGAAACTGTTTCTTTTGGCCTCTCAAAAGAGCTCCTTTCCAAGTCATGGCCTGTCGAAATCAGCCTCACATACACAGACTTTGACTCTGATGGAGGATCCTCCTCTGATGAGGAAGATGTAACTATTTCGATTGCCAAGAGCTTCTAATACGATTGCTCAATCCAGAGGCCGCCACGATATTGGCGGCCCAAGTTATTCCCCACTCTGCAGTAGACTTCCCCTTTTTCGAGCATGGGCAAAGGCGCGCAGATAGAGGAGGGCGGCTGACCCAATCCAGAAGAGGTTCAGCAGCAACCCCTGCCAGAGCAGATCCCAGCGGAAGAGCTGCTCAAACATCACTGCGCGCATCCCCTCATAGGCGTGGCTGGCAGGGATCATCCAGGAGATGTACTGGATCGATTCAGGCAGGGTCTCCACCGGATAGTAGACAGCAGAGAGGGGGGCAAGGGCAAAGACCAGCACCCAGGCCAGGCTCTCGGCACCGAGGCCATAGCGCAGAATCAGGGCAACCACGGCAAGACCGGTCGCCCACCCCATTAGAATGAGCTGAGTAAAGAAGAGCAGGAGTGGAAGTCCGAGCTCAAACAGGTTGAAGGAGTAGAGGAGAATCGAGAGCACCACAGCTGCAGAGATCCCAATCAGGGTACGAATCAGGCTGATCAGCAGCAGAGCGGTAATATGTTCAGATACCCGCAGGGGAGAGACAAAGAGGTGACCCAGATTTCTTGCATACATCTCCTCGATAAAGGGGAGTGAGACCCCAAGGTGTCCCCGGAACAGCACATCCCAGAGCATCACGGCAGCAAGCAGTACCCCGCTGGCCTGGGCCAGCCAGCTGCTGTGCTGGATATAGAACTGGGAGATCAGCCCCCAGAGAATCATCTGTACTGTGGGCCAGTAGATCAGCTCCAGTATTCTGGGCCAGGAGCGTTTCAGCAGGTAGGCGTAGCGCAGCACCATCGCCATCACGCGGGTGGGAGAGAAGCTGGACTGTGCACTCATGATGGCGCTCTCGCCTCCCGGCCACGGGCGATATCGAGAAAGACCTCCTCCATGGTCTGGCGCCCATAGATCGAGAGCAGCTGCTGAGGGGTTCCCCGATCAACAATCTTCCCCTCGCGCATCAGCAGCACCTGGTCACAGAGTCGCTCTACCTCCGGCATGTTGTGGGAGGCGAGCAGAACGGTGGCACCACTCTTTTGGACGTACTGCTCCAGCCGGGTTCGAATCTGGTCTCCGGTATCGGGGTCGAGCGAGGCGGTTGGTTCATCCAGCAGTAGCACCCTGGGTCGGTTCAGTAGTGATTTTGCCAGTGCCACCCGGGTCTTTTGTCCGGCAGAGAGGCTACCGTAGGGGCGCTTGAGGAGCTCCAGCAGATCAAGCTCCGTTGATAGCTCTTCAATCCGCTCCCTGAGTGCAGGAACATGGTAGAGCCTGCCATAGACCAGCAGATTCTCCTCAACGGTGAGCCGTCTGGGAAGATCCACATAGGGGGAGGAGAAGTTCATCTCCGGCAGCACCCGATACCGATCCTGGATCATGTCTGTGCCTAAAATGGTGATCTCACCGGCATTGGGGACCAGTAGCCCAAGCAGCATGGCGATGGTGGTGGTTTTTCCTGCCCCATTCCCACCCAACAGTGCGGTGACCGAGCCCTGATTGACCTCAAAGGAGATGGAGTCTACCGCATGGACATCGTCAAAGTGGCGAACCAGATTGTTGACCTGGATGGTTGCAGTTGTGGAGGGGTCAGGATCCATGGAGCCATTCTGCACCACTTTTGTTTCGACTGCATCGCGTTGTTCGGGTTGATTGGTCTACCCTTTTTGCAGGATGGTGGATGCATCCATCATGGATGTGGCGACTTAACTGTGCCCAACCTTCCGGTGGTCTTCCACAAACTCCCTCAGAGCAGCATTAATCCGGGTCTGATACCCGGCACCTTGCTCCTTGAACCACTCAATCAGGTCCATATCCAGACGCAGGGTAACCTGTTTCTTGACGGGTCGGAAAAATCGTCCCCGTTCAGCTCGGCTGAAATCAGTGATCTCTGGAATATCTGTGGTATTGATCTCCTCATCGCTCATCTCTGAGAGATGTTGGAGTTCGTCTGAAATCTTATCTTTGCTCTTCATACTCTCTTCTCTCGTGGGTAGTAGCCTTTCGTGCGGAGATGATTCGGATGACCTCTTCACCGCTACGGTCAGACAGGGTATGTGCAACCAGGATCACAACAATACCCCCGATCATCCCTATGGTTTGCCAGCGCTCTTCGCCATTTTCAAAACGATCCTGAACGCTCAGGTGGTGTGGGTCATCAAATACGTGCTGGGCAGCCTCAAAACTGAGATGGTGCTTTTGCTGGTTTTGGCGATTCTTGAGCGGGTCCCAGTCAATTTTCATTACATAATTGTAGTTACAGATGGGGATAATTACAACTGAAAGAAGTTGGGG
>CAZYJG010000066.1:0-7415 GCA_964647745.1 uncultured Piscirickettsiaceae bacterium
AAGCCCCGTGAAGAAACATCACGGGGCTCTCTTCTGCTGAGATGGATCAGGAGTTAGTCAAAAACAAACTCGCCACTGCCGAGCCTCTTTTTGATCTCACCAATTACGCGCTCTTCATTAGCCTCGTCCCTGGCGACAAAGGTGACGGAGAAGCGGACAAAGTTTCCGGCATCATCCCAGGGGACGGTGGAGATCATCTTCTCCTTGATCAGATACTGGGAGAACGCCTCTCCACTCTCAAAGGTGAGTCCGTCCCGGGTTCCGGTAGGGGCCTTGACGTAGAGGTAGAAGGTGGCCTTTGGTTTCTTGATCTCAAAGCCGGCGCAGGTCAGTGCATCCACTAGCAGCTCATGCCTTCTGGAGTATTTGGCACTGGTCTTTTCGGTGATCTCTGGATGGTTCAGGCAGTAGATGCCGGCGTGCTGGATGGCAGCAAACTGGCCGGAGTCGTTGTTGTCCTTGACTGCGGCGAAGGCCTTGACCATGAGCTCGTTGCCGGCAATAAATGCAAGACGCCACCCGGTCATGTTGTAGGCCTTGGAGAGGGACTGGATCGCCACACCCACCTCCTTGGCCCCCTCTACATTGAGGAAGGAGTAGGGCTTCTCGTCATCGAAGGTCAATGCGGCATAGGCCTCATCCGAGACGATCATGATGTTGTTCTCTTTGGCGAACTGGATCGCCTTCTTGTAGAAGGCCTCGGTGGCGACGGCACCGGTCGGGTTGTTGGGGTAGTTGAGGTAGAGCAGTTTGGCACGGCTCTTCTGGTCGTCCGTCAGACTGTCCAGATCGGGGAGAAAGTCATTCTCCTCCAGTAGCGGCAGGTTGACCACCTCGCCACCCAGCCCCTGGGTTGTGGTTCCAAGCAGGGGGTATCCGGGGGTGGTCATGATGGTGATGTCACCGGGGTTGATAAAGGCCATCGGCAGCAGCGCCAGAACCGGCTTGCTGCCAATCCCGTGGTTTATCTCGTTGTTGGGATCAAGCCCCTCGACCCCAAAAACGCGCTCCATGTACTGGGATGCAGCCTCCTTGAAGGGCTGGATTCCATTGTCGGTATAGCCACGGTTCTCCCAGTTTTTGGCCTCCCGGTAGAGCACCTCAATCACCTCGGGCTCTGCCATCCAGTCGGGCTCTCCCACCCCCATGTCGATCATCTCTGTGGTTGGGTTGGCCTCCATGGCTGCGCGCTTGGCACGCTTGATCTTCTCGAACTTGTAGATGTTGGTGTCCTTGCCAAACTGGTTGCCACCAATGCGCTCTGCAAAGAGCTCCTGAATGTAACTTTCCATGCTATTTCCGATCCTTCGTCTCTTGATATAGGGGAGGGGGTTAACTTGAGTTGCGGGATTGTATCAGATACATCCCCCGCAGCTACCACAGCGCCAATCCTCGGAGTTAATGGCGTGGTAGAACCAGCTCAGATGCTCTTCATCCAGCGGGATGCTGTTCTCCTCAAAGAGGGGGGCGATCCACTCCATGTTCTCGACAATCCACTCGTCCTCCTCCAGCCCCTCGGCAAACTCCGGGTCGTCGGGGTAGAGGTAGCTGTAGATGCCAAAGGTCCCCATCTCGTCATCACTCTTGGTGGGGGGAAGGTGGAGGGGTACTCCACGGTAGCTCACCTCCCAGTGGCCAAGGCAGATGGTATGGCCCTGTTCCGACCAGCTGGCCTGAAATGGATTCTCTGTGGATTGGATCATTGCGGGTCCAGTGCCTGACGGATCTGTCTGCTGAGGTCCTGGTTGAACTCGCTGTTGGCAAGAGGGGTGTTGTCCTGGTGGGTGACCCAGAAGAGGTCCTCAATCCGCTCACCCAGGGTGGCGATCTTGGCACCATGGACCCGGATGTTGCACCCCATCAGTACCCGGCAGATGGTGGAGAGCACCCCTGCACGGTCCGTGGCATGAATCTCCAGGATGGTCTGCTGCTTGCGCTCATCCTGCTGAAAGTGAACCTCGCTCTGCCCATGGAAATGTTTCTGGTGGCGGGTTCTGCGGAAGGTGACCGGCTGGGCCAGCAGTGTTGGGTTGGCGATCTCCCTTTGCAGTGTTGTCAGGATCTTTGAGATCAGTGCCTCTCCCTGAACGGTCTCACCACTCTGGTCCAGTACCGTGAAGATATCGAGTGCGTGGCTATCGAGTGTTGTATTGATCTTTGCGGCCTGGATATCGAGCCCCAGATACTCCAGTGTATGGACGAGGATGGGGAAGAGGAACTGTCGATCCTCACTATAGATAAAGATCTCTGTGCCACCCAGGTGGCTCTCCTGATGCAGCTCAATAATGGGTAGTGCGCTGGTCTTGAGGATGGATTCCGTATGCCAGCTGATCTCCCTGGCATCATGTTTCTGGAAGTACTCCTCCTCAAAATTTTCCCAGAGCCGTTCCACCGCACGCTCGGCAACGGATCTTCGGGCAAGGATCTCCAGTGCCCGCTCCCTGTTTTCCAGGAGGCGGCTCTCGTCCGCCACGGGCGCGTGGATACCACCTCTCAACAGGGTGGAGGTGAGGTGGTAGAGGTTGTGTAACAGGGAGTCCTTGAAGTGGTTCCAGAGGGTGCTGTTGGTGGCGCGGATATCGGCCACGGTCAGCAGGTAGAGCATCTCCAGCCGGGACTGCTCCCTGACCATATTGGCAAAGGTCTCTATCTCTGTCGGGTCATCCAGGTCCCTGCGTTGTGCGAAGGTGGACATGATCAGGTGGTTGTTGACCAGCCAGACAATCTCATCGCTCTCCTCCGGAGTGAGGCCGTGGCGCAGGCAGAACTCTCTGGCGACCTCGCCTCCAAGCGCTGAGTGGTCTCCGCCCTGCCCCTTGGCAATATCGTGAAACAGTGCAGCCAGGTAGAGCTGTTCAGGGTGGGGCAGCTGCAGGATCAGATCGCTCAGTAGTGGGGACTCACTGCGAAACTCTGCAACCGTGAGCCGTCTCAGGTTGCGGATCACAAAAAGGGTGTGCTCATCGACCGTGTAGGCATGGAACAGGTCATACTGCATCAGCCCGACAACTCTCTCGAATTCGGGCAGACAGGCCCCGAGAATCCCATACCGATTCATGCGTCGCAGGGTGTGGGTCATCCCCTCCGGATGCCGGAACAGCTGCAGAAACAGCTGCTGGTTGTAGTGGTTGTTGCGGAAATCCGGGGTGATTGCGTGTCGGGCAGAGCGGATCTGGCGGATGGTCTCTGCCGTCACCCCCTTGACCTGCGGGTGGTCACGCAGGGTGAGGAAGAGGGGGAGGATCAGGTCGGGATGTCTGGTCAGCTCATCGGGGGTGTGCAGTGTGAGATAGCCCCCACTCACCCCGAAATGTTCGTTGATCGGGACGGGGGAGCGCTCCTCATCGGGCGTCAGCAGCTTCTCCTCAAAGAGCTGAAGCAGCATCTCGTTGAGCAGGGAGAGCTCCCGGATGATCCGGAAGTAGCTGTGCATGAAGGACTCAACACCGCGGTTTTTTTCGTTGTCGAGGTGACCAAAATGGGCGGCCAGTGCGGGCTGGTGCTCAAACAGCAGCCGCTCCTCGGCACGCCCCGCAATCAGGTGGAGGGCAAAGCGTACCTCCCAGAGGCGCTCCTGACCGGCCTCCAGATCAGCACACTCTGCTGCAGTGAGAAAGTGGTGGTCAACCAGTTCGTTGAGGTCACTGGAGCCGAAGTGGCGCCGGGTCACCCAGAGGATATTCTGGATATCACGCAGTCCACCAGGCCCCTCCTTGATATTGGGCTCCAGGTTGTAGGCGGTATCGTTGTATTTGATGAGCCGCGCCTCCTGCTCGTTGCGCTTGGCAACAAAGAAGGGGCCGCTGGGCCAGATGAAGTCATCGGTGAAACGCTCCTGAAGCCTGTCGAAGAGATTCTCCGCCCCGGCAAGCAGTCGTGCCTCGAGCAGATTGGTGGTGACGGTGATGTCGGCCAGCCCCTCCCGGACACACTCATCGATGGAGCGTACGCTGTGGCCGATCTCCAGCCCCAGATCCCAGAGCAGGGTGATAAAGGTCCCAATGGATTGGTCGATGGCCGGGTCACGCTCCCTCCCGGTGAGGATCATGAGGTCAATATCCGAGAAGGGGTGGAGCTCCCTGCGACCATAGCCACCCACCGCAATCAGGGCTGTGTGGGGGCTCTCGGGACCCATTTTCCCCCAGATCCCACGCAGCAGGGCATCGATCTGGTTGCTCCGTTCCCGAATCAGGGTTCTGGCAGAGGCCCCATCATGAAACTGTTCTGCAATCTCTTTCTGGCCACTCTTGAGAATCTCCCGAATGGCCAGTGTGTCGATCTCTCCGCCCTCCTCCAGTGTGCTGGAGAGCCTGCTATAGATCATACTCTTCCTCTCGGCGGGTCAGGACCTCAACACCATCCTCTGTAACCAGCAGTGTGTGCTCCCACTGTGCGGAGAGGCTGCGATCCCTGGTGGTGACGGTCCAGCCATCCTTGGGGTTCAGCTTGCTGTGGCGTTTCCCGGCATTGATCATCGGCTCGATGGTAAAGGTCATGCCGGCCTCCAGGGTGGGGCCGGTCCCCTTCTCGCCATAGTGGAGGACCTGGGGCTCCTCGTGAAACTCCCTGCCGATGCCGTGGCCACAATACTCGTGAACCACGGAGAGGTGGTGTTTCTCGGCATGGCGCTGGATGGCGTGCCCGATATCCCCCAGGCGGACCCCCGGTTTTACCAGCTCAATCCCCTTGATCAGGCACTCCCGGGAGACCTTGACCAGCCGCTGTGCGCGAACAGAGGGCTTGCCAACGGTAAACATCTTGCTGGTATCACCGTGGTATCCATCCTTGATGACGGTGATGTCGATATTGATGATGTCCCCTTTCTTGAGCCTCTTTGCCCCGGGGATTCCATGGCAGATCACATGGTTGATCGAGGTGCAGATCGATTTCGGGAAGCCGTGGTAGTTGAGCGGGGCGGGAATGGCCTGCTGGGTCTCAACGATATAGTCGTGGCAGATCCGGTCCAGCTCCTCGGTGGTGACCCCGGCCTTTACATGGGGCTCAATCATCACCAGCACATCTGCAGCCAGACGCCCTGCGATGCGCATTTTCTCTATCTCATCTGCTGTTTTGATCGGAATGGTCATGATTTTCGGGTGTCTGCCGGTAATTATTGTCTGGAATGGGTCTGCGTAGTATACTTCGCGCGCATTTTATTTCACACGCATGCCATCACCACAGGCTCGGGTGTCCCCTTCGGGGGATTGGGATTGTGGGGTATGCGGAGGCTAAACCCAAATTTTTGGAGAATATAACTATGTCCGTTTCCATGAGACAGATGCTGGAAGCCGGTGTCCACTTTGGCCACCAGACCCGTTTTTGGGATCCCAAGATGGCACCTTACATCTTTGGTGATCGCAACAAGATTCATATCATCAACCTCGAGAAGACATTGCCGATGTTTCAGGATGCAATGAACTTTATCGGTGGTGTGGCTGCAAAAAATGGCAAGGTCCTTTTTGTTGGAACCAAGCGCGCAGCACAGAAGACCATTCGTGAAGAGGCTGAGCGTGCAGGCATGCCCTATGTCAACCACCGTTGGCTGGGCGGGATGCTGACCAACTTCAAGACTGTCAAGCAGTCCATTCGTCGTCTCAAGGATATCCAGGCGATGAAGGAGGATGGCCGTCTGGACCGTCTGACCAAGAAAGAGGGGCTGATGATGACCCGCGAGCTGGAGAAGCTGGAGCGTACGCTTGGCGGAATCCAGGATATGGGTGGACTTCCCTCTGCAATTATCGTGATCGATACCGGACATGAGGGTATTGCCATCAATGAGGCGAAGAAGCTGGGAATTCCTGTGATTGGTGTTGTTGATACCAATAACAACCCAGAGACCGTTGATTACGTCATTCCAGGGAATGATGATGCAATTCGCGCCATTCAGCTCTATGTTCGTGCGGCGGCAGATGCCATTCTGGATGCCAAGACCGCATCTACTACGGCACCTGTGGAAAAGGCCCCTGCTGTTGAGGCAGAGGCTGCGGCTGAGTAAAGGAGATAACATCATGGCAATTACTGCAAGTCAGGTAAAGGAACTACGCGAGCGTACAGGCGCTGGCATGATGGAGTGCAAGAAGGTACTGGTTGAGACCGATGGTGATATCGATGCGGCCATTGAGAACCTGAGAAAGTCTGGTCTTGCCAAGGCAGACAAGAAGGCCTCTCGTGTTGCTGCTGAGGGTGTTGTGGCCATCAGTGTCAGTGAGGATGGCTCACGTGGTGTGATGGCCGAGGTGAACTGTGAGACCGATTTTGTTGCCAAGGGCGATGAGTTCATCGAGTTTGCCAATCAGGTGGCGGCCACCGTGCTGGCCAACGCTCCAGCCGATGTGGAGGCGCTTAATGCAATGGATCTGGTTGGTGGCTCCAATACCGTTGAGGGGCGTCGCCAGGAGCTGATCGCAAAGCTGGGTGAGAATATGACAGTGCGTCGCTTCTCCGTGGTTGACTCAGAGGGTGGGGTGATTGGTGCCTACTCTCATGGTGGACGCATTGGTGTGATGACCGCCCTTCAGGGTGGTGATGCAGTGCTGGCCAAGGATGTCTCCATGCATGTTGCTGCAAGTCGTCCTGTTGCCCTTTCCGAGGAGGATCTTGCTCCTGAAATGCTGGAGAAGGAGAAGGAGATCTTCTCTGCCCAGGCAGCAGAGAGTGGAAAGCCTGAAAACATCATCGAGAAGATGGTTGTGGGCAGAATGAAGAAGTTTGTCAATGAGGTTACCCTGCTGGGTCAGCCCTTTGTAAAGGATCCGGATGTTACCGTTGCCAAGTTGATGGACAATAATGGCGCGAAGATCGTCCAGTTTGCCCGCCTGGAGGTGGGTGAGGGGATCGAGAAGAAGGAAGAGAACTTTGCGGATGAGGTGATGGCACAGGTTAAAGGTTAAGCAACCGATGTCATCATAAGAAAAAAAGCCTTCCAATATTTTGGGAGGCTTTTTTTTGGAAAAGACAAGTTGTAACTACTGAGGAGACAGAGTTCCAACAACCTCTGTGCCCTCTGTGGAGAGAAGCTGTTTGTTACTGAATTTAAAGGAGCCATCCATGTCAGATCAACCCATCTACCGTCGTGTGTTATTGAAGCTCAGTGGAGAGGCCCTGATGGGAGAGGGGTGTCAGGGGATTGACCCCCATATCCTGGCTCAGATGGTGGAGGAGATCTCTGCGATTACAGCGCTTGGGGTTCAGGTTGCAATAGTAATTGGTGGAGGAAACTACTGTCGCGGGGCAAGTCTGGCCGAGGTTGGGGTTGATCGTGTGACCGGGGACCAGATGGGAATGCTGGCCACGGTGATGAATGCCATTGCAATGCGTGATGCACTGAGCCAGGCGGGGGTTGCCGCCCGGACTATGTCGGCATTCAAGATCTCCAAGGTGTGTGACGAGTACAATACGCGTGATGCAATCTCGGC
>CAZYJG010000067.1:0-7346 GCA_964647745.1 uncultured Piscirickettsiaceae bacterium
GAGATTCGTCGCCTGATGGATCTGACCCGCAGCAACTTCAACCTCAGAACCGATGACGAGGGGGAGTATTCGATCGAGATCGATCCCCGCGAGGCGACAGCAGAGACCATCGCCCTGCTCAGGGAGGAGGGGTTCAACCGCATGAGTCTGGGGCTACAGGATTTTGATCCGGTGGTACAGCGGGCGGTCAACCGCATCCAGTCGGAGGAGGAGACCTTTGCGGTACTCAATGCGGCACGTGATACCGGATTCAAGTCGATCAGTATCGATCTGATCTATGGCCTCCCACACCAGACGGCGGACAGTTTCCAGAAGACCGTCGACAAGGTGCTGGAGGTGCGTCCGGATCGTCTCTCTGTCTTCAACTACGCCCACCTGCCGGAGATCTTCAAGCCACAGCGCCGCATCAACGAGGCGGATCTTCCCACACCGGACCAGAAGCTGGAGATCCTGCAGCGTACCAATCAGCAGCTCTCTGAGGCGGGCTACCTCTATATTGGCATGGACCACTTTGCGCTGCCGGATGACGAGCTGGCAGTGGCGCAGCGTGAGGGGACGCTCTACAGAAACTTCCAGGGCTACTCAACCCATCGCGACTGTGACCTGGTCGGGCTGGGAGTCACCTCGATTGGCGTTGTGGGGAACACCTATTCGCAGAACCTGAAGGGGGTGGATGAGTACTATGCGGCAATCGATGCCGGCAAGCTGCCAATCTTCCGCGGTGTCGAGCTGGATGGTGATGACCTGCTGCGCAGGGATGTCATTACAGAGCTGATCTGCAACTTCCGCCTCCGCTACAGCGACATTGAACAGCGCCACAACATCAGCTTCAGTGACTACTTCCCGGTAGAACTGGAGGAGCTCAAGGTGATGGAGCAGGATGGACTGCTGACCATGGATGGCGACGGGGTGACTGTGGCCACGGCAGGGCGCCTGCTGATACGCAACGTCTGCATGGTCTTTGACCGCTATCTGCGCGAGAAGCAGGCACAGCACTTCTCGAAGGTGATCTAGTTAGAATAGTGGGTTGAGGAGAAGAGTCTGTATGAGAGACTCTTAATCAATTCGTTCTATATTCGCCTTGAGTGACTGGTAGTTCTCGTTGAGCTGGGCCTGCTCCTCAGCATTCAACTCCATCTCCACGATCCGCTCGACACCGCCTGCACCGATGACGCAGGGTACACCAATAAAGCAGTCATTGATGCCATACTCTCCATCGCAGCGGACGGAGGAGGCGATCAGCCGCTTCTTGTTGTAGAGGTAGGCCTCAACCATCTCCATGATCGCCGATGCAGGGCTGATATAGGCACTGCCCTGGCCAAGCAGTTGTACGATTTCGGTACCGGCGTGGCGGGTACGCTCGACAATCTCATCGATCTTCTGATCGGAGAGCAGGGTCTGGATCGGGATGCCGCCAACGGTTGCGGTACGGGTCAGCGGGATCATGGATGGGCCATGTCCACCCATCACCATGCAGGAGACATCCTTGGCAGAGAAGCCGGTCTCCATGGCAATAAAGAGGCGGAACCGACCGCTGTCGAGTGCTCCGGAGAGGCCAATCACACGGTTCTTTGGGAATCCGGAGTAGTGCTGGAAGGCCTGGCACATGGTATCAACCGGGTTGGTGGAGAGGACGACAAAGGCACCTGGGGCATGCTTGGCAACCTGTTCAGCAACAGACTGGATAACTCCGAGGTTGATCTCCAGCAGGTCATTTCGAGTCATCCCTGCACGGCGTGGAACACCGGCCGTGACGATCACCACCTCGGCGTCTGCGATATCGCTGTAGTCACTGGTTGCGGTAATTTCGACATCAACACCGGCGTGGGGGCGCAGTGCCATGATATCGAGCGCCTTCCCCTTGATGGGGTCAACCGCCTCGGGGAGGTCGACAATCACCACCTCGGCATGGTCTTTCTGGGTGATCATCAGGGCCAGTGCGGTACCAATCTGGCCACCACCCACAAGTGCAATCTTTCTTGTCTGTAAACTCATGCGTATCGTCTATTTTTCAAATGTTATGTTCTGTGGTTGATCCCCATCCGGGGCTGAGCAGCTCCCCTTGCTGGCACAGGCACCACAACCGGGCTTGTATCCAAACTGCTCGGGGTCCTTCCTCTTCAGCCACTCCTGAAACAGCACCCAGCCAACCAGCAGGGCGATCAGCGCAAGGATCGAGAGGAGATAACCCATCATGAGGAGAAGAGCCCCGCAAAACCCATGAATGCCATGGAGAGGAGTCCCGCAATAATCAGGTTGAGGGCGGTGCCGCGAATCAGGGTGGGGACATCGGAGAGCTCACTCTCCTCCCGCAGGCCGGCCATCAGCAGCAGTGCGAGGGTGAATCCGCCACCAGCCCCAAGTGCAAAGATGAAACTCTCGACAAATCCGTACTCACGGTTGGTGGCAAAGATTGCAAGACCGAGGATGGCACAGTTGGTGGTGATCAGCGGCAGGAAGATACCCAGTGAGCGGAAGAGGGAGGGGCTCAGCTTTTTGATCAGCATCTCGATGAACTGCACCACGCTGGCAATCACCACAATAAAGCTGATCAGCCGCAGATAGGGGGCGTGTGGGAGAATGTAGGTGTTCAGTGCCCAGGCGCAGACTGCGGTGATGATCAGTACAAAGGTGGTGGCCAGTCCGAGACGGAATGAGGTCTCCAGCTTCCCGGAGACGCCGAGGAAGGGGCAGAGGCCGAGGAAGTAGGCGAGTACAAAGTTGTTGACCAGCAGGGCGCTGATAAAGATCCAGAGAAAGTGCTGCAGGGCGGCATCAGTCATGGCGGCACCCCAAACTACTCTCAAGCCTGTCTGGCAACCTTCCCCGTGGCTGTCGATAGCCAGGGATGGCTATCGTCAAGCGATACCACCCCACAAACCTTAGGTTTGTGGTGGTCTGAGGACATGATGTGCTCGAGCGTGCCACGGGGAAGGTTGCCAGACAGGATATCAATCCAGTTGTTATGGAACGATCTGTCATATGCGCTCCTCCGCTGTCTGCAGCAGGCGCATCTGTGCCTCTCTCCGCTTCTCGGTAACCCAGTTGAAGAAGAGGAGGATCAGCCCCAGTGTCAGGAATCCGCCTGGTGGCAGGATCATGATGATCCAGGGCTCGAAGTTGGGACCAAACAGGGAGACCCCAAACAGTGCCCCCTCTCCCAGGATCTCGCGCACCCCTCCGAGTGCCAGCAGGGCAAAGAGGAAGCCGCCAGCCATCCCCACTGCATCCATCACTGCAAAGCGGATACTATTGCGTGAGGCGAAGGCCTCCTGTCGTCCGAGGATCAGACAGTTTGCGGTAATCAGCGGGATGAATGCACCCAGCTCCTTGTGGATCTTGGGGAAGAGTGCCAGCAGGGTGTAGTCGATAATCGTTACGAAGGTGGCAATGATGATGATATAGCTGGTGATGCGTACCTGCTTGGGAATCCACTTGCGCATCATCGAGACCAGCAGGCTGGACCCCACCAGCACAAAGAAGGTGGCCAGCCCCATCGCCAGTGCATTGATCGCGGAGTTGGTTACTGCCAGCATTGGGCACATTCCGAGTACCTGGACGAAGACCGGGTTGTCTCTCCAGATCCCCTTGAGCATCTCCTGGTAGGCGCTTTCCGGTGTTCTTGGCATGCTATTGACTCCTCTCCTGCAGCGGGATCCCGTGGATAGGGAGTTTGTTGATCCAGCGTTCATTCCCCTCATTGATGATGCGCACTACCGCCTTGGAGGAGATGGTTGCACCGGTAATGGCATCCACCTCGTTGGGTGCGCTCCTCATCCCCTTTTTCACGGTAACGATCTCGGGGTCAATGGTGAGGTTATCAAAATTGGAGACAAAGGAGAGATCCTTGTAGATCTTGTCGCCCAGCCCCGGGGTCTCACGGCTCTCCAGGATATCCATCCCCACTACCGTGCGTCTCTCTGGAATGTATCCATAGAGCAGGCCGATGGTGTCCTGGAATCCGGGGCCGGCACTGGGGATGGCATAGCCGACAAACTCGCCCTGCTGGCTGTAGCCACCATAGAGGGTGTTCTCATCCTTCCCCTTCTCATGGCGGAAGCGCAGCCCACTCTCCTCAAACTGGAATTTTCTCATCTCCGATACGCCGGGCAGCACCTTGAATACCGCCTCCTTCAGTTCACGTGCCTTGTTGGCGGTGATGGTGGTGAGGGTTGCCTCGTAGATCCCGACAATGGCCACACCGGAGATCAGCCCGGCAATGGCCAGGGTGGAGATCAGGCGGGTGGAGCTGGGCTCCGACTCTGCAGGGGAGGGGATTCCACCCTTTGGATCAGGTTGCTGTTCTGGTGCCCCGGTCATGATCTGCTCCTGCCGAAGACCCGGGGCTGGGTATAGCGGTTGATCAGTGGGGTGGCAGCATTCATGAAGAGGATGGCGTAGAGTATCCCCTCGGGCAGCCCGCCAAAGTTGCGGATCAGCACCACCAGCAGTCCGATTCCGATTCCAAAGACCCATGCCCCTCTGGGGGTTACTGGAGAGGTGACGGGATCGGTTGCCATGTAGATGGCCCCCAGCATCATTCCACCGGAGAAGAGGGTGAAGTGGATGTCGGGGAAGCGGACGGGGTCGATGGTCTGCAGCAGCAGTGCAAAGAGGCCGGCGGAGAGGAAGATTCCGGCGGGGATGCGCCACTCCAGTGCACGACGCAGCAGCAGATAGATCCCTCCAGCCATCAGCAGCAGTCCATTGGTCTCCCCCAGTGAGCCTGCGGTGTTTCCAAACATCAGGGCAAAGATGGGGGTATCGGTCTGCTCAAATTTCATCAACCCCAGCGGGGTGGCTGCACTCATTGCATCCAGTGGTGGTGACTGCATGAAGGGGAGGGCCAGTGTACTGGGGTGGATGGTGAAGAACCCCTCCGGGCCGGTGGCAACATGCCAGGTCGTCATCGCGATGGGGAAGGTCCCGAGCAGGAATGCGCGCCCGACAATGGCCGGGTTGAAGAGGTTGTTTCCAAGACCGCCCCAGATGGTCTTCCCCAACCCGATTGCAGCGACACCACCCAGCCAGGCCATCCAGAGAGGGAGTGCCGGGGGAAGGGTCATCCCCAGCAGCAGGCCGGTAAGCAGGGCACTGCCGTCTCCAAGGACAATGGAGCGCTGCTGTTTTTGGGTAAAGATCCACTCGGTGCTCAGGGCACCAAGGATGGAGGCGATGACCACCAGCAGGGCGCTGATCCCGAAGAACCAGATGCCGGAGAGGAGTGCTGGCAGCAGTGCGATCAGTACATCACGCATTGCCGTGGGGACATTGAGCCCCTGCTTCAGCAGTGGTGCGGATTGCAGGAGAAGATCCGGGTCGTCTCTCTTCATGCGGCTTTCTCCACGGGGTGTTGCCGCAGATTGTCCTTGGCGGTGCGGATCAGCTGGGCGATGGGGATATTGGAGGGGCAGGCGAAGCTGCAGGCACCACACTCGACGCAGTCCATCACGTTGTACTCCACGGTCTCCTCATAGCGACGGTTGCGACTGAGCAGGGCAAGACGTGAGGGATTAAGGAAATAGGGGCAGGCCTCCAGGCAGCGTCCACAGCGTATGCAGGGGTACTCATGGGGGCGGGCGGTCTGCTGCTCTGTAAAGGCGAGGATGCCAGAACTCCCCTTGAGAATCGGCACATCAAGGCTGGCGATGGGGAACCCCATCATCGGACCGCCCATGATCACCTCGCGGGTCTCCTCATTGAGTCCGCCACAGAACTCGAGCACATCACGAACCGGTGTTCCCAGTGGGACCATCAGGTTTGCCGGCTGGTCGATACCGGGGCCGGATACCGTGACTACACGTTCAATCAGCGGCATGCCACGTTCGAACAGGTCGGCGATGGCGACAATAGTCCCCACGTTGTTGACCGCAACACCAATGTCACGTGGAAGCTGTCCCGCAGGAACCTCCCTGCGATAGACAGACTGAATCAACATCTTCTCCGCCCCCTGTGGATACTTGACCTCCAGAGGGGAGAGGGTAATGGGGAGATCGGGATGTTTCGACAGCTCTGCTGTCAGTGACTCGATCGCCTCCGGCTTGTTTTTCTCGATACCGATATTGGCCCGTTTTGCACCCAGCTTGCTACGCAGGATCTCGGTCCCCTCGATTACTGTTGCAGGGCGCTCCACCATCAGACGGTGGTCATTGGTGAGGAAGGGCTCGCACTCGGCACCATTGATCAGCAGGTCATCGATCTGTGCCCCGTCCGGGATGGAGTACTTCACATGGCTCGGAAAGGCCGCACCACCCATGCCAACAATGCCCGCCTGCTGGACCACCCCGATAAAGGCCTCCAGGGAGAGACTCTCCCAGCTCTCTGGTGGGGTTGTCGCTACCCGCTGTGTGGAGAAGGGGTCCGCCTCGATTACGATCGCAGGCCTGAAGGAGCCATCCAGTGTACGTTGTGGGCTGATCTCACTGATGGTTCCGGTCACCGGGCTATGGAGTGCGGTGGAGACAAACCCCCCCGGTTTTGCAATCAGATCTCCCCTTCGGACGGTTGTTCCCTTCTCCACCACGGCAATGGCGGGGACCCCGATATGTTGCCCTAGTGGCATCACATAGCGCTTTCCAAAGGGGACCCGCTGGATCGGTAGGTCGGCCGTCTGCCCCTTGTGGTGTTGTGGATGAACACCATGGGCAAAGCTGCGGGAGAAGAGAGAAAAAATACCCATGATAGAAATTTAACCCCAAGATGCAGAGACGCCAAGAGCGCAAAGAATAGCTTTTATCCTCTTTGCATCCTCCGCGTCTCTGCGTCTTGGCGTTGAAGCTGTCATCATTTCAGCAACTCTGCCATATGTTTTCCGATCTCGGCAGGAGAGCGGGATACGGTGACACCTGCCGCTTCAAGGGCTGCAATCTTGTCCTCTGCCGTCCCCTTGCCACCGGAGATGATGGCGCCAGCGTGGCCCATTCTGCGCCCGGGTGGTGCGGTAACCCCTGCAATATAGGCAACGACCGGTTTGGTGACATGCTGGCGGATATACTCTGCAGCCTCCTCCTCCTTGCTGCCGCCAATCTCGCCGACCAGAACGATCCCCTTGGTCTGCTCATCCTGCTGGAAGAGCTCCAGGCAGTCGATAAAGTTCATGCCGTGAATTGGATCTCCACCAATGCCGATACAGGTGCTCTGTCCCAGACCCTCGTTGGTGGTCTGGAAGACCGCCTCGTAAGTCAGGGTGCCGGAGCGCGAGACGATACCGATCGACCCCTCCTTGTGGATGTTGCCCGGCATGATGCCGATCTTGCAGCCACCCGGAGTGATGATGCCGGGGCAGTTGGGTCCGATCAGCCGGGCATCCGGGTAGTCCCTGAGGAATGCCTTCACCTTGATCATGT
>CAZYJG010000068.1:0-7194 GCA_964647745.1 uncultured Piscirickettsiaceae bacterium
AGGATCTGTTGCCCCTCTTCAGAGCGCAGGAAGGCCAGAAAATGCTCTGCCAGTGGGGTGGGGTTGGCCGGCAAAACGATATGGAAGGTTTTATGATAGGGGTAGCGTCCGCTCTTGAGGTTGGCAACCGTCGGCTCCACCCCTTCGATAGCGACCATCCGTATTGAGTACTCCCCGGAGAGTGCCAGTGGAAGCAGTGTAGAGCCAATGCCACCTGGTGTTCTCTCGATCATATGGGCGTTATCCAGATCCGTGCGTGCCATGGGGTATCCCCGTTTTGCGCGGAATTGCCCCTCCAGTGCCTCAGCCAGTGCCGGGGATATTGTCTTGAGCACAATGTTGTCGCTGTCTTTCTCGGGTCTGAGGATCAGCCGTAGCCGACTTCCGTCCGGCAGGCGGGTGGTCTCTCCGGAATAGATTGCTGCCAGCTCTCCAGGCGTCAAATTCCATAGTTGGCGGTTGCGTTTGGCGACGGCAATGCCAAAGGGTGCCTTTGCGAAGACTGCCACGGTCAGCCCATGGGTGCGCTCCTCCTCCCTGAGCGGGCGGCCGCTGATGGCGATATCGATCTCCCCGTCGATCAGCGCGCGAATCCCCCCGCTGCTGCCCATGACGGGATATCCGATGATGGTCAGCACCTCAGGGTGGTGCTGCTTAAAGCGCTCTGCAACCCACTTGATGGTGGTGATTGCGGCCCCGGTACCGTTGATCGTCAGTGTCTCGACCGCAGTTGCGGTGGCAGAGAGGGTGGATGTGATCAGCAGCCCGGTGCTGATCAGGAAGATCTTTAGTGAATGGGTTGTTCCCACTGTCCCCTCCCATGTTGTGGATCTTGTTGGATAAACTCTCGTTATTAATCCTAAACCATTACCCAGATATTGCAAAAAATAAGGGGGCACAATAGTGAATTCAAATTGGTTTAATTGGGAATACAGTACCAAAACAAACTGGTTCTCATGCACGAGAGGCCTGTTTGATCGCATATTTGGTGAATACAGGGCCAATAATCTCAAAGAAGATGGTTGCGCTGATCACAACCGTCAGCAGCAGCTGTCGATATTCGGGGAACTGGTTGGATGCAACCAGCGCCATGCCGATCGCAACCCCTGCCTGGGGCAGCATCGCCACCCCCATCCAGCGCCTTGTGGCCTCATCAGCACCACCCAGCCGCCCCCCGACCATCGCCCCCAGATATTTGCCCGCTGCACGGCAGAGGATATAGGTGACCCCAATCAGTCCAACCCCCTGCAGTGCGCCCAGCTCAAGTGAGGCCCCGGCCGAGACAAAGAAGATCACCATGAAGGGCCACTCAACCCCCTCAATGGCGTGGAATGGGTATTCATGGTGTGAGGCGATATTTGCCACCACGGCACCCATCACCATGGAGGCGATCAGAAAGGAGACATCCAGCCAGATGGCCAGTCCGCCACAGAGAAAGACAATCCCCAACGCCTCGGTCAGCATCGGCTGCCCCTTGTTGACCCTGCCGGTGAGGTAGGCGGCAGGAAATCCGACAACCAGACCCAGCAGCAGGGCCCCACCAATCTCTCTGGCTGCCATCAACAGAAAGGAGTTGTCAGCTGCGGCTCCACCCAGTGTGGTGACAAGGGCCATGCCAACACTGAACAGCATCAGGGCCCAGATATCATCCAGTGCAACAATTGACAGCAGCAGGGTACCGAAACGCCCCTTGCCCCCAGACTCATTCACCACATCCAGTACCGCTGCAGGCGCCGTTGCCGAGGCGATGCACCCCAGCAGGATGGCGATCTCAATTGAGATGCCAACCCAGATCAGGGAGATGGCAACAATAGCGGCGGTTACAAGGGCGGCACTGATGGAGATCCACAACATCTCCCCTGCAGACCTCCTCATGACATCCCTTGTCAGTTTTCCCCCCAGCAGGAACCCCACCATCACCAGGGTCATGTCGGTGATCAGCTCAAACTGGTTGGAGAATACCTCTGGAATGATGTCGAGCAGCTCCGGGCCAATGACCACGCCAAAGATCAGCAGCAGGGTTACCCGGGGGAGGAGGGTGTAGCGTGCCACAGCCGAGGTCAGCAGCCCCAGCAAAAGGATGCCACCAATGGTCAGCAGCAGCTGGTAGGATGTCTCCAATGTTGTCTTCCTGTCTCCACGCTACACATACAACCTCATCTTCCACCATCGGCACCCAAAATGGAACTGTTCTATCTGGTTCCACTCTCGTTCTTGGGTCATTGTATTAATCGTAGCTCATTGATAGGGGTGAAATTTTCAACAAAAAGTATCTTTCAATGGTGTTATGGTCTATAAATTAGGTACGCATGAATAAAAATATGAGCATAGGAGAGAGATCATGTTTCTAAAGAATAGCGCATCGGGTGATCGGGTTGAGGTCCTGGATACTGCAACCCTGTTTGATCCAACCTCCGAAACCGTTCGGGGGCGTTACCATGCAGGAGAGGAGATGCAGGATCCGGATGATTTCAGCAAGGCTGACCTTGTCTTTCTCTCTGGTGAGGCGTTGCCGCAGTGCTGGACTGATATCCACTATCGTAGTTAGGGAGCCCCCTTCTGTTTTCTGGGTCCCCGCCTGCGCGGGGATGACGAGGCGGTAATTCGCGGGGATGTCGAGGCGGTAATTCGCGGGGATGTCGAGGCGACAAGTAAGAGTTGCTGTCTTGTTGGAGTTTCCCGGCTGCTGTTGTAAACGCTATTGTGACAGCAGATTGAGCCTCATGCCCGGGGTTGCGATGGTCACCTCCGCCCCCAGCTCCTCCTGTAGCAACCCCTTGAGGATGGACTGAACCGAGGGCTCCCCGTGTACGAGTACAACCGGGGGGGTGGGCTCCATCCTTCTGTACCAGTTAAGGAGCCCCTGCTGGTCTGCATGGGCCGAGAGTCCGCCAATGGAGTGGACCTTTGCTGCAACCTTGATGGTCTCCCCCCAGAGCCGAACATGTCTCGCCCCGTCCACGATGGAGCGTCCCAGTGTGCCGCGTGCCTGAAACCCCGAGATGATCAGATGGGAGTCCCTGCGCCAGAGGTTGTGTTTCAGGTGGTGCTTGATGCGCCCGCCGGTACACATGCCGCTCCCTGCAATGATGATGGCCCCTGAACGGATCTGATTCAGCTTCATCGAATCCTCGGTTCTGTGGCTGAGATGGAAATTGGGAAGGTTGAAAAAGTTCCCCTTCTCATCAGTGATCCTGCGCGCCTCGCGGTCATAGAGGTTGCTGTATTGTGAGTAGACCTCGGTGGATTCGATCCCCATTGGGCTATCGAGAAAGATCTGCCAGCGCTCCAGTCGCCACTCATGGAAATATTTGCCAAAGAGGTAGAGGATCTCCTGGGTCCGCCCTACGGTAAATGCCGGGATCAGGATGTTTCCGCGTCTGTGGTCTGCCGAGAGAAAGATCTGCCTCAGCTCCTCCAGCGTATCCCGCCAGGAGAGGTGGAGGCGGTCCCCATAGGTGCTCTCCATCAGCAGAAGATCCGCCCCGTGGACCACCTCGGGGTCGCGCAGGATCGGCAGCCCCTTCTGCCCAAGGTCACCGCTGAAGAGGATCCTCCGTTCGACGCCCCCCTCACTCAGTATTAGCTCGACAATCGATGCCCCCAGGATGTGCCCTGCATCATGGAGGATAAACCTCACCCCGGGGACAACCTCGTGCTCCTCATGGTACGCCACCCCATTGAACCGGGTGATGGTGTGCTTTACATCCTCCATGGTGTAGAGCGGCTCAATCAGTGGCAGCCCCTTGCGCTCACGCTTGCGGTTTGCCCACTCTGCCTCCTTCTCATTGAGAAAGGCGGAGTCGGCCAGCATGATGTTGCAGAGGTCTCGTGTTGCGCCATGGGTATGGATGGAGCCCGAATAGCCCCCCTTTACCAGCTGCGGTAGGCGCCCGCTGTGGTCAATGTGGGCGTGGCTCAGAATAACGGCATCGATTGTGGAGGGGTCAAAGGGAAACGGCTCCCGATTGCGGGCCTCATCGGCCGGCATCCCCTGGAACAGCCCGCACTCCAGCAGCACATGGTAGCCCTGGTTCCTGATCAGGTAGCAGGAACCGGTCACCTCCTCTGCAGCACCATAAAAAGTAATGTCCATCGCTTCGTTGACTCTACCATGATCCCTGAGCAGACAAACAGAAGAAAAAGGTGACAGAGCCTGGAACAAAAGCTATAACTTCCTTACAGACTGTTGAAACAGGGGTGATGATTCGTCAACGGTCCAGGGAGAAACTGGAGGTTTATCGGGATGAGTCATATCAACTCTCTGCAGCCAGAGGCGCTCTATCAGCGCTGTGATCCGGATTCGCTCGATTTCGGCAACACCACCGAGCTGGAGGATCTGGACCAGATCCTCGGCCAGGCGCGTGCGGTTGAGGCGCTCCACTTCGGGCTCGGGATCCGCCAGGATGGTTACAACATCTACGCCATGGGGTCGCCGGGAACCGGCAAGCATACCGTGGTCCAGCGCTATCTCCAGCGCCAGGCAGAGGGGCTGCCGCCGCCGGATGACTGGTGCTACATCAATAACTTCAAGGAGGCCCACAAGCCCCATATGTTGCAGCTCCCTGCCGGTCAGGCGGTAGGTCTGCAGGAGGATATGGAGCACCTCATTGAGGATCTGCAGTCTGCCATTCCGACCGCATTCGAGAGTGAGCAGTACAACCAGGCGCTGCAGGAGATCCAGCAGCACTTTGAGGAGCGCAATGAGGAGGCGATCAGCAAGGTGCGAGAGGATGCGGAGTCGCGTGACATCACCCTGATCCGTACCCCCGGCGGATTCACCCTTGCACCGATGCACGAGGGCAGGACAATCTCCAACAAGGAGTATGATGCGCTCTCGGACAGCGAGCGCAAGAAGATCTCGGACCATATCGAGGTGCTTGAGCAGGAGCTGAATGAGGTTCTGCAGCAGATCCCGACCATTCGCCGCGAGACTCAGGAGGAGGTGAGAAAGCTCAATCGCGATACCGCCAATGCGGCGGTACAGGGGCAGATTGGGGAGCTGCGGACCAAGTGGGATGCAGAGACGGAGGTGTGCAGATACCTTGATGAGGTTCAGGAGAATCTGGTCAACAATGCCGGTGACTTCCGGCGCAGGGATGAGGAGAATGCACAGCTCCCCTTCATCGCCACGGACAACGCCCCCTTCCGCCGCTACATGATCAATACCCTGGTTGATAACGGGGACGAGAAGCAGGCCCCCATTATCTACGAGACCCACCCCACCTATCTCAATCTGACGGGGCGGGTGGAGCACCGTGCCCAGTTTGGCACCCTGATCACCGACTTCACCATGATCAAGTCGGGCTCACTGCACCGTGCCAATGGCGGCTTTCTGCTGATTGATGCCCACCGCATCCTGCAGCACCCCTATGCCTGGGAGGGGCTGAAACGGACCCTGCAGACGCAGGAGATCCGTATCGAGTCACTGGAGCAGATGTTGAGTCTCGCCTCAACCTCATCCCTGGAGCCGGAGCCGATTCCGCTCGATGTCAAGGTGGTCATCCTCGGAAACCGCATGATCTACTATCTGCTGCACCACTATGATCCCGACTTTGGCGAGCTCTTCAAGGTCTCGGCAGATTTTGAGGAGGAGATGGATCGAACCCCGGAGAACAACCGGCTCTATGCCCGCCTCATCAGCTCACTGGCCAGCCGCAATGGGCTGATCCCCTTTACCAGCGGTGGTGTTGCCCGGGTGATTGAGCAGGCCTCACGCTATGCCGGCGAGAGCAGCAAGCTCTCCATCCGTACCCGCAAGCTGACCGACCTGCTGCGCGAGGCCGATTTCTGGGCACGCGAGAATGGCAGGGAGATGGTCTCTGCCGGGGATGTAGAGCGGGCGCTGGAGAAGCAGACCTTCCGCAGCGACCGCATCCAGCAGCGCATGCGTGAGGAGGTGTTGAAGGAGAATATCCTTGTCGAGACCAGCGGGGAGAAGAGCGGGCAGATCAATGGCCTCTCGGTGATCAAGATGGGTGATAACATGTTTGGGCAGGCGAGTCGGATTACCGCCAACGTACGCCTTGGGAGCGGTGACATCCTCGATATCGAGCGCGAGGTGGAGATGGGAGGACCGATCCACTCCAAGGGGGTGCTGATCCTCTCTGGCTTTCTGGGTGAGCGCTTCGCCCGGGAGCGCCCCCTCAGCCTCCACGCCTCACTGGTCTTTGAGCAGAATTATGGGGGGATTGAGGGGGACAGCGCCTCCTCGGCGGAGCTCTACGCACTGCTCTCCGCGCTGGCCGGGGCGCCTATCCGGCAGTCTCTGGCGGTTACCGGTTCAGTCAATCAGAAGGGGGAGATCCAGTCGATTGGGGGTGTCAATGAGAAGATTGAGGGGTTCTTTGAGCTCTGTCGGGAACGCGGGCTGAGCGGCGACCAGGGGGTGCTGATCCCCGCCTCCAACGTACAGCATCTGATGCTGAAGCGAGAGGTGGTTGAGGCGGTAGAGCAGCAGCAGTTCAGCATCTACCCGATTACCACCATCGATGAGGGGGCTGCGCTGCTGACCGGGATCGCGGCCGGGGAGCGGGATGGCGATGGCAACTATCCTGCCGACTCAATCAACGGCAGGGTCGATCAGCGGCTCGATGCGATGGCCCATGCTGCCCATGAGTGGGGAAAGGGTGAAGAGGATGAGAAGAAGGAGTGAGTGGTCAGGTGATCTCGTCCGCGGCGATATCAATGGGGGTCTCCTCCACCTCAAACAGCACCGGCTCATTCTGCAACTTGATCTCCGCAATCAGCTCCTCAATGGCCCGGTAGCTGCGACGGGTGTTCTCTTCCATGTCGATCAACAGCCGGACTGCCTGAGTGAGAAGGGTGAGAAGAGCGGCTACCAGAAGCGCAGCCCCACTCTCTATTGCCCCCATGGTGGTTGAGTTGACGCTGATGGAGCCAGTGGCAAGCGTGATGAGGAGCAGGAGTGCGGATGCGGCAAGCGCACCCCAGCTCACCAGATGGAGAAGGCTTACCCCCAGCCTGAGAATGTAATACCTTTGTCCTGTCCCTTCACTACTCATGACCCTGCCCCAATGAGACCAACGATCAATTCATGATAGCGGCTCTTCCAATGAATTCATATGGTGAATCAATGATCTCAAAGGTATTGGAACGATTAATGGTGGTTGTCAACCGCCCAACAGGGGAACCATGCCGCTAAGGAGAACCATCACCCTGCCGCTGCTCACC
>CAZYJG010000069.1:0-7095 GCA_964647745.1 uncultured Piscirickettsiaceae bacterium
GGACCAGCGGAAAACTGAGTGTTGCCATCCGCTCCTCTGCAACCGCCGAGGATCTGGTTGATGCCTCCTTCGCCGGGCAGCAGGAGAGCTATCTCAATGTCTGTGGCCTGGAGCGTGTTCTCAGCTCAATCAAGAATGTCTTTGCCTCACTCTACAATGACCGTGCCATCTCCTATCGTGCACACCAGCACATTGGCCACCAGAGTATTGCGATATCGGTAGGGGTTCAGCAGATGGTGCGCAGTGATCTCGGCTCCAGCGGGGTCCTCTTCACCCTCGATACCGAATCCGGGTTCAGGGATGTGGTTCTGATCACCTCCGCCTATGGGCTTGGGGAGAGTGTGGTGCAGGGGGCGGTCAACCCGGATGAGTTCTATGTCTACAAGCCCACACTCAACCAGGGGTATCCGGCCATACTCAGCAGGACACTGGGCTCCAAGGAGATCCGCAAGATCTATGCCGAGGACAATCTGAAGGAGTTCATCGTAACGGAGCGTGTCCCCAGGGAGGAGCGCAACCGTTTCAGCCTCAACGACCGGCAGATCGATGAGTTGGCACGCTATGCCGTGACCATTGAGGAACACTACCGGCGCCCGATGGATATTGAGTGGGCGCTGGACGGCATCAACAACAAGATCTACATCGTCCAGGCACGCCCGGAGACAGTAAAGAGCCAGGAGGAGAGGGCGCACTCCATTGTGCGACACAGGCTCAGGGAGCGTGGACCGATCCTTGCCAGGGGGCGCGCCATTGGACAGGCCATTGCCACGGGAACGACCCGGATCATCGCCAATATCTCGGAGATGGAGCGCATTCAGCCCGGTGATATCCTGGTGACCGACATGACTGATCCGGACTGGGAGCCGATCATGAAACGGGCCTCGGCAATTGTCACCAACCGTGGCGGGCGCACCTGTCATGCGGCCATTATTGCCCGGGAGCTGGGTATCCCGACCATTGTGGGGACCGGAGATGCCACTGAATCCCTCCCTGACAACCATAGCGTCACCATCTCCTGTGCCGAGGGGGATGATGGGTATGTCTACGACGGACTACTTCCCTTTGAACAGAAGACCACCACCATTCAGTCACTGCCCGAACTGGAGACCCGAATGATGATCAATATCGGAAATCCGGGGCGTGCCTTTGACTATGCATCGATCCCCAATGAGGGTGTCGGGCTGGCCAGAATGGAGTTCATCATCAGCAATATCATCGGCATCCACCCAAGGGCGGTCATCGATTTTGAGCGACAACCGGCAGCAACAAGGGAGCAGATCAGCAGACGAATTGCCGGATATGGCTCCCCCACCGAGTTCTATCTGGAGAAGCTGACAGAGGGGATCGCCACACTTGCTGCGGCCTTCTCACCCAACCCCGTCCGCATCAGGAGCTCCGACTTCAAGAGCAATGAGTATGCGAGCCTGCTGGCCGGAGAGCAGTTTGAGCCGACAGAGTCAAACCCGATGATTGGCTACCGTGGTGCACTGCGGCAGCTGTCAGAACCGTTTCGCCCCTGTTTTGAGCTCGAGTGCCGGGCAATCAAGCGGGCACGAGAGCGCATGGGGCTCTCCAACATCGAGATCATGATCCCCTTCATTCGCACCCTGAGCGAGGCAAGAGAGATCCTCCAACTGCTGGAGGAGAATGGGCTGAAACGGGGAGACAATGGGCTGCGCATCATCATGATGTGTGAGCTCCCATCCAATGTGATCCTGGCGGAGGAGTTTCTCGAATATTTTGATGGCTTCTCCATCGGCTCCAACGACCTGACCCAACTCACCCTCGGGATGGATCGTGACTCCGAGTGGATGGTGCCGGTATTTGATGAGCGTGACCCGGCCGTGAAAAAGAGCATTGCGGCCGTCATCGATGCCTGCCACAGGCAGGGAAAGAGTGTGGGAATCTGTGGGGAGGCCCCCTCATACTACCCCGAATTTGCAAGATGGCTGGTTGAGCAGGAGATCACCAGCATCTCGATGAGCCCAAACAGCATCATCGACACCTGGAGCCATCTGGGGGAGCACAACGCTCGGCCTGAGTAGCGGTCTCGGCCTCCCTGCATCAGACACCTGTCAATCCCACCAATCCTGAATCTGTGGCAACCCGGTGGCGCATCAATCAGTCACTATTTCGAGCAATACCAATATGCTGCCCGTTATGTAACCATCCTCTCCACAACAATAATCACTACCAAATGAGAGGAGGTGCGCGTGGGAGGATGCGCATTGATCGGCAGCAACGCTGTCGACAATCAAGGTATGGGGTGCCCTGCCCCCTACCCTCAGTTTTCTGTGGGCAACCCCTGAGATGGCCCTGCTGCCCATCTACAAGGGAGAGATCCGCCACTCTCCACTCTTCTCGGCGCTGGATGAGGCGTTGCTGGATACCCTGCTCCACTCTGCAAGCCTGATCTATAAACGGGGAGGCGAAACCCTTTTTCTGCGAGATGGGCGCGCAGAGCACTTCTATATCCTGCGCTCTGGAACAGCAAAGCTCTATGTAAGCTCATCCGATGGAAATGATAAAACCATCGAGATCATCCAGCCCGGGGATGCCTTCTCTATCTCCGATATGTTCTTGGATAACCAGAGCCACAGCATGAACTGCCAACTCCTTGAGGAGAGCAATATCTTCGCCTTCAGCAGTCGACCCTATCTCAATATCCTCAAAGAGAACCCGGATATCTCCTTCTCCATCATGGCTGATCTGAGCCGCAAGATGCAATCCTATGTGCAGCAGATCAACAGCCTCAGCCTGCACGATGCCCGCTACCGCTTTGCCAACTACCTTCTGTCACTGCTCTCAGAGAGTGCTGACAGTGGAGATGGGTTTCACCTCCCCATTCACAAGAGCGAGATCGCCTCTCTGCTCTCCATCAAGCGTGAAACACTCTCCCGGATGCTGGCCACCCTCTCCAGGGAGCAGATCATCAGGGTGCAGGGTGACCATATCAGGGTACTGGATATCGACAAACTGAAGGAGAGTGTCACCCACAGGAAGAGAGATTCGGCCATTGGTCGGGTTGCATAGGGACACAGGACAAGAGCCGATGTCAAAAATCGTAACCCTCTTCTTTGCCGGCTCTGCCATCTTCTGTATCGTCAGCATCTGGTTGATGCTGGGCCTCTAGATAAAAAAATGCCGGTACCCTCCACAAGGAGGGTACCGGCAGACTCCCGCATAGAGTTTTCTTGGGAGGATTGCCTATGCACAACAGGAGTCAAACCGTGATCCTAACACAGTTGCATAAAAATATATAAAAATATTACGAATTGTTACAGATTACTGGGTAACCTGATCAATCAACAGCTGAATGGTTTCGCCACTATGGGTTGAGACCTCAATCGTGCCGATCAGATCTCCACTCTTCACTGATGCATCCCCACTGCTGGAGACCCTGGCCCCGACAACGACCTCTTCATGAGAGGAGAGGGAACTTCCCGGAAGGATGGACATGGAGTCATCCAGCCGGATGGTGGCCGGCAGGTCGGCAACCGTCAGGCGCTGGGCCGCCAGCGGTGGCCCCTTCCTGCCAACAGCCTTTGCATAGACAAAGACCACATCATCGCTACTGGCCCTGCGCTGCAGTGCAGGGTCCAACCTGACCGAAACATTCAGTGCGGTCCCGGGCGCCGCAGACGCCAGCTCCAGCAGCGGGGCTCTCTCAAGCCCCAATTTCTCCTGTGCGGTGAATGCAGCGTCATTGATCAGTTTTACAATCTCCGGATCGTCACTGGATAGCGTCTTTGCCAGCCGCCCCCAGAAACCGAGCGCCTCTTCGTATCTGCCCAGGTCAAAATAGACATGCCCGGAGATCCAGAGTGCATCACTGTGGTCAGGGTCAATATCCAGCGCACGCTTGAGTTGAGCCATCGGCTCCCCAAGCCATGAACCTCCATTCTCTTCTGCCAATACCTCTCCATACTCCATCAACAGCTGGGGGTCGACCTGATCACCGGAGTGACGGATTGCACGCTCATAGGTGGCTGTGACCTTGTCCTGCTGCCCCAGATAGCCGTAGGACTTGGCCAGCATCATCCACCCCTCCACATTGTCCGGATTCTGCTCCAGCTTGCGCTCCAGCTGTGCGACCGCCTGCTCGAAGGCCTCTCTCTGTGTCCCCTGTTCCTGCTGTACCATGGCGGAGGCTGCCTCCATGTTGGTGGCCTCGGGAGAGCCAATCTGCCCATAGATCCCAAATGCAATCAACGGGATCAGTATCAGCACCACAACCGCCCCCATGCGCCCTGCACTGCGGTCTGTTACAGCCTCCTCATCCTCTCCCTCAAGATCGGCCAGCAGCTCTCTCTTGAGATCGGCCTCTGCCTGCGCAAACTGCTCATCGCTGATCTCCCCCCCCCTCTGGTCCTCTCTCAACTCCTCCAGACGCTGCTGAAAGATCACCAGATTGGTCTCGCGGCGTGCAATGCCAACCTCCTTTCCACGCCCCAGCAGTGCCGGAAGCAGAAACAGCAGCGCCACTGCTGTCATGGCGACAGCCCCACTCCAGAATATCAGTTCACTACTCATCTCAGTGCCTCATCGATTTTTTTCTGCTCCTCCTCGCTCAGCGCCCTCTCCTGCTGCACCTCTGCAGCCGATGCGGTACGCTGCCTGCGAATCTGCAGCACCAGCAACAGCACTCCGACAGGGACCAGAAGCAGCGGCAACCCCCACAGCAGCCAGGTCCTGGAGTCCACCTGGGGGCGGTAGAGGACAAAGTCCCCGTAACGCACCACAAACCACTCCCGAATCTCGGTATCGGTCTTGCCCTCTGCCATCATTCTGTAGACCTTTTCCCGATGGTCGCGCGCCAGATCTGCATTGGATCCTGCAATACTGGTGTTCTGACACTTCACGCAACGGATCTCCTCAATCAGTCGCTTGAAACGATCCTCCTCACTCTGGCTCTCAAATGAGAAGCTGTCGATTGGTGCCGCTGGTGCAACCACTGGTGAGAGCAGCATCACTGCCGTCACCATTGCTCGAATCATCTTCCAGATACTCTGTCTCATCGCCCCCTCCCTATGACCTGTTGGACAGACACTTGCCATCCGCCGCCCTCATGTTGCGGATGATCGAGAGAATATTGCCAACATTGTTCTTCACCTCCTGCGAATTCTCCGGATCCGGCACTGCAATGTCATTGAGTGGCCCGGTAATGCGCTCACAGATCCTTCCCTCCACATCAATCAGGTAGGTCTCCGGGGCACCGGTCACAGCCCACTCCAGACCGGCAACATTCTCCCCGTCATCACCCGTCTTCAGGTAGGGGTTTCCCAGCACAGAGAGCCACTGCAGCGCCGCCTCCCTGCTGCCGCCCGATTCCGGACGGTCCTTCCAGTTGATACTGTAGATCGGCACCTCGCCACTGGCAGCCAGGCGCATCAGTACATCATGCTCCGCCCGGCAGGAGGGGCACCAGGTAGCCCAGATGTTGACCAGACTGACCTGCCCCAGGAGGTCCGCCCTGGAGAAACGCGCACCAGAGACGATCAGATCCGGAAGATCAAAATCGGGGGCCATCTTGCCAATCATTGGGGAGTCATCACTCTCATGCCGTGGATTGAGGTAGAGCCCCACATAGAGCAGCACAAAGAGCAGTACAATGATAAAGATCGGCAGTATTGTCCGAGAGCGTGAGGCCATCTTTCTTCCCTGAAATATAGATTAGTGGTTAGTAGGATTGATCCTGGAATGAGGCGGTTCCGGCAAGCTCCTCAGCCTTTCTCCGCCGCGCCCTGCGTACCGCTGCATGCACCTGCTCTGGCGCAGTCCCTCCACGGTGGTTGCGGGCCGCAACCGACCCCTCCAGTGTCAACACCTCAAATACATCCTCCTTGATGACATCAGAGAACTGCTGAAGTTCCTCCAGCGTCATCTCGGATAGATCCTTGCCCTGCTCGATACCGTAACGGACGGCGCGACCCACAATCTCATGAGAGTCACGGAACGGAACCCCTGCACGCACCACATAATCGGCGAGGTCGGTCGCAGTGGAGAAGCCTCTGCCGGCAGCACTGCGGGTATTCTCCCGGTTCACAACAACGGTCGGCATCATGTCAGCATAGACCTTGAGCGACCCCTTGAGGGTGTCTACCGTATCAAACAGTGGCTCCTTGTCCTCCTGGTTGTCCTTATTGTAGGCCAGCGGCTGCCCCTTCATCAGGGTCAAGAGGCTGATCAGGTGGCCAAAAACCCGTCCCGTCTTGCCCCTTACCAGCTCGGGCACATCCGGATTCTTCTTCTGCGGCATGATGGAGGAGCCGGTACAGAAGCTGTCCGGCAACTCGATGAAGCTGAAGGGGTCAGAGGTCCAGAGCACCAGCTCCTCGGAGAAGCGGGAGAGGTGCATCATCAGGAGTGAGGCAGCGGCATTGAACTCAATGGAGAAGTCACGGTCACTGACCGCGTCAAGGGAGTTCTCGGCCGGCGCATCAAAGCCAAGCAGCTTCGCTGTCATGAATCGGTCGATGGGATAGGTGGTCCCGGCCAGCGCGGCGGCCCCCAGCGGCATCACATTGACCCGGCGGCGACAGTCCCTGAACCTTCCGTGGTCACGCACCAGCATCTCGTGCCACGCCATCATGTGGTGGCCGAAGGTGACCGGCTGTGCGGTCTGCAGATGGGTAAAGCCGGGCATGATGGTCTCTGCCTCATGCTCCGCCAGTGTAAGCAGCGCCTCCTGCAGACGGTCGATCTCCGCCAGAATGGCGTCAATCTCATCCCGCAGCCAGAGGCGAATATCGGTAGCCACCTGGTCATTGCGGGAGCGTCCGGTATGGAGCTTCTTGCCCACATCCCCAATGCGCTCCACCAGCCTGGACTCGATGTTCATGTGAACATCCTCCAGTGCAATCGACCACTCAACCCCTCCAGCCCTGATCTCCTGCAGAATCTCCTCCAGCCCCTCGAGAATCTGGTCCCGCTCCTCCGAGGTCAGTACACCAACCTCCGCCAACATCCGTGCATGGGCAACGGATCCCCGGATATCGTAACGGGCCATGCGCTGATCAAAGGTGACCGATGCGGTAAAGGCCTCAACAAAGGCATCCGTTGATTCGGTAAAACGACCGGTCCAGGGCTTCTCTT
>CAZYJG010000070.1:0-6830 GCA_964647745.1 uncultured Piscirickettsiaceae bacterium
CTTATTGTTTTTATTATTATTTTATAAGAATATCCTAATATTGTGGTTGGTTATTTTTCTCTGGCCATTGCCAGTACCCGGCACACTGCCTCCACCCCCTTCACAAGCCTTGGCCCATGGCGCTGCAGAATATCAGGTGGAACATGGTAGAGGTTGCCATTCTGAACCGCCTGCAGGGTCGGATATTGACTCCACCCATCCAGCCACTCTGGCCGTGACTCATCCATCCCGCTGGCGATGATCACCTGTGAGTTCTTCTCCAGAACCGCCTCGACACTGACCCGTGGAGAGAGGGTATCCAGCGATGCGAATACATTTACCCCCCCACAAAGCTCTACCACATCACTGATAATCTGCTCCCCATTGACGGTAATCAGGGGGCTGTTCCAGACCTGATAGAAGACAGTCAGTGGAAGCTGGTGCTGGTAGTTGTCACGAAGCTGTTGCAGCCTCTGACGGTAACGGGCTGCCTTTTTGCGTGCCTGCTCCTCTCTTCCAACAAGCTGTCCATAGCGCTCCATCAGGGCAGCAACATCCCCCAACTGCCGCGGCTCGGTGACAACAACATGCAAACCCAGCGCCTTGAGCTGCTCAATCTCAACGGGTGAGTTACCACTCTCCCATCCAAGAACCAGGTCCGGACGCTTCTCCAGGATTGACTCAAGATCGAGGCGGTTATACCCACCAATCCGGGGGATCTCCTTCGCTGCATTCGGATAATCACTGTAACTGACCGTCCCGACAATCTGCTCCCCTGCACCAATCTCAAAGAGGATCTCTGTAATATGGGGCGCAAGTGAGATGATCCGCACCGCTGCTCTCTCTTCTCCATTGGCAGAGCAGGTGACAAGCAGCAAGAGGATAGAGATGAGTCTGGGGTTCATAATGGAAGATAGGCGACCCGTCCCCCCTCCTCGACCCGGGCCATTGCTGTTCCATAGAGCTCCTCTACCTGGCTCTGAGTAATAATCTCCTCAACCCTTCCCATCCGGATCTCGCCACTCTCCAGCATCAACAACAGGTGGCTGCAGTAGTGGATGGCCAGGTTGATATCATGAAGCGCCATGACCAGTGCACAGCTGCCATCAACGGTCTTGGTAACCCTGTGAAAGATCTCTCTCTGATGCTTTGGATCCAGGTGCGCCTCTGGCTCATCGAGCAGAAAGAGCTGTGGCTGCTGCGCCAGTACCGTGGCAATGGCAACACGACGGCGCTCCCCACCAGAGAGGGTGTTGATCTTGCGCTCCTCCATCCCGGCAAGACCCATCTCGCCCAATACCCGCTCTGTAATCAGGTAGTCGCTCTCCTGCTCTCCCTGCAGGATGGTTGTGTGGGGGTGACGCCCCATCAGGACGATATCCAGTACGGTTGCAGGGAAGATGTCATCCTGGTGCTGAAACAGCATCCCGACAACCCTGGAGATCTCCCTGCGACTCATCGCGGAAAGCAGACTCCCATTCAATGAGAGCGTCCCGGAATCTGCAGCGTGGAGACCGGCAAGGGTGTGCAACAGTGTACTCTTGCCAACCCCATTCAGACCGAGAATCCCCCAGACCTCACCCGGTTGGACCTCCCACTCCAGCCCATGACAGATCCGCTTGCCACCAATGGACACCTCTAGCTGCGAGATGGTGAGAATCGGGTTCACCGTGTGCTCCTCTGCAACAGATAGAGGAACAGGGGAACACCCAGCATCGCGGTAATGACACCAACCGGCAGCTGTTGAGGTGCAAGAACTGTTCTGGCCACCGTATCCGAGAGTATTAGCAGCCCTCCCCCCAGCAGTACGGATGCCGGAATCAACAGACGGTGGTCATGCAGCCCCATCAGCCGAACCATGTGGGGCACAACCAGGCCGATAAAGCCGATACTGCCGGCCAGGGTTACAGCTGCTGCAGTAAACAGTGAGGCCAGAACAAACAGGGCCATGCGGCTCTTCTCGATGGAGACCCCGAATGCTGCGGCCTGCTCCCCTCCCCTGGCCAGCACATTGATCTCCCGTGCCATCAACAGGGCAGTGGCCACCCCCAAAAGCAGTACCAGCATCCCCCACCACGGTACAACAGGATGACCGAGATCTCCCATCAGCCAGAACACCATCCCCCGCAGTGCCTGATCGGAACTTACTGCCAGCATAAAGGTGATCACGGCGCCCCAGCCGGCTGCAACAACCACACCCGTTAGCAGCAGGCGCATCGGATCCCAGCTGCCACGCAGACGGGCCAGCCCAAACACCAATAGCATGGAGAGGAGCGCCCCCGAGAATGCTGCCGGGGCCATCCAAAAGGTGGATGCACCCAACATCAGGACAATCAGCGCCATCACCGCTGCGCCACCTGAGACACCCAGCACATAGGGGTCTGCCAATGGATTTCTCAGCAACACCTGCATCAACACACCAGCAAGCGCAAGCAACCCCCCGGCCACAAAGGCTGTAACCACGCGAGGCAACCTGAGATCAAGAATGACCGTTGAGAGCACACCCTCCTCCTCCCCTGCAAATACCTTCCACAATACCTTCCACGCCACATCACTACTCCCGATCTTGAGTGCCATCACTGCAGATAGCACCACAAACAGGGAGAGCGCCAATAGCGTCAGGGAGAGGCGTGTTGTCAACAGTCTGGGGTCCATAGAGAGACCATTATACAAGCTGCCGATTTGACCCCAAGCAATATCCCCGATAGGATTCGCACCCTGCCTTGGGTTCTTTTCTCTCTCTTTCTGAGAGAAAAGTGAAAAGGGAAGTTTGGTGCGCACCAAAACCGTGCAATTCCAACGCTGCCCCCGCAACGGTAAGTGAGGATAAATATTGGTCAATCAGCCACTGTGGAGACATGGGAAGGCGGCCAGTCAGATCCAGAGAGATCACTCACAAGCCCGGAGACCTGCCCAAGCAATGAGTTGGCCATATCGCGGCGGGCGGTATCCAGGCGAGTTATTGAGTCTCCTTTTCAGACCATCTCCTGCTTGATCCCACCGCTCTATGCTTATTAACCATGCGCGGGAGTGCGCATCTAGAGAGTTGAACATGAAGCTGAGTTATCCCCTTATTGCTGCACTGATAGCAATATTGATCGCGCCTGTCACGGTTGCCGAGAACAGTCTGGAACCCATTATTGTTACCGCAACACGTACTGCACAGACTGTTGATGAGTCACTTGCTCCAGTCACACTGATTTCAGCAGATGAGATCAGGAGTAGTGGTGCCTCAGATCTGATTGATCTACTCTCCGGTTACCCTGGCATCTACTTTTCAAAAAGCGGTGGTCCGGGCAAGTCTCAATCTATCTACATGAGGGGGGCAAACAGTGATGGTGTCCTGATTCTAATCAACGGCATCAAGGTTGGATCTGCAACCAATGGCCAACCCTCACTGGCACACTACCCACTACAACAGATTGAGCGCATTGAGGTTGTTCGGGGGCCACGTTCTGCACTTTATGGAAGTGGAGCCATCGGTGGTGTAATACAGATTTTCACCAGACAGCCCACCAAGGCCCCACAAGTCAGTGCATCAATAGGGTACGGAACACATGACACACGGAAGGCAACGCTAAGCACATCCGGTTCAACTGACCTTTATTCTTATCAGTTCTCATTGGCCCATTCAAAAACGGATGGTATAAGCGCAAAGAAAAACCAGACCGGGGCGAGCACTGATGATGATGGCTATGAGAATAACTCCTTCTCTGCCTCACTCTCTCTACCCATGTCAGATCACATGAATGCTTCTCTCAATTGGCTTCATGCAGATGGATACAATGAATATGATGGCTGGTCATCTGCTACTGGCACACATGACGACACCCTGCAGCAGGTTGTTGGGGTTAAGCTTGAGCATCTGCTCAGCGACAACTGGGACTACACAATCCATGCCGGGTATACGGAAGATCTTTCTGATAACTACAGCTCCTCTACAGCAAGCAAGACAACCTACAACACCCGCAGGGAGTCACTATCCTGGCAAAACAACTTATATCCCAATGATGGTGACCTTTTCACATTTGGCGCAGACTATGTAAATGACAAGGTCTCCTCTACAACCAATTATGGAACAACAGACCGTGATGAAAAGGCGCTCTTTGGGCAGTACCAATTCAGTCACGACAGTAGTGACTGGATCATCGCCTTGCGCCACCTGGATAATGAGAGCTTCGGACCCCACAATACAGGAAACATTGATTTCGGTCACAACATTGATGACGAGATCCGCCTTACTGCCGCCTACGGTGAGGCATTCCATGCACCCGACATGAACGACCTCTACTACCCGCTCGATAGTTGGGGATACCAGGGAAATGCCAACCTCCTACCGGAAGAGTCTAAATCCTTTGAAATGGGAATCAGGGGGGGTGGCGATCTCTACCAATGGTCACTTCAGGCCTACCACACGAAGGTAACCAATCTGATCGTTTGGGGAACCTCACCATCAAATGTCGGAAAATCACGCATGAAAGGGGTAGAGGCTGAATTGAATACCATGATCAGCGGGTGGAATATGGATTACTCACTATCATGGCTGGATGCAGTGGACAGTGACAGCAATAAATGGCTGCCACGACGCTCAAAATGGTCCTATCGTATCAATGCAGATCGTGAGTTTGGACCATACACAACTGGTGTAGCCATTCATGGACAGTCCCATAGCTTTGACAATGCATCAAACACAGATCGCCTTGCCGGTTTCTCGGTCATGGATGCACGCATCAATTACAAGATTGATTCGTCAACAACGCTCAATGCCACAATCAATAACCTGTTCGACAAAGAGTACTCCACAGCAAAGGGATATAATTCCCCAGACCGAAATCTCATGTTAACAGTAAACCACGTTTTCTAATGGTGTGACATCCAACAAACCCAGCACCTCTTACCAGACTCTGGGGACAAACAGAAAGATAATCCTGTTTGCCGTTGTCTCCAGCGCCCTGCACGTGCTGGTTTTTTCTCACTGGAATGATCCACTCCTGTTCGATTTTGGTGGACAACAGCACAATAGCATTGCAATCGAAATTGCCCTGGCTGCACCAGAACAGCTTGAGGAAGAGCCCAATGATCCCCTCCCCCCAATAGAAGCTGAGAGAAAACATAGACAGAGACCTGTTGAAGCTCTCAAAGAGTCTCCAGATGCTATTGAGTCAACAACCACACCGGCCAAACCTCAGGAGAGAGGCGTCACTGAGCATGCTGTGGAAAAAACAGCAGAACAACCCGCCATTACAGCACCAGAAAGAGATAAGACTCCAATAGATAGCGAGAAGATGGCACCAGTGCTTACCTCCAAGGCATCTCAATACCGTGTCAAAAAAAGGGCAGCAGCAACAGATGAGGCAGATAAGTCGAATCGTGCAACTGAAACTCTGCCTGCTTCTGTGGAGCAGCCCCCTGTTACAAAAAATGAGCCCCGCAGACAAGAACCTATTCGTCCAGAACCTCAACAAAAAGTGGCAGCAGCCCCTCCAGAAGAGGTCAGGACAACTCCAACAAGAACAGCTGAAAACAGCTCTATCAAACCGGATACGCCATCAGAAACCCAATCCAACACCATGATCTTGCGCCTGATTCAGGCTGAAATAGAGCGCCACTTCCAATACCCAAAACTGGCACAACGCAGAGGCTGGCAGGGAGAGGTAAGACTGAAGTTTTCCGTTCATCCCGATGGCCAGATCTCAAATATTGAGATCAAGAGAGGGGCACAATATGGGGTACTTAACCATTCTGCACTTCAAACTATGAAGAAGGTCAACCGGTTAACCAGAATCACATCAGGTACACTTAACTCACCCATTGTGATGGAACTACCTATTATCTATAAGCTTCAATAACAACAGTAACTACCTTACCGCCAAACATGAAACGACGACTCACCAAAATTTACACCCGCACCGGTGACCAGGGTGAAACCGGCCTTGGTGACGGCAGCCGGCAACCCAAGAACAGCGCCCGAATCGAGGCAATCGGAGAGAGTGACGAACTGAATAGTGTGCTTGGACTGTTGGCCACCCAACCGCTGGATCCCCCCCTGCTGAGGATCATCAACACCATCCAGAATGACCTGTTTGACCTGGGGAGTGACCTCAGTGTTCCAGGGCGCAACCGCATCAACCCGGATTATGTCGAGTGGCTGGAGCAGCAGCTCGATCAGCTCAACGCAGGGCTTCCACCCCTGCAGGAGTTCACGCTCCCGGGCGGTTCCCCTGCAGCCGCGAACTGCCATCTGGCCCGCACGGTCTGCCGTCGTGCCGAGCGCCGCATGGTCACTCTGCTGCAACAGGGTGATCCGGTCGATCAACCGCTTCGATACCTCAACCGCCTCTCCGACCTGCTCTTTGTGATGGCCCGCACCATTGCCCGCAGCGATGGAGAGGAGATACTCTGGAACCCGGGAAACCGTGGCAGCTGAGTCCGGTTTCGGTACAATCCCCGAATCCACCCTGTTCGGAGAACCATTTTCATGAGTAGAAAACCTGTCGTTCTGATTGGCGCTGGCGAGATGGGCGGGGTCTTTGCCCGTGGCCTGTTGCGAGCCGGTTACCCAGTTCACCCTGTCACCCGGGAGAGCTCCATTGAGGAGAACGCCCACGAGATTCCTGATCCCGAGTTTGTGCTGGTGGCCGTTGCCGAGAGTGACCTCCACCCGGTACTGGAACAGACCCCCCCCACATGGCGCGATCGACTGGTGCTGCTGCAGAACGAGCTGCTGCCTCGTGACTGGAGAGCGCATGGACTCGAAAATCCGACCGTGATCTCGGTCTGGTTTGAAAAGAAGCGAGGAATGGATTTCAAGGTGATCATCCCCTCACCAGTATTGGGCCCCTATGCCCAGA
>CAZYJG010000071.1:0-3960 GCA_964647745.1 uncultured Piscirickettsiaceae bacterium
CCCTCGCCACGTTTCAGGCTCTTCTCTGCAACCAGGCCACCAAGGCGGAAGGTGTGCCCCTGCGGCGCCTCACCGGCAACCACCTGGGTCGGGCTGTAGAAGAGGTTAATGTTCTCGTTAAGGGCCTTCATCATCAGGGTTGCGGCACCGGCAACACCGGCAATGATGAGTAGAACCAGAAGTAGTCTTTTCTTTCTTTTAGGAGTCATGGTTGCTATGAATGGTTAATTGGATAGGTTATCGATTGGTTTCCTGTCGGATCTGTCGGGCGATGGCCTGTCGGGCCTCACGCGATGTCCTGATTGCACCCAGCAGGTTCAGCAGGAGCACAACCAGTGCAATGGCATAGGCAGAGAGTACATATCCAGTGTGGTCCCGAATATTCAGTGCTGCAATGGATGATGCGGTTACGGAAGATCCATCGGGATCGGACTGGTAGCGCCCGGTCACATGGGCTCCCCAGTGGGTACGCAGCTGCTTTGGTAGGTTGCCATTGAAGTTGACCTCAATTTTCTCTGCATCGTCAGACACCAGGATCTGATGATGGTTCCCGTCTGATGTGATCCGGTCGACCGTGCCGCGGAACTCGATCGGCTCGGAGGGTGATTCGGCCACCAGCTGGCTCGGGGTGAGGATCGGGGTGGGGTCAAAGGTGGCGGCATGGTAGCCCACGTAGCCGACGGCAGCCAGTGGAATGATCCAGTGGAGCGGGCGGATCGAGACCGTCGGGAGCTCCCGCACCCAGCTTCCACGGGAATCCTGACGCAGTGCCAGACCACGAGCACGGATCAGGGTGACTACAGCATAGAAGATAGAGAGCGCAAACAGCATCAACAGCATGGAGGTCAGCATGGTCCCCTCCATCGAGGGTTTGGCAATCTTCGAGACGGTGGCCCCCTGATGCAGGGTGTTCCACCACTCGACCGAGAAGTGGATGATGGGGATGTTGACCACCCCAACCAGCGCCAGCACAGAGCTGGAGCGGGCGGCATTCTGTCGGTCATCCATCGCCGCACGCAGTGCCATGTAGCCGAAGTAGAGGAAGAGCAGAATCAGCTCCGAGGTGAGGCGTGCATCCCACTGCCACCAGGTCCCCCAGGTGGGTTTTCCCCAGACCGATCCGCTAACCAGGGCGAGGAAGGTGAACGCTGCACCGATGGGTGCGCTGGCTGCTGCAATGGTATCGGCCAGCTTGATTCTCCAGATCAGGAAGATGGCCCCAGAGGTCGCCATGATCATGTAGATCATCATTGAATTTGAGGCAGCAGGCACATGGAGGAAGATGATGCGGTAGCTCTCCCCCTGTTCGGAGTGGGTTGGGGCGATGGCGAATCCGATGTAGAGCCCAACAATCATCAGTGCAACAGAGATTCCGGCCAGCCATGGGAGCAGTTTCCCAGACATCGAGTAGAAGTGTTTGGGGGAGGAGAAACGGTATACGAAGTTGGGTAGTTTCATGGTAGTGGTTGTTATTGTTAGCTGATACTGATCCGGGTCGATGCGGCTGTCGCTACAGGGGAGAGTGCCAGGGTAAAGAGCAGCAGGGCGCCAAGGATATAGAGGTAGCCATCGACCGGGAGGCCGGCTGCCGCCTCATTGACTGCCATGGAGCCAAAAATCAATACTGGGATATAGAGCGGCAGTACCAGTAGTGAAAGCAGCACACCACCCCTTTTCAGACCGACGGTCAGACCCATTCCAATGGCCCCCACCAGGCTGAGGATGGGCGTGCCCAGTGCAAGGGTGATCACCAGGGTCACCATTGCATCGCTGGGGAGGTAGAGCAGGATACCCAGAAAGGGGGCGATAAAGAGCAGTGGCAGGCCGGTAATGAGCCAGTGGGCAATAATCTTGGCCAGCACCAGCACGGAGAGTGGGTGGTGGCTGAGGGTGATCTGTTCCAGGGAGCCGTCCTCAAAGTCGGAACGGAACATGCCATCCAGTGAGAGCATGGCCGAGAGCAGTGCTGCCACCCAGATAATGCCCGGTGCGATGGTCTCCAGCACGGATGGGGAGGGGCCGACACCGAGCGGAAAGAGGGTCACCACAATGATGAAAAAGAGCAGTGGATTTGCGATCTCTCCACGATGGCGGAAGGCGAGGGTCAGATCCCGCTTCAGGACCTGGAGAAAGGCGTTGGAGAGGGATCCGGATGAGTTCATGCGGCAACTCCCTGTTGGTTGTCGGCAAAGGCCTCCAGGTTGAGGGAGCGGTAGAACTGGCTGTCCATCTTCAGCGGGTGGTGTGTGGTGAGGATGATGATCCCTCCAGCGGCAACATGCTCCTCGAAGATGTTCTCAATCTCCAGGATGCCCTTGCGATCCAGTGCCGTGAAGGGCTCATCAAGGATCCAGACAACTGTATCGGTTGCCAGTAGCCGTGCCAGGGCAACCCGGCGGTTCTGCCCCGCGGAGAGGTGGCGACAGGGGATATCCTCGAACCCGGCCAGCGAGAGGCGGGCAAGAATTCTGTAGAGGTCACTGTCGGATTTTGGGGTAGAGAGGGCCTGTGCAAAGTGGAGGTTTTCCAGCGCGGTGAGTTCGCCCTTGATCCCGTTGTGGTGTCCCAGATAGGCGGCATCGCAGTAGTAGTCTGCACGCTCTTTGGTGATGTTCTCTCCTTTCCAGAGAATCTCTCCCTCACTTGGCATCATGATTCCACAGAGCAGGCGCAGCAGGCTGGTTTTTCCACAGCCATTTCTCCCCTCAATCTGGAGAATGATCCCGGGGTTGATTTCAAGGTCGAGATTGCTGAACAGCACCCGATCGCCACGGATACACTCAAGCCCGGATGCGACCAGACCGGCGGTCTCCATGCGTTCACTGCTTGCTGAGCTCAAGGTCTCCATTCCTGTGGTGGCGCTCCTCCCTGCGCTGATGATCTGCCCTCTATACGGCTCGGAATTCTATCACAACAGAGTCTGTCGGATAGCCGTTGTTGCTAGCGTCGATAGGGGTTTCGTAACTCCTGCTGCAGGGCTGTAAGGCGGTTGGAGATATCATTGACCTTCTTGCGGATGGTTCCCATCTCTTCATGAATGTCGTTCTGGATCATCTGTACATTTCGTGCAGACTTGCCCACCTCCTTGCCCATGATGCCAACCCCCTTGACGATGTCTGAGAAGCCACTGCTTAGACGCTCAATGCCACGGTTGGCCTGATTCAGGGGGGTGGAGATGGAGTCGATTCTCTGGTTGAGTTGTGCGATTGCCTCGGCATTGGCCTGTTGCTGTTGTGAGATGTCATAGACCATCTTGAAGAGAAAAACGGTTGCTGCAACCAGAAAGAGGCGAATCAGCAGAGGGGTGTGAAATGATGGTCCGGACTGTGTGCTCGGGATAACGGCAGGCGGGGGAGCGGACTCTTCCTGGGTCTCTTCTCTCTCCAGTTGCTCCTGATCATCGGGTGTAGTATTCACTTAGGCCTCCTCCTCGTCTCTCTTCTGCTGTTCCTCGGCACGACGATACCACTGCTGTGCCAGTTCCGGATCTCTCTCTACCCCTTCGCCGGAGTCGTAGATCATGCCCAGGGTGACCATGGATCCGGAGAGTCCCTGTTCGGCAGCGCTGGTAAACCACTGGATGGCCTGTTGTAGATCAACCTCGGTACACTCTCCCTGATAGTACATGAATCCCAGGCTGTGCTGTGCAAAGGGATGCCCCTTTTCTGCAGCCTCTCGCATGTAGTTGAAGGCCTTTCTCTTATCCTGACTCCAGCCGAGCCCGTTCTGGTTGATAATGGCAACACGGAAAAGGGCCTCTGGATCTCCCTGGTCTGCCAGTGGGGTCAGGTGCTGCATGGCGAGGGCAAAATTCTTGGTTTCGAAAGCGGCAAGCCCATCGGCTAGTTGAAAGCTGTGGTCATCAGACATGGCTGTCTCTGTTGCTTGGTAATATCCTGTTGAATATAGCAAAGTTTGAGCCAAGACTGTACTCTTGACTTGGCTGAAACAGCAATCCTC
>CAZYJG010000071.1:4060-6797 GCA_964647745.1 uncultured Piscirickettsiaceae bacterium
GATGACAAGGTCATGTAGTGGCTTTGTGGGTTCATGGAGAAGAAGATGGAGCAGTTGGCAATTATTGGTGGCACCGGGCTGGAGCAGATGGATGGACTGGAGAATGTTCATCGCCATACTGTTGATACCCCATATGGCCCACCCTCATCAGATCTGGTTGAGGCGACACTGAATGGGAGGGGGGTGATTTTTCTCTCTCGCCATGGCGAGGACCATTCCATACCGCCACACAGGGTCAACTACCGGGCCAACCTCTGGGCGCTCAATGAACTGGGTGTTGATGCAGTTGTGGCTGTGGCTGCGGTTGGGGGTATTACCGATGCGATGGTCCCGGGGCAGGTCTCCATCCCGGATCAGATTATCGATTACACCTGGGGCAGGGAGCATACCTTCTCCGTCGGTCCCAACGTGGAGCATATCGATTTCAGCTGGCCCTACTGCAGCGATCTGCGAAGCCAGCTGCTGGATGCGGCTGCATCATCATCAATAGCGGTGGTGGATGGGGGTACCTATGGGGCAACTCAGGGGCCGCGTCTGGAGAGTGTTGCAGAGATTCGTCGCATGGAGCAGGATGGGTGCGATATTGTGGGGATGACCGGGATGCCGGAGGCCTCACTGGCGCGCGAGCTGGGGCTCTGCTACGCCTGTTGTGCCATCTCTGCCAACTGGGCGGCAGGAAAGGATGGGATGGAGATCACCATGGAGGAGATTGAGAGCAACCTGAGAGGCGGGATGGAGGGGGTGATGGCAATCCTGCGCGCCCTTCTTGGCTGAGAGGTTATGCCGGTGTGCTGAACAGGGGCTCTGCAGCAAGCTCCTCTGCAATGGATCTCCAGGGGGATTCACCCTCTGCAGCAGTGATCTGGATTACTGGATCGGAGATGCGCTCCGATAGTGACCTCAGATTGTCCATGTCCGAGTTATCGCTGTTATTCAGTATGATGCAGTAAATTTCTAATCCATAATCAAGAATGGCATTGCGTGAGAGCAGGGTCTGATTTACCGCTCCAAGGCGGTCTTCGGCAACCAGGATGATGGGTAGATCCAGCGCCTTGGCAAGATCGGCATTGAGTGCACCCTCCGCAATGGGAGAGAAAAACCCGCCAGCCCCCTCGACCAGAAGCAGGTCATTGCTGCTGTTCTGCTCCGGAACGGTGCAGGCCTCGATCAGCATCTCCAGGGTGAGCCTCTCTCCAGAGAGCTCTGCAGCCCGCTCGGGGGAGAGGGGCTGGGAGAAACGATAGGGGCAGATGACCTCTAATGAATCTGCAGAATGGCTGGCCTTGCGCAGGGTGCTGGCATCCTGTGGAAAGAGCAGTTCACCATGGATATTGGAAAGAGAGCCGGACTCAACCGGTTTTCTGGGGTGTACGGCCACCCCCTGGGCAGCATGGAGGGAAGCAATGGCTGCCGCGATCTCGGTCTTGCCAACACCGGTATCGCTGCCGGTTACAAAGAACCCCTTTGTCATCGCAACTGTAGCCTGTGGTTACTGGGTGAGTCGCTCCATCGCCTCGTTATACTTGGCAACTGTATTCTCCACTACCTCCTTGGGGAGTTCAGGTCCAGGTGCCTTCTTGTCCCAATCCAGTGTCTCGAGATAGTCACGTACGTACTGCTTGTCAAAGCTGGGAGGGCTTATGCCCGGCTGGTACTGGTCAGCGGGCCAGAAGCGTGAGGAGTCGGGGGTCAGTACCTCATCAATCAGTACCAGATTTCCATCCTCATCCTGCCCAAACTCAAACTTGGTATCGGCAATGATGATGCCGCGCTCCAGTGCATAGGCAGCTGCCTCGCTGTAGAGTCTCAGACTGACATCACGTACCTGTTCTGCCAGCTCCTGCCCCAACAGCTTGACGGTGTGTTCAAAATCAACATTCTCGTCATGCTCACCAACATCCGCCTTGGTGGAGGGGGTGTAGAGGGGCTCAGGCAGCTTGTCGGCCTGCTGCAGCCCCTCGGGTAGTGCGATTCCGCAAACCGCCCCGCTGCGCTGATAATCCTTCCAGCCTGATCCGATAATATAGCCACGAACAATGGCCTCTACCGGCAGCGCCTTGAGACGGCGTACCACAATGGCATGATCCTTGATTGGCTCACGCTCTGCTGGGTCTGGAAGCGCCTCCTCCAGTGTCATCTCTGCAATGTGGTTGGGGATGATCTCCCGGGTCTGATCAAACCAGAAGTTGGCTACTGCAGTCAGTACCGCACCCTTGCCGGAAATTGGGGTAGGGAGGATGACATCAAAGGCGGAGATGCGATCAGTGGTGACGATCAGCATATGTTTCTCATCGATCTCATAGATGTCGCGAACCTTGCCCTTGTGGATCAGTGGCAGAGAGGTGATGTTGGTATCAAATACAGTGTTCATAACAGTTCCAGATAGCGTTCGGTGCGTTCAAGAGGAAAGCGGCGGATTATACCTGATTATTGGAGGTGATTAAGGGAGGCGATAGAGACTACTTTGTCAGAGAGGCAAACAGTGTAGGCAGCTTCTCGGGCAGTCGCTCTACGTTGTCGATCACCACAAACTGGTTGTCAAAGATGTCCCGTACGTACTCATCCGCATTGGGATCGAGGGAGATGCAGTAAGGGTAGATTCCCAGTTCATCCATCTCCTGGACCGCCTTGCGGGTATCCTGGATCAGCAGCTGTTCATCCTCGACATCGACATCCGAGGGCTCACCATCGGTGAGGATCAGCAGCAGCTTCTTGTCTGCCTTCTGCCCCTCCAGGT
>CAZYJG010000072.1:0-3164 GCA_964647745.1 uncultured Piscirickettsiaceae bacterium
CCTCGGTCCAGAGCTCCTTGCCCATCCGCCCCGGGTTGTTCTCGATCAGCGCGTTGGCTGCATTGAGGATGTTGCCGCTGGAGCGGTAGTTCTGCTCCAGCCGCAGGGTCTCGACCCCGGAAAAGTCACGGGTGAAGCTGTAGACATTTCCTACCTGTGCTCCCCTCCATCCGTAAATTGATTGGTCATCATCAGCCACAATAAAGATGCTCCCCTCCTCACCACAGAGCAGCCGCAGCCAGGCGTACTGGATGGTGTTGGTGTCCTGGAACTCATCCACCAGGACATGGCTGAAACGGTTTCGGTAGTGGCTCAGCAGCTCCGGGTTCTTCAGCCACATCTCGTGGGCGCGCAGCAGCAGCTCGGCAAAGTCAACCAGTCCGCCCCGTTCGCAGGCCGCCTCGTAGGCGAGGTAGATGTTGATCATCTGGGTGAGCCAGTGGTCATGACCAGGGTCGATCTGTCCGGCGCGCAGCCCCTTGTCCTTCTGTTCATTGATGAACCAGGTTGCCTGTCTGGGTGGCCAGCGCTCCTCATCCAGGTTCATCTCCTTGATTAGTCGACGGATCAGCCGCAGCTGATCCTCACTGTCGAGGATCTGAAAATTCTGTGGTAGCCCCGCCTCCTGCCAGTGGCTTCGCAACAGACGGTGGGCCAGCCCGTGGAAGGTACCGATCCAGAGGTTGCCGGCCGGCATGTTGAGAAGCTGCTCGACACGCCCCTTCATCTCTTTTGCCGCCTTGTTGGTGAAGGTGACGGCGAGAATTGACCAGGGGGAGATCTGCAGCGCCTCGATCAGCCAGGCGATACGGTGGACCAGTACCCGGGTCTTGCCGCTGCCGGCCCCGGCCAGTACCAGTGCGTTGCGGGACTCGGTGGTGACCGCCCTGCGCTGGGCCTCGTTGAGCGGGTCGATGATCTCAGTGATATCTTCCATGTAGATAATTCTAAAATGCTTCCAGGAATGTGATTTTCGTACGAGGACAAAGATGCTCCGCACGGAGAGCCGGAGTGTACACGGTAGTACATGAGGATTCGAGTACGGTGCTGATGCAGTGATCGTACGAAAAGTGCATTATTGGGTGCATTTTACTGGTGGGGTGGGGTGTAGGCGAAAGCCCAAACCTGAATCTTTCCCGCTCCCCCCTCCCTTAGCGCATGGGTGGCCGCCCTGATAGTGCTGCCGGTGGTGATTACATCATCAAAGAGGGCGATCGAGGCCCCATTGAGCGGTTTGGTAACGGTAAAGGCCTGTTTGAGGTTCTCCCTGCGGGCGGTTGCAGTGAGCCCGGACTGGGCCTCGGTATGGACTGTTCTGCTGCAGCTGGCCAGGTCAATCGGGATTCCAAGGCTGTTGGCGGGGGCACGGATGATCTCCAGTGCCTGGTTGAATCCGCGTTGGCGCAGCCGTTTCGGGTGGAGCGGGACCGGGAGGATCAGATCGGGTGGCGTGTCGATCTGCTGCTGCAGGGTCTCCAGCATCAGGGTTCCAAGGAGTCGTGCAAGGTGGAGCTTGTGGTTAAACTTGAGCTGCTGGATCAGGGGGGCGAGGGGGTCACTGTAGCGGTAGGGGATGATGACTTCGTCCCACTCCGGGTCCTCTTTCAGCTCGTGCGGGATCTGCTGCAACTCGGGGAGTCTGCTGTGACATCGCCTGCAGAGTGCGGGTTCCCCATCGGTTGGGACCCCGCAGAGTGCGCAGGGCTCTGGGGGGATCATCTTGCGGAGTTGTCTGTAAACTTTTTCCAGCATGGTTGGTTGACAGGAGGGTGAGGGCAGGTAGGATTCTCTCCATTCTAACGGAGAACCTGTCTATGAGTAACAACCCGGAGCTACGCAGCGACTGGAGGCTGGAGGAGGTGGAGGTGCTGTTTGAGCGCCCCTTCAACGACCTGCTGTTCCAGGCGCAGACCATCCATCGCCACCACTTTGATCCCAACAGGGTGCAGGTGAGTACCCTGATGAGCATCAAGACCGGGGGTTGCTCCGAGGATTGCAGCTACTGCTCGCAGAGTGCGCGCAACAATGCTGATCTGGAGCGAGAAAAGCTGGCTGAGGTCAATGCGGTACTGGAGGCGGCGCGCGAGGCGAAGCGGGCAGGCTCTTCCCGCTTCTGCATGGGGGCGGCGTGGCGCAACCCGAAGAGCAAGGATATGGAGCGACTGCTGACGATGGTCAGTGGGGTCAAGGCGCTGGGGATGGAGACCTGCATGACACTGGGGATGCTGACCGAGCATCAGGCCAAGAAGCTGAAGGGGGCGGGTCTCGACTACTACAACCACAATCTCGACACCTCCGAGGCCTACTACCACAAGGTGATCACCACCCGCAGCTACCAGGACCGGCTCGATACCCTGGAGCATGTGCGTGACGCGGGGCTCAATGTCTGCAGTGGTGGCATTGTTGGGATGGGGGAGTCACGGCAGGATCGTGCCGGGCTGCTGGCGACACTGGCCAACCTGCCGAAGCAGCCGGACAGCGTGCCGATCAACCGGCTGGTCAAGGTGGCGGGTACCCCGCTGGACGATATGGAGACGCTGGAGGAGCTTGATCCACTGGAGTTTGTCCGCACCATTGCGGTTGCCCGGATTCTGATGCCGAAGTCGTGGGTGCGTTTGTCTGCGGGCCGTGAGTCGATGAGCGAGGAGCTGCAGGCCCTCTGTTTTGCCGCCGGTGCCAACTCCATCTTCTCCGGGGAGCAGCTGCTGACCACCCCCAATGCGGGTGAGGCCTCTGATGCCGCACTGTTTGCCAAGTTGGGGTTGAAGCCAGAGGCAGGGGAAGAGGTGGTGTTGGGATAACAGCGGTCTCGCGCAAAGACGCAAGGGCGCAGAGAAAAGCGTGAGAAGAGATTTGGAAATGAGATTAGGTGATCATTGATGTGTGGCTGCTTTGCTGAGTTCTATGTGCATGCCATTCGCTATCACTTATCGATCCAGGTATCCTGCTGGTACCTTTGCGTCTTTGCGTCTTTGCGCGAGTCATAGCTGTGTTGGATTATCAGTTACAGCAGGAGTTGGATCGGCGCAAGGGGCAGGGTCTCTATCGACAGCGCCGTATCGTCTCCTCACCCCAGGGGGTCGAGGTTGAGATCGGTGGCCAGCACTACCTCTCCTTCAGCAGCAATGACTATCTGGGGCTGGCCAGCCATCCGGCTGTTGTCG
>CAZYJG010000072.1:3264-6796 GCA_964647745.1 uncultured Piscirickettsiaceae bacterium
CTCTCCTTCAGCAGCAATGACTATCTGGGGCTGGCCAGCCATCCGGCTGTTGTCGAGGCGTTCCAGCAGGGGCTGGAGCGCTGGGGGGCAGGGAGTGGTGCGGCCCATCTGGTCACTGGCCATACGGCAGCTCACCATGCGCTGGAGGAGGAGTTGGCCGACTTCCTCGGCTATCCACGGGCGCTGCTCTTCAGCTCCGGCTATCAGGCCAATCTTGGGGTCCACCAGGCGCTTTTGGGGCGCAATGACACGGCAATCCACGACCGCCTCAACCACGCCTCGCTGCTGGATGGGGCAAGGCTGAGTGGAGCAAGGCTGTTGCGCTATGGTCATGCCGATATCGCGGCCCTGGAGAGAAGGGTCTCCGATCCGCGAGAGGGGCGTACCCTGGTGGCAACCGACGGGGTCTTCAGCATGGATGGGGATATCGCCCCGCTGCCGGGGATCGCCGGGGAGTGCCGCTGTGGTGGTGCAACACTGATGGTGGATGATGCCCACGGCATTGGGGTCCATGGCCCGCAGGGGCGGGGTACGGTGGCTAAATTCGGTCTGGGGCCGGCCGAGGTGCCGATCCTGATGGGGACGCTGGGCAAGGCGTTTGGGGTCTCCGGTGCCTTTGTTGCCGGGAGTGAGGCGCTGATCGAGACCCTGATCCAGCAGGCGCGCACCTATATCTACACCACCGCCACCCCGCCGGCACAGGCGGAGGCGACCCGCAGGGCACTGCAGCTGGTAAGGGGTGGGGAGGATCGCAGGGAGCATCTGCAGCGGCTGATCACCCATTTCCGCAGGGAGGCGGGCCTGCTGGGGCTGGAGCTGATGAACTCCACCACCCCGATCCAGCCACTGTTGGTCGGTGACTCAGATGATGCCGTAGCACTCTCGGAGCGGCTGCTGCAGAGAGGGGTCCTGGCAGTTCCAATCCGTCCCCCAACGGTTCCGGAGGGGGGTGCGCGGCTGCGGATCACCTTCTCTGCCAGCCATACGGTTGAGCAGGTTGATCGGTTGCTGGAGTCTATGGGATGAGTACTCTAGGCGGTAGTCAAATAACAGGTCGCTCAGGTACATCATGTCCTGAGACCACCACAAAGCAAGGCTTTGTAGGGTGGTGTCTCTCAACCGAGGAACGAGGTCGCGCAACTGTAGCCATCCATGGCTACAGACGCATGTTATTCGACTACCACCAAGAGTGTCGGAGCAACCAGTCATGAAGCGGCCACTGGTGCTGATCCACGGCTGGGGATTCAACGGCTCGGTCTGGAACTCCCTTCTCCCTGCGCTTCGAGAGCGGTTTGAGGTGACGGTTGTGGACCTTCCGGGATACCGCTCCCGCCCCCCGATCGATCCAGTGACCCTCTCTGCCCTGGCGGCCGATGTGGCGGGGCAGCTCCCGGAGCCGGCATGCTGGCTCGGCTGGTCACTGGGGGGGCAGGTGGCGCTGCAGGCGGCGCTCGATTTTCCGCAGCAGGTGGAGCAGCTGATTCTGGTTGGGGCCACCCCCCGTTTCGTTCAGGGAGAGGGGTGGCGAGAGGCGGTCAAGCAGCGTGTACTGGATGATTTTGGACGGGACCTGATTCGTGCGCGCGAGACCACTATCGGTCGCTTTCTGACCCTGCAGATGCTGGGTGTCCGGGGGAGCAAGGGGCTGATTCGAGAGCTGAGGGCCTCCCTGGCCGAGCCGCCTGCTCCCGGGACCCTGGAGGCGGGGCTGGAGATTCTGAACCAGACCGACCTTCGTTCAGTGCTTGGCACCATTAGTCAGCCGGCACACTGGGTTATGGGGGGGCGGGATCAACTGGTCCCACCCTCGGCAGGGGTGGTGGCTGCGGCGCAGATGCCCAATGGCTCCTCCTCCGTAATCGAGGGGGCGGGGCATGCCCCCTTTCTGAGCCATCCGCAGCAATTTCTCGATGAGGTGATCCGTTTTGGGGCATGATGTGTCAGACAGTTCGTACCGGCTGAGGAGAAGCCAGATCCGTTCCAACTTTGAGCGCGCATCCGGCAGCTATGATGACGCGGCACTGCTGCAGCGCGAGGTTGCCGACCGCATGCTGGAGCAGTTTGCGTATACCCAGATCGCCCCGGAGCGGATCCTCGATGTGGGAACAGGGACCGGATACTGTGCCCGTGGGCTGAGGGAGCAGTTTGGCAGGAGTGAGATTGTTGCGCTCGATCTGGCACAGGGGATGCTGTGTGAGGCGAGGGCGCAGGCCGGTGGAGGACGTCGGGGGATCCGGAATCTTCTCTCCCGCGGTTCGGGGGACCACTTTCTCTGTGCCGATGCAGGGCAGCTCCCACTCTCCAGCCACAGCGTGGATCTGATCTTCTCCAACTTTACGCTGCAGTGGTGCCAGAACCTCCAGACCGTGTTTCAGGAGTTTCGCAGGGTCTTGAGGCCCGGTGGCCTGCTCACCTTCTCCACCCTGGGGACCGATACCCTAACCGAGCTGCGCCAGAGCTGGGCAGCGGTCGATGATCGGGTCCATGTAAACCGGTTCTCGGATCTGCATGATATCGGGGATCTGCTGCTCCATACCGGGTTTCTGGAGCCGGTCACCAGTGTGGACCGTTTTGAGCTCACCTATCCGGATGTGATGGCCCTGATGCGGGATCTGAAGGGGCTGGGTGCAACCAATGCCAATGCGGGGCGGCTGCGTGGGTTGACCGGCAGGCAGGCGATCAGCCAGATGGAGCAGTTCTATCGGCAGCGATTCCTTAATGAGGAGGGGCGGATCCCCGCAACCTGGGAGGTGGTCTATGGCCACGCCTGGATTCCGGAGGATGGGTTTCGCTCTGCTGCGGTCCCGCGGGAATTTTCTATCCCCCTGAGTAAATTTAATACCTGATTAAAATACTAGGTCTTGACAGGGCGATTTCAGGCGCTATGATTCACCCACTCGAAATATGATTTTTATCAAGGGGGTGCCAAGATGAGTTGCCCCCTCTCAACCTAACAGGAGTTCAAAATGAGTGTACTAGTCGGACGTGAAGCACCGGATTTTACTGCCCCAACGGTTTTGGCCAGCGGAGAGATCAAGGCGGATTTCAACCTGCATGAGGCAAAGGCGGGAAAGTATGCCGTTGTCTTCTTCTATCCTCTCGATTTTACCTTTGTCTGCCCCTCCGAGCTGCTGGCCTTTGACCACCGCATCGAGGAGTTTGCCAAGCGCAATGTGGAGGTGATCGGTGTCTCCATCGACTCCCACTGGACCCACAATGCATGGAGAAATACCGATGTGAAGGATGGTGGTATCGGCGCGGTTCGCTATGCAATGGTCGGTGACATGAAGCAGGAGATTACCCAGGCCTATGGTGTTCAGGTTCCTGGCGGCGCCCCTGCACTGCGTGCCTCATTCCTGATTGACAAGGATAATGTGGTTCAGCATCAGGTGGTTAACAACCTCTCACTGGGGAGAAACATCGATGAGATGCTGCGCATGGTTGATGCCCTGCAGTTTACCGAGGAGCATGGTGAGGTCTGTCCAGCAGGCTGGCAGGAGGGTCAGGAGGGGATGAAGCCAACCCCTGATGG
>CAZYJG010000073.1:0-6789 GCA_964647745.1 uncultured Piscirickettsiaceae bacterium
CCGAAACAGCCGCTGGTGATTGCCTGTGCAGGGATGGAGTCACTGCCGACTGCAGATGCAGAGGCACTCCCGCTGTGGCAGGGGATCGCCTCACTCTTCCTCAGGAGTGGCGGGGGGTTCCGGGCCTCCGAGAAGAGCTGGAACAGGAATGATGGGTTCCCGGCGGGGGCTGATGGGAAGCAGTTGAAGGTGGCCATGCTCTCACTCGTGGAGAGGGTGGAGTCTCACCATGAGGCGGCAGCCGCCATCCAGCAGATCCCTCTGCTGCCCCCGATCTGCTATGAGGATGGGCAGTGGGAGACGATCCTCTCACTGTTTCAGGTGCTGTTGATGGCACAGCTTGAGCTGATGGTCTGGTTTGAGGAGCATGGTATCGTGGACCATGTTGAGATTGCGCAGCGGGCACTGCAGGCGCTCGGGAGTGAGCTGGAGCCGACCAACCTTGCGCTGCGGATGGACCACCAGATCCGCCACATCCTGGTGGATGAGTTCCAGGATACATCCCACGGACAGTTTGACCTGTTGCGCCGGCTGACTGCCGGATGGAGCGGTGAGGAGGGGGCACGCTCCCTGTTTCTGGTGGGTGATCCGATGCAGTCGATCTACCGCTTTCGCCATGCCGAGGTGGGGCTCTTCATCAAGGCGATCAGGGAGGGGGTTGGTCAGCAGCAGCTGGAATACCGGAAGTTGTCGGCAAACTTCCGTTCCGAGGAGGGGGTGGTGGAGTGGATCAACCGGAGCTTCTCTGCAATCTTCCCCCCCTACTCTGACCGCTTCACTGGGGCAATTCGCTATCGGGACTCGATTTCGACACGTTCCCCGGGTACTGATCAGGCCGTTACCCTCCACCCGACACTGCAGGAGGATGGTGAGGCAGAGGCGGCGAGGGTTGTTGCACTGGTGCGAGAGGAGCTGCAGTCGGCGGCAGGCGGGGACGGCAGGGTTGCAATCCTGGTCCGTTCACGCAGCCATCTGGGGCAGATTACACAAAGTCTCTATCGTGAGGGGATTGCCTACCGTGCTGTTGAGATTGAGTCCCTGGGAGATCGACCGGTTGTGCGTGACCTGCTCTCGCTGACCCGGGCACTGCTCCACATGGCAGATCGGGAGGCCTGGCTTGCCATGCTGCGTGCCCCCTGGTGTGGACTGTCACTGCAGGATCTGCTTCATCTGACAGCAGCGGGAGCAGGACGGACACTCTGGTCCCTAATGGCTGACCCTCAACAGCTGGAGAGGGTCTCGAGTGGTGCTCAGCAGCGCATTGGCTGGCTGCGGCTTGAGCTTGAGTCGATACTGGAGGAGCGGGGCGAGGGGAGTTTGACGCAGTGGCTGAAGCAGGCATGGAGACGGCTCGGTGGTGCCGCCATCCATGAGCAGCTGGGGGAGCCGGGACAGGCAGAGCTGGAGGCGGACTCCTTCTTTGATATGCTTCAGCAGATGGAGCAGGGGGGGGATCTTGTCGATCTCAACCGGCTGCGCCGGCAGCTTCAGCGCCAGAATGTTCGGGCAGTTGCAGATCACGGCTGCCGTGTAGAGGTGATGACCATTCACAAGTCGAAGGGGTTGCAGTTCGATACGGTGATTATCCCGGGTCTGGGCAGAAAACCACGTCAGGAGCAGCAGCAACTGCTGCACTGGCTGGAGATTCCGCAGTCGGATGGCAAGGATGAGGAGAGCATGCAGCTGCTGCTGTCACCCATTCGCCAGGCTGAGCGCTCCTCCAGTGAGGACCGCCTTGGGCGCTATGTACGCAGTGTTGAGCAGGAGCGTGGAAGGAATGAGCTCTCCAGGCTGCTCTATGTGGCAGTCACCCGGGCTGAGCGTCGACTGCATCTGTTGGGTGCGGCAAGAGTCAACAGCAAGGGGGAGCTGGGGAGGCCGTGGTCCGGTTCGCTGCTTGAGCAGTTGTGGCCGGTAGTGGAGGATGAATACCGGGCACTGTTTGAGGAGAGTGCCCCGGAGGCGCTGTTGCAGGAGAACCATCCACAGGGCGGTAGCGCGCAACCGCTGCGGTTAACCGAACTGTGGCAGCTGCCCACCCCCCCGGAATCTCTCCCTCAGCCCGATCCGGGGCCGGATGAGGCGCGTTCCATCTATCAGTGGGGTGCCGCCAGCGCAGTCCATGTTGGCACAGTGGTCCACTCCCTGCTGCAGTGGATTGCAGAGGAGGGTGTTGGGCAGTGGGTCGATGCCAGCCTGGAGCCGCTCCGGAGCCGTACAGAGCGACAGTTGAGACAGCTGGGGGTGGAGTCCGGAATCCTCGGTTCGGCAACAGAGCGTGTGCTGGTCGCACTGCAGCGTGTACTGGAGGACCCTGCAGGCCGCTATCTCCTTGCCGACCATGCCGAGGCGGAGAGTGAGTGGAGCCTGTCGGCAGAGTATCGTGGGGAGTTGATCAACATTACCATTGACCGCACCTTCATCGATGAGGATGGGGTGCGCTGGATTGTGGACTGGAAGAGCAGTAGCCACAGTGGTGGCGATCTGGAGGGGTTTCTGGATGAGGAGGTGGATCGCTACACCCCACAGCTACAGCGTTATGGTGAGGTGCTGCGACAGATGGAGGAACGTCCGCAGAAGCTGCTGCTCTATTTCCCGCTGCTTCAGGCAGCGCGGGAAGTTGCTGCCTTATAACTTCCCCTCCACCATCTTCTTGCGGTTCTTCAGATAGCGCTTGTATTTGTTGATCGCATCATTCCGCGACTGGGAGATGCTTTGGGGCTGCAGGAAGAGCTCCATCCGCTGACGATCCTTCCTTGCCCGCTCGGTACCAAAGGCCTCGGCGAGGGTGTACCAGGTGTGGGCCATCGTAAACCCGAACATCTTCTCCTCAAAGATCTTCCCTATCCTGAGTGCCAGTTCACCACGCTCCTGACTGGAGAAGGGGACTGGGTTGAGTGCCCGTTCCCCAAGCCATTCGGTAGCCCGATTGGGGTCAATGGATACGGGTCCCCCCTTCTGGAACAGCATCCCGACCTCCTCCTGCAGTGCAGCGAGTTGCAGCAGATTGATCTTCTTCTGCTGCTCCTTGAGCAGACCATTGGCCTGATGAAATCCATTCTCCACAGCCAGTGTCAGTGAGAGTATCGCATGGTTGGGGTTCGGCTCAATGACCCCCCCCTCGGCATAGAGTTTTCCCAGCTCATACTGGGCCTCACTGTTGCCCTCACCAGCGAGTCGGGTCAGCTCCATGATGGCGAGGTCACCATTTCCATCCGTGATGGCCTGTTTTGCAGAGTTGAGATCTGCACTGGCCGGGAGTGCGACCAGCAGGGGTGCAGTGATGGCGAGGAGGGTTCTGTGGAGTTTGTTCATGGAGGCAGATTATACGACTGAATCCTGTATAATTCAGGCCATGTCAGGAAATACGGTCGGCAAACTGTTTACGGTAACCTCCTTTGGTGAGAGCCATGGGGCTGCAATCGGCTGTATTGTGGATGGCTGCCCCCCGGGGATCGAGCTCTCCGAGGAGATTCTGCAGCATGATCTGGATCGCAGAAAACCGGGCACCTCTCGCCATACCACACAGCGCAAGGAGGCGGACAGGGTTGAAATCCTCTCCGGGGTGTTTGAGGGGAAGACGACCGGGACCCCCATCGGCATGGTGATCCGCAATGAGGATCAGCGCTCCAGGGACTACTCCAATATTGCAGACCGCTTCCGCCCGGGCCATGCCGATTACACCTATAACCAGAAGTACGGAGTTCGCGACTACCGTGGCGGGGGGCGCTCCTCTGCCCGTGAGACCGCGATGCGGGTTGCAGCCGGAGGGGTTGCCAAGCAGGTGCTGAAGGCGCAGTTCGGGGTGGAGATTCATGGATACCTGGCCCAGCTGGGTCCGATCAAGGTGGAGGCACTGGAGTGGGGTCAGGTGGACCAGAACCCCTTCTTCTCTCCGGATGCTGCAAAGGTACCGGAGATGGAGGCCTATATGGATGCCCTGCGCAAGGAGGGAAACTCCATCGGTGCACGAATCAATGTGGTGGCCACCGGGGTTCCGCCCGGGTGGGGAGAGCCGGTCTTTGACCGTCTGGATGCCGATATCGCCCATGCGATGATGAGTATCAATGCGGTCAAGGGGGTGGAGATTGGTGCCGGTTTTGAGTCGGTGACCCAGAAGGGTACCGAGCATCGGGACGAGATGACGCCATCCGGTTTCAGGAGCAATAATGCCGGCGGAACACTCGGCGGGATCTCCTCGGGCCAGGATGTTCTGGTCTCCATGGCACTCAAGCCAACCTCCAGCATCCATCTCCCTGGAGAGACCATCAACCGGGCGGGAGATCCTGTTGAGGTGGTGACCAAGGGGCGGCATGACCCCTGTGTGGGGATTCGTGCGACACCCATTGCCGAGGCGATGCTGGCCATTGTATTGCTGGACCATGCGCTGCGTCAGCGGGGACAGAATGGAGCTGTACACTCGGACACCCCCGTAATCTGAGGCCGTTGAAGAGGTGTGACCACTCCCTTCCCCTATCTGCGCCTCTCCAGTTTTTATCTCTTCTATTTCGCCACACTCGGGGTACTGATCCCCTACTGGGGCCCCTATCTGGAACATCTCGGATTCTCCATTCGTGAGATTGGAGAGCTGACGGCCATACTGGCCGCTACCAAGATTGTGGCCCCCAATATCTGGGGCTGGTGGGCAGATCGCACTGGAGAGCACCTTCCCATTGTCCGTTTTGCATCACTGGCATCGGTGATCGCCTTCGCCGGTGTTTTCATTGGCAGTGGTTACTGGTGGCTGGCACTGGTCATTGCCCTCTTCAGCTTCTTCTGGAATGCATCACTGCCACAGTTTGAGGCGGTAACCCTCAACCACCTGGGTGCCGAGGTGGAGCGCTACTCCTCGATTAGGCTCTGGGGATCGGTCGGCTTTATCGCGACCGTGGTTCTGTTGGGGCTGCTGCTGGAGTGGAAGAGTGTGGAGCTGGTGCCCATTGCACTGATTCTCCTCACAATCGGGATCTGGATCAGCAGCCTGACGATTCCGGATGTGCCGGATTCGGGGCAGGAGCATCCGCAACTCTCGCTGCGCAGCGTTCTGGGTCGTCCTGTAGTGGTGGCACTGCTGGCGGTTGCCTTCCTCAATCAGGCGGCACATGGAACCTACTACACCTTCTACACCCTCTATATGGAGTCATTCGGTTTTGGCAAGGGGCTGATTGGACTGCTCTGGGCCGTTGGTGTGGTGGTTGAGGTGGCGGTCTTTCTCTTCATGGCACGCTGGATCCCACGCTTTGGCGAGCGCAATCTGCTGCTGGTCAGCCTCGCCCTGGCGGCACTGCGCTGGGTTGTGATTGCGCTCTTTCCCGAGCAGTTGGGTCTGATGTTCCTGGTGCAGAGTTTTCATGCGGCCAGCTTCGGAATCATCCATGCGGTCTCGATCCATATGGTGCATGACCTGTTTCGTGGAAAACTCCAGGGGCGTGGGCAGGCACTCTACTCCAGTCTCAGCTTTGGCGCAGGCGGCGTGGTTGGGAGTCTGCTGGGTGGGGTGGTGTGGACACTCTACGGGGCCTCCTTCATCTTTCTCTTCTCGACGCTGTTGACGATTGTTGCCCTTGTGGTGACCTGGCGCTGGATTCGCTAGCGGATTCGGGCTGAGCGCTACCCTTTCCAGAGCAGGGTGCAGAGAGTAAAATGGACCGTTTTCTGACTACTGCTTCATGACACTGCGGACAGCTCCCCGAGGTCATCAAGGAAAAGGATATTCATGGCTGGACTGACGTTATATGACAAGCTCTGGAATGCACACGTGGTTCGCACCGAAGAGGATGGCAGCTCGCTCCTCTATATCGACCGACAGCTGCTGCATGAGGTGACCTCGCCACAGGCCTTTGAGGGGCTGAAGCTGGCGGATCGCAGGCCATGGCGCGTGGATGCCAATGTGGCGGTGCCGGACCACAATGTACCGACTACCGATCGTGAGCAGGGGATTACCGATCCGGTGGCCCGTACCCAGGTGGAGACCCTGGACCAGAACGCAGACCACTTCGGTATCACAGAGTTCAAGATGGGGGATATCCGTCAGGGGATCGTTCATGTCATCGGTCCGGAGCAGGGGGCGACCCTGCCGGGGATGACCATTGTCTGTGGTGACTCCCATACCTCAACCCACGGCGCACTGGGTGCGCTGGCCTTTGGCATCGGCACCTCCGAGGTGGAGCATGTGCTTGCCACCCAGTGTCTGGTGCAGAAAAAATCAAGGAGCATGCTGGTACGTGTCAACGGCTCCGTGGGACCAGGCGTGACCGGAAAGGATATTGTGCTGGCCATTATCGGCAAGATCGGCACCGCGGGTGGAACCGGCTATGCAATCGAGTTCGCCGGTGAGGCAATCGAGGCGCTCTCTGTTGAGGGGCGGATGACCGTCTGCAACATGGCGATCGAGGCGGGTGCCCGCGCCGGTATGGTGGCGGTGGACCAGAAGACCATTGAGTATGTGCAGGGGCGCCCCTATGCCCCCAGTGAGGCGCAGTGGCCACAGGCTGTAGAGGCCTGGCAGGAGCTGCATAGTGACGCCGATGCCGAGTTTGATGCCGTGGTCGAGCTGAATGGTGCCGACATCACACCGCAGGTTACCTGGGGCACCTCTCCGGAGATGGTGGTCTCCATCGAGGAGAGGGTTCCCGATCCAGCCGTGGAGGCAGATGAGGTGAAGCGGAGCGGTATGGAGAAGGCGCTGGCCTACATGGGGCTTGAGGCCGGAACCCCGATCAGCTCCATTCCGGTGGACAAGGTCTTTGTCGGCTCCTGCACCAACTCCCGGATTGAGGATCTGCGTGC
>CAZYJG010000074.1:0-6772 GCA_964647745.1 uncultured Piscirickettsiaceae bacterium
CCGGTTGCCTCGGCAGTTTTCTCCTCTCCATCAACCAGCAGGGTCACCTCTGCCTCCGGCGTTTCACCCGTCTCGGAACAGACACGCATGGAGATCAGCCGGTAGCGCTCATCTGCACACCATTGGGCAGATTCTGCCACCAGTGCCAGCAGATCCTCATCATAGATCTCATGCTTCTTGTCCGCCAGATCCTTGAAGCGGGAAAAGGTCTCATTGAGTTCCTCCTGAGAGTCAAACTCAACTCCAAGGTCAGAGAGCCTGGTCTTGAATGCATTTCGACCGGAGTGCTTGCCCAATACCATGCGATTTGCGGACCAACCTACATCCTCGGCACGCATGATCTCGTAGGTCTCGCGCTGCTTGAGGACACCATCCTGGTGAATCCCCGACTCGTGAGCGAATGCATTGGCTCCCACCACCGCCTTGTTCGGCTGCACCGGGAACCCGGTAATTCCAGAAACCATCTTGGAACATGGAACAATATGCATGGTATCGAGACGGGTATCACAATCGAACAGATCCTGTCGGGTACGTACCGCCATCACCACCTCTTCCAGTGAGGCATTGCCAGCACGCTCCCCAAGACCGTTAATGGTGCACTCCACCTGACGCGCACCATTGAGCACCGCAGAGAGGGAGTTGGCCACAGCAAGGCCCAGATCATTATGGCAGTGGACAGAAAACACGGCCTTGTCCGAGTTGGGGATACGCTCAATCAGCTCACTGATCAGGGCCCCAAACTGATGCGGAAGGTTGTACCCAACCGTATCAGGAATATTCAGTGTAGTTGCCCCGGCATCAATGACCGCCTCAAGAATACGGCAGAGAAAGTCTGGTTCAGAGCGCCCTGCATCCTCCGGAGAGAACTCCACATCATCGGTATACTTTCGAGCCCACTTCACAGCCTGTACTGCCTGCTCCACCACCTGATCCGGAGACATCCTCAGCTTCTTCTCCATATGGATTGGCGAGGTGGCGATGAAGGTGTGAATGCGTCCTCTGGCTGCCGGCTTCAGCGCCTTTCCAGCTGTCTCGATATCCCGTTCCAGTGCACGCGCAAGCCCACAGACCGTACTCTCCCTGACGGCCCCCGCAACTGCCTTGACCGCCTCAAAGTCTCCTGGGCTGGCAATGGGAAAACCGGCCTCAATCACATCCACCCGCATCTTCTCCAGTGCACGGGCAATCCTCATCTTCTCCTCCATATTCATGGAGGCACCAGGACTCTGCTCCCCATCTCTCAATGTGGTATCAAAAATAATCAACTGGTCAGCAGGGCTGGAACTACTCATTGCTCTTCCTATCGGTTAATGCCTTTTGGATGGCGAATTGGACTCCTCAGTCATTGAGCGCTCCTGACGCTCGGCCCGTCTCCTCCGCAACGCAACAAGATTGGAGATTGGCCCCCAGAGTGCGTAGATCAGGAACCCGCCAAAAAGCACCTGTGGCGGATCTATGGAGATCAGGACAATCACAGCAACAATCAGGATCACTGTCACAAAGGGGATGCGATCCTTCAGATTGAGTTCCTTGAAGCTGTTGTAACGTACATTACTGACCATCAACAGCCCCGCCAGGGCCGTCAACAGGGCAGCCAGTGAACTCAGCTCTGTGGGTAGTGCATCGCCTGAAAACCCGTAATCTACCGCAACCCAGACCAGTCCCGAGACTACCGCAGCAGAGGCTGGGCTGGGCAACCCCTGAAAGTAACGCTTGTCCGCACTACTAACTTGTGTATTAAAACGGGCCAAGCGCAGTGCCGCACCTGCTGTATAGATGAATGCAGCCAACCAACCCAGCTTACCCAGTGTGGTTAGCCCCCAGAGATAGACCACCAGCGCAGGCGCAACACCAAACGAGACCATATCTGCAAGGCTGTCATACTCTGCCCCAAACTCGGTCTGGGTATTGGTCATCCGTGCCACACGTCCATCCAGACCATCCAGAACCATGGCGACAAAGATTGCACTGGCTGCAATCTCATAACGCCCCTTGATCGCAGAGACAATCGCAAAAAACCCGGCAAACAGTGCTGCCGTGGTAAACAGGTTTGGAAGGAGGTAAATCCCCCTTCTGGGCTGCCCGCCTTGCTTTATATTCATGTCATCCATTATCGCTGATCAAGACTGCCCATCACAAATAAAAAAACGCCTACACCGTATCTATTCAGCGCAGGCGTTTTCCTGATTTCCCGCATTCACGGGAGAGCGTCTAGTTCTTTGTCTTGTCGACAATCTTGTTGGCACTGATCCACGGCATCATGGAGCGGAGCTGCTCACCCACAACCTCAATCGAGTGTGCCGCATTGTTACGACGATGCGCAGTCATCTCGGGATAGTTGGCCTGCCCCTCAAGAATGAAACGCTTCGCATACTCACCATTCTGAATATTCTTCAGCGCCTCCTTCATGGCCCAGCGACTCTCCTCGTTGATCACCTCTGGACCCGTTACATACTCACCATACTCCGCATTATTGGAGATCGAGTAGTTCATGTTGGCAATTCCACCCTCATACATCAGATCAACAATCAGCTTCAACTCGTGAAGACACTCAAAGTAGGCCATCTCTGGTGCATAGCCACCCTCCACCAGGGTCTCAAAACCGGCTTTCACCAACTCAACTGCACCACCACAGAGTACCGCCTGCTCACCAAATAGATCCGTCTCGGTCTCATCCTTGAATGTGGTCTCAATGATTCCACTACGACCACCACCAATTGCTGAGGCGTAGGAGAGTGCAATCTCCTTGGCGTTTCCGCTGGCATCCTGCTGAATAGCAATCAGATCCGGAATTCCGCCCCCCTTTACAAACTCACTGCGTACTGTGTGACCAGGCGCCTTGGGGGCAACCATGATGACATTGAGGTCAGAGCGGGGAACCACCTGATTGTAGTGGATCGCAAAACCGTGTGCGAAGGCAAGTGTTGCGCCCTGCTTGAGTGATGGCTCCACCTCATTCTTGTAGAGCTGAGACTGGAACTCATCCGGGGTCAGAATCATCACCAGATCTGCCTCGGCTACCGCCTCTGGTACGCTCTTTACAGTCAGACCGGAGGCCTCTGCCTTGGCAGCAGAGCCAGATCCTGGACGAAGAGCAACAGTAACGTCTACGCCGGAATCCTTCAGATTGTTGGCATGTGCATTGCCCTGAGACCCATATCCGATAATGGCGACCTTCATTCCCTTGATAATGGAGAGGTCTGCATCCTTGTCATAATAAACGTTAATACTCATCTTCTTTTCCCTAAATTCAAAAAACCCGGCAGTTCACCGAAATAACCAAAAACAAAGCGGGAGATTATCCACTAAACAGATCCTATAGACAATGGTGGCTTACCGATAGGTGGCACAGAACCACCATTCGCTAGATTCGCAGCGCCTCTTCTCCCCGTGCAATACCAGAGACTCCGGACCGGACCACCTCCAGCAGAGAGAAGGGCTCCAGCGCAGAGATAAAGGCGTTGATCTTTTCGCTGTTTCCAAGAAGCTCAACCACACAGGCGTGGTCGGTCTCATCCACAACCTCCGCAAGGTGATCGGCCACCACCTGACGGATGGTCTGGCAATCTGCCTCGGTGGCCAACACCTTGACCATAACCAGCTCCCGCTCAATATGTGACCCCGCAGTCAGATCCACCATCCGGACAACATCAATCAGCTTGTTGAGCTGTTTGTTGATCTGCTCAATGACCGCCTCGGTACCAGAGGTGACAATCGTCATCCGTGACAGGGTGGGGTCATTGGTTGGTGCCACAGTCAGTGACTCGATATTGTAGCCACGCGCAGAGAAGAGTCCTGCAACCCGTGACAGTGCACCCGCCTCATTCTCCAGCAACAGTGAAATAATATGTCTGCTCATCGTACTTGCCCCCTACACCAGAATCATCTCATTGAGCCCTGCCCCTGCAGGAACCATTGGATAGACATTCTCTTCGGGGTTGGTAATGAAATCCATAAAGACCAGACGATCCTTCATCGCAAGGGCCTCTTCCAGGGCACCCCGAACATCATTTGGATCCCTGATCTGCATTCCGACATGGCCATAGCTCTCTGCCAGCTTCACAAAGTCTGGCTGGTGGTTCCGCTCCAGGGTTACCTCTGCATAACGACGCTCATAGAAGAACTCCTGCCACTGTCGGACCATGCCCAGGTATCCATTATTGAGGTTGATGATCTTGATCGGCAGTGAAAACTCCTGACAGGTGGCCAGCTCCTGAATATTCATCTGGATACTGCCATCACCCGTCACGGTACAGACCGTGGCATCCGGATGGGCAAACTGTGCACCCATTGCTGCGGGCAGACCGAAACCCATGGTTCCCAGTCCACCGGAATTGATCCAGCGACGTGGCTTGTCGAACTTGTAGTACTGTGCGGCAAACATCTGATGCTGTCCCACATCGGAGACCACATAGGCATCACCGGCCGTCACCTCATAGAGCGTCTGCAACACAAACTGCGGGTGAATCACCCCACCCGAATTGTCATAGGCCAGACAATCCTCCTTGCGCCACTCATTGATCTCGGCCCACCAGGAATCTGATCGCTGCCCATCCATCTCCGGTCGCTGGTTGAGTTGGGCATTCATCTCGCTCAATACATCCCTCACATCCCCAACAATCGGCAGGTCCACCTGAACATTCTTCGAAATGGATGAGGGGTCCACATCAATATGGATGATCTTTGCCTGCGGGCAGAACTTCTCGATATTTCCCGTCACCCGGTCATCAAAACGGGCCCCCACGGCAATCAACAGATCGGTATTGTGCATCGCCATGTTGGCCTCATAGGTGCCATGCATGCCCAACATGCCGATAAACTGCGGATCGGATGCCGGGAAACCGCCCAGCCCCATCGTGGTGTTGGTGACCGGGATGGCCAGACGACGGGCGAATTGCGTCAACTCCTCCGCAGCATCCGCCAGTATCACCCCACCCCCGGTATAGAGGACGGGCTTTCTGGCATCTGCAATCAACTCCATCGCCTGCTGGATCTTCTCGCCCGGGGCATGAACAGCAGGGTGGTAGGAGCGGATATCCACCGCCTCTGGATAGCTGTACTCTGTCCTGAAACCGGTAATATCCTTTGGAACATCGATCACAACCGGGCCGGGGCGGCCTGTGGCTGCAATCATGAATGCCTTTTTCAGTGTTTCAGCCAGTGCCTCAACATCGGTGACCAGAAAGTTGTGCTTTACACAGGAGCGGGTGATTCCAACGGTATCGACCTCCTGAAAGGCGTCATTTCCGATCAGTGGTGTCGGTACCTGGCCGGTGATTACCACCAGCGGAATGGAGTCCATATAGGCGGTTGCAATCCCGGTTACCGCATTGGTTGCGCCCGGACCGGAGGTGACGAGCACCACCCCAGGCTTGCCACTGGAGCGGGCATAGCCATCAGCAGCATGAACTGCTCCCTGCTCATGACGGGTGAGGATATGCTTTACATCATCCTGGCGATAGATCGCATCATAGATATGGAGCACAGCACCGCCAGGATAACCAAAGACGTACTCAACGCCCTCATCCTTCAAAAACTGCGTAATAATCTCTGCGCCTGATAATTCCACTGCTCTGCCTCTTAACCTGCAACCATGATCAGTTTTCTTGTATTAAGCATTGCATAAGTATTGGCAGCTCCTGCCTACAGCACGCTCGAGTACATCCATGTATCGCTCGTCTGCGGCCCTCCATGGCCGCAGACGTCTGTAGTTCAGGACTGCCAATACTTTGCAAAATTTTATCCAACCGAACCGATTTTTTGATCCAAATTCATAAAACACTTATATTGCCTGTTTCATTGAGTCGAAACAAGATCCGTCAAAGTTTTTTTTCAGTCATCAATAATATATTTTCCATACATTACATCAGGTTATTTCAATGCCCTATCTAAAAGTCGATACCAATATCACACTCAGCCACGATCAAACAGAGGAGCTGATGGCAGCCTGCTCAAAACTGCTCTCCCAACTGCTACAGAAACCGGAGGGATACATCATGGTCTCCATCCGAAGCGGTGCCCAGATGATGTTTGGCGGCACCACGGATCCCTGCGCCTATCTTGAGTTCAAGAGCCTGGGGCTCCCGGAATCATCGACACCGCTCTTCTCCGAGTCGCTCAGCAAACTGATTGAATCAAAGACCGGAGTCGACAAAAGCAGGCTCTACATCGAGTTCTCCAGCCCGGAACGCCACCTGTGGGGGTGGAATGGGGGGACTTTCTAAAGGATAATTCACAACCCCTCTCTACTCTCTTATCAGGAATCATCTATGCGTACCTCCCAGTTTCTCCTCTCTACCGTCAAGGAGACCCCAGCCGAGGCAGAGATCATCAGCCATCAACTGATGATCCGCTCCGGCATGATCCGCAAACTGGCCTCGGGACTCTACTCCTGGCTGCCCACAGGGCTAAGGACACTGAGAAAGGTTGAGGCGATTATCCGCGAGGAGATGGACCGCTCCGGTGCACAGGAGCTGTTGATGCCGGTGGTACAACCCTCAGAGCTGTGGGAGGAGTCAGGGCGCTGGGAGCAGTACGGGCCCGAACTGCTGCGCCTGAACGATCGACACCAGCGGGATTTCCTGCTTGGACCCACCCATGAGGAGGTGATCACGGAGATCGCCCGCAGAGAGATCCGCAGCTATCGTCAGCTGCCACTCAACCTCTACCAGATACAGACCAAGTTCCGTGATGAGATCCGCCCCCGCTTTGGTGTGATGCGCTCACGTGAGTTCATCATGAAGGATGCCTACTCCTTCCATATGGATCAGGA
>CAZYJG010000075.1:0-6702 GCA_964647745.1 uncultured Piscirickettsiaceae bacterium
AGATCCAGACCCTGGACCTGACCGGAGGGGCCCCAGAGCTGAACCCCCACTTCCGGGAGCTGGTTGAGGCGGCCACGGCACTTGGGGTCCACCTGATCGACCGCTGCAATATTGCAATCCTGGAGGAGCCGGGACAGCAGGATCTGGCACGCTTCTTATCGGATAACCGGGTTGAGATAGTTGCATCAATGCCTTGTTATCTTGAGGAAAACGTGGATTCACAGCGTGGCAAGGGGACCTTTGACTCCAACATTCGCGGGCTTCAGCAGCTGAACTGCTTTGGCTATGGGGAGGCGGGTAGCGGGAGGATTCTCAACCTGGTCTATAACCCGCAGGGGGCCCATCTTCCACCCTCGCAGTCGGCCCTGGAGATCGATTACAAAAGGCACCTCCTGGAGAACTACGGGATTCTCTTCAACCAGCTGCTCACCATTGCCAACCTGCCGATCCACCGCTTTGGCAGCCTGCTCCTCTCCAGGGGGGAGTTTGAGGGGTATATGGAGATGTTGCAGCACTCCCACCGTGATGAGAACCTCTCCACCGTAATGTGCCGCTCGCTGATCAGTGTGGACTGGCGGGGGCTGCTCTACGATTGTGACTTCAACCAGATGCTGGAGCTACCCCTGAAAGGGGAGGATGGGCGCCCACTGCAGCTTGAGGATCTGGTTGATGGCGACTTCAGCGAGATGCCGATACAGGTTGCCGGCCACTGCTATGGCTGTACGGCCGGGCAGGGCTCCAGTTGTGGCGGAGCTCTGGGCTAGCCCACCGTTGAGACCCTCTGCCCCGTTGTGGACTCCCTCTCAATCATCATTCCCGCGCTCAATGAGGAGTCGACCATTGTGGAGACGCTACAGCGACTGCAGCCCATGCGCGGGCGCGGGGTGGAGGTGATTCTGGTCGATGGTGGCAGCAGTGACCAGACAGCAGCGGTTGCCGCCCCCTATCTGGATCGGCTGATTGAGTCATCCACGCCGGGGCGCGCAGCCCAGATGAACCAAGGCGCCCGTGCAGCCAGCGGGGAGCTGCTCTGGTTCCTCCATGCTGACACCCTGGTGCCGGAGGAGGGGGAGCGGATTCTGCCGCAGGCACTCCAACACAGCCGATGGGGCCGTTTCGATGTGCGGCTGAGCGGCCGCAGTCCGCTGCTTCGGGTTGTTGAGTGGATGATGAATCGCCGCTCCTGCTGGAGCAGGATTGCAACCGGTGACCAGGCGATCTTCCTCTCCCGCCCCCTCTTTGAGCAGTTGGGTGGCTTTCCGGAGATTCCGCTGATGGAGGATATTGCGCTGAGCAGGATGCTCAGGCGAATCGGCAGACCCGCCTGCATCAGGGAGCCCGTCATCACCTCCAGTCGGCGCTGGGAGGAGCGGGGGATCGTCAGAACCATCATCCTGATGTGGGGGCTCCGTTTCGGATACTGGGTCGGGATCTCGCCACAGCGGCTGGCCAGAATCTATCGATGACCACCCGGCTGCTGATCTTCGCCAAGGCCCCGATGCCCGGCTACGCAAAGACCCGACTGATTCCAGCGCTGGGCGAGCAGGGGGCGGCAGAGCTGCAGCAGCGGATGACCCGCCATGTGGTTGAGGAGGCGCTCTACTCCGGGCTGGGGGCGGTTACGCTCTTCTGTTCTCCTGATACGAACCACCCTAGCTTTCAGCAGCTGCAGCGGGAGCATGATCTATCCCTTCAGCAGCAGCATGGTGCCGATATTGGTGAGCGGATGATGCATGGTTTTGAAGAGGCGTTGGGGGGGTGCGAGAGGGCGATCCTGATGGGGACGGACTGCCCACAGCTGGATGCCGGGCAGTTCCAGGCGGTACACGCTGCACTGCAGCGTTCGGCAGCGGTGGTGATTCCGGCGCTTGATGGCGGGTATGTGTTGATCGCACTGCGGCGCACCCTCCTGGACCATCTTCCAACCCTCTTTAGCGGGATGGAGTGGGGGAGTGACCAGGTGATGGAGACGACCCGCAGCCGGCTCGAGAGCCTGAATCTGGAGTGGGAGGCGCTGCCCCCGCTGGCCGATATCGATACCCGGGAGGACCTTGTGTTATTGCCGAGGCAGTGGGGGATCTCAGGATAGTACGTTGTGGAGGGTCTGGGCCTTCTCGGCACACTCAATGCCCAGATCGGTCAGGTATCCGCCATCCGGCAGTGTGATCAGCCCCTTCTCATGGAGCCGCTCGGCAGCCCTGATCATGCCGGGCGCTGCACTGCTGTGGATCTTTATCCCCTCCTGCGTGGAGTGGAGATCAAACTGTATCAGTACATTGAGTTCATCCAGTAGTTTTTCTGTGTAGATCATTTCCATTACTCCTGATGTAGTTCTTTATGGATTGATTTGATCAGGAGTATACTCGCATCCACCAATGGTTGAATCAATCGCAGGTTTTCGCAATTATCTCACGGTCACCCTGGGCTACTGGGCCTTTACCCTGACCGACGGCGCCATCCGCATGCTGGTGGTGCTCTATTTTCACCAGCTGGGGTACACCCCGCTGGAGATTGCAATGCTCTTCCTCTTCTATGAGTTCTTCGGGGTGGTGACCAATCTTGTTGGGGGGTGGGTTGGCTCCAGGATCGGGCTCAACCTGACAATGCATATCGGGATGGCGCTGCAGGTGGTTGCCCTCACCATGCTGGTGGTTCCCGAGGTGTGGCTGACGGTCCCCTATGTGATGGCGGCACAGGCGCTCTCCGGGATCGCAAAGGACCTCAACAAGATGAGCGCCAAGGCGAGCGTCAAGCTGATGCTGCCGCCGGAGCCTGAGGGTGGGGAGGGGTCACGGCTCTTCAGGTGGGTTTCGGCCCTGACCGGCTCCAAGAATGCGCTGAAGGGGGGTGGATTCTTTCTTGGGGCGCTGCTGCTTGCACTGGTTGGTTTCCGGGATGCACTGCTCTGGCTGGCGGGGATGCTGCTGGTTGTTCTGGTGATCACGGCAACCCTGCTGCCGCGTGGGGTGGGAAGGTCGAAGGCTAAGGAGAGGTTCACCCAGATCTTCTCCAAGCGGGCGGAGATCAACTGGCTCTCGGCTGCCCGCTTCTTCCTCTTTGGCTCCCGTGACATCTGGTTTGTGGTGGCGCTGCCGATCTTTCTCACCTCCGTCTTTGGGTGGGGGCACATGGAGGTGGGGGGATTCATTGCGCTCTGGATTATCGGTTACGGTATTGTTCAGGCGCTGGTTCCGCTGCTGCTGAGGCGCTCGCACGCCATCCCGGATGGCAGAACCGCCCATCTTGGTGCCCTGATCCTGGCGCTGGTCCCGGCAGGAATTGCGCTGATGCTGGAGCAGGGGGTGACACCGCAGCTGGCGATTCTGGTTGGGCTCTCTCTCTTTGGGGTGGTTTTCGCCATCAACTCTGCAGTCCACTCCTTTCTGATCCTTGCACTCTCCGACCATGACAGGGTGGCCACCAATGTCGGCTTCTACTACATGGCCAATGCCGGTGGAAGGTTGATGGGGACAGTACTCTCCGGGTGGGTCTACCAGCAGCAGGGGATCGAGGGGTGTCTCTGGTGGTCGGCGGTGATGGTTCTGCTCTCTGCACTCCTTTCGCTCAAGCTACCGGCTAGAAAATCAAAATGAGTGTGCTATTCTCAGAGGGACAATAACAAGAGAAGGAGCAGAGTGATGGGGGAGAAGAGTAATCAGCCGTGTCAGACGGTTCTGGGGCCGGGGGTCTACTACTGGTGCAGTTGTGGTCACACCAAAACGCCACCCTGGTGTGATGGTTCCCACAAGGAGCTGGATGGCTCCTATGGCCCCGTTGAGTTCGAGGTCAGTGAGGAGAGTGACGTTGCACTCTGTGGATGTGGCATGACCAGAACGCCACCCTACTGTGACGGGAGCCACAAGGCGGTGGAGTAGATCTCTCTCTGGACATCTCGTTTTTCAGTGTTATTCTCAAGGATAGGTTAATACTGATAACGCAAGGAGTGAACGATGAAGAGAGTTACAGGCTTGTTGCTGACACTGGCCGCCTTTGGTGTGCAGGCCGGAACGACCGATCTGATCTGCAGCATGGATGAGATCAACAAGACGACCGATGAGGTGAGCCATACAGACAATGTCCCGGTCAGCGTGCCGGACCAGAGCACCCGAAATGTACGGGCGCTCTCCTATTACAACAGTGACCGTATCATTGAGGAGTGGGAGATCACCCCGACCCACTCAAACTATCGGTTCCGCAAGATTATTGACGGAGACATCATCAAGTATGAGGCCAGTTCGATAGAGGCGGCAACCGGAAAGGTTGTAGGCAGCACCAACTTTGATCCACCGCCATTCCTGAGAATCCGTGGCCACAAGGCAAAGGAGACCAGCTACTCAGGGCAGTGCTATCTTGCACCTGAGCCAGAGGCTCCTGCTGAATCCGAGAAGTAGGCCCTCGTCTCATCCACCTTTTCCGAGATCCAGGCATTGGCGCTCTCAGCGCCTCTGCCTGCACTCTCTTTCGCCTCCTCATAGAGTCTGGAGGCCTCCTCCCTGCACTGCGCCTGCTCCCGATAGCATGCCTCAGCAGCCTGGGCGGCATCGGCAGCAATCAGCCCCACTGAGGCGATGGTGCCAATAACGGGTATTTTGGATGCCCCCTGGGCGATCTTGCGTGCCCCCCTGGGTTTTTCCGCCTCGATCCTTGCCAGCTTGCGGTTGGCGTTGTTGAGTCGCTCTTCAGTGGTGTGAAGTCTCTTCTCCGTAGTGGAGAGCCGCTTTTTCTGCTGTTCCAGCTCAACACGGTTGCGCTCCACTGCTGACTGCAATCTCTTGTTCTTTCTTAGAAGCTCTGTAGCCTGCTGTTTGTACCCCTTGAGCAGGGTGATCTCTCCGATCAGGGTGTTGATGTGGTAGAGGCCGGCACCAATGGTGGTGATGGCTGTGAGCAGCAGGGCGGCTGTGATTCTGTTTTGGATGGCCATGGGTCAGGGGCGGCGGTTGAGAACCGTCTTGTTGCAGGAGGAATCTGTACCAGCCGCCCACTCCAGGTGGTGTCTGATGGAGCTGCGGTGGTTGTTGATAACGACATCTCCAAACTCCCGGTTGAGTGACTCCATGATCCTCTCCTCTGTGGCCTCATAGCTGGGCAGAGTGCGGTACTCCCGGTAGAGCTGGCAGATCCGGTTCTGGAGCCTGATCCGCAGGATCGATTCAACCATCAAGTCCGCTGCTGTTCCATCCACATGGTTGGAGTACTCCTCTCCCGTCTCTCCACGTGCAGAGAGAATCAGGTTCAGTAGCTGTTCACTGCTCTCCTGATCGCTCTCCTCTCTGCCGATCAGCTGCTCCAGGTGGATCCCGTGGCGCTGGGTCAGCTTGCGTGCACCTTCCACCCTTTTTCGGTGCAGTCGCTCCCTGTTGCTCCTCTTTTTGGATTTTGGTTGCGGGGCACTCTTCTCTGTTGGCTCGTCCGGCTGGGGTTCGGTCTGCCCCTGTTCGATCTGCTCCAGCGCCTGATCAACCCTCTCCTCCTCATTATGCACCTCCTCTGCTGGCTCAGGGGAAAACTCCTCTTCCCAGAGGGAGGTTACCTCACCACGCTCGGAGGGGAGAAATTCACCCAGTGAGACCAGTTGCTCAAAGAGCTGGTTGAAACAGCCGCTGCGCGCTTCCTGCTCCTGGTTCTTCATGCACGCCATCAGCTGCGGTGCGGAGGCCTCCAGTAGCTCGCCAATATGCGCTGAGCGATCATGGCTCATGCTACAGTAGAGGAGCCTCTCAAACAGCTGTTGTGCCCCCTCAACCCCATACCCGGATGCGGTTTGGTCGACCGCCTCCTTGCAGGCAATGGCCTGGTCCAGATCCTCTCCGGAGAGTGTTGAGAGCTCCTCTGTTGTGGCCTCGCCGATCAGTAGTGAGAGGGGCGCCGCGCTGTGCTGGAACCGTTGGTGGATCTGGCTGACCCGGAGCAGGGCATCGGCCCGATCGCGGGTGGAGAGCCACTCATCTGCCTGCTGGGCCACCTCCGGGGGGGTGGATTCCTCTTCAGGGTCGCGCTCTTTTGTGACGGGTTGGGGGTCGGGTGGTGGCTCTCTCCTCTCCGGCTCCATTTGGGGAGATATCGATGGCACATTTTCTGTCTCTGCCCCCTCTGGATCTGTTTGAGGCGCTGTTGGCGCTACTCCCCCTGTTACAGCTGGCTCATCCGGTGTGGGTATGTCGCTACTATCTACATGAATTTTATCTTCTAACGCGCTGCTAGATAATTGATTGTCCTTCTCCATGCCCTCCTCACGGGCGGGGGAGCTAACCCTCTCTCCGGTAACCAGAGCGACAACAGTCAGCAGTAGCGCAGCAACCGAAACAAGCAGCAGAATGATTTCTTCAGTGAGGATGGCCGTGGCCAGCAGGAGTAGAGTGAGAGCAACAGCAGCGGCTCTCTGTTCCCGAACCCGTGTGAGAAACTTCAGCAAATCACTAGAGTTGGGGGGAGGTTACAGGGTGAGGGCCTGCATGGAGTGGAAATTGAGTCCAAACCCTGAGCTGATGACCATCAGGAGTACGGCAATGATCAGCGTTGCAATGACCGATGCCGCCATGAACTTCATCACCAGCCAGATCAGGGAGAGAAAGGAGATATCGAGGTCGGTCACCTTGACCCGGATCGGATCTCCACTCTGCAGGATGTCACCATCTGCAAGCTCACCCTTGTCGTTACGGTTAAATTTGATTCTCATCGTGGGTGTGATTATATATCCCT
>CAZYJG010000076.1:0-6568 GCA_964647745.1 uncultured Piscirickettsiaceae bacterium
GACTTTGTCGGCTGGTACCTCAACCGGACCCACCGCAGCCTGCAGCTCTCCAGAACAGATGGCTACCACCTCTACCTTGCCTATCATGAGGGGCACCGTGGCTTCCTGAGTGAGGCCTACAAGAGACATCCACGCCTGATGGAGGTGGCAACCAGGGTCAGGGAGACACAGCAGCGTTACCGCCAGCAGATCAGGCAGTGCAGGTCAGAGATTGGTTCCGAAAAAAAGAGAGAGAAACGGTTCACCCTGAAGATCAATGAGGGGTTGCCTGAGCGAGAGTAGGGCTACCTCTCAACAGGCCTCTAGCGGATCCCCTCCAGCTCTCCATCCATATGGGCCTCAGTCAGTTCATCAAGGCCGCCGATATGGTCATCTCCCAGAAAGATCTGTGGAACCGTACGTGCGTTGTTGGTCCGCTTCAGCATCTCCTTCAGCCCCTTCTGTGACTGATCGACACGCACCTCGGTGTACGAGATCCCCCACTTGGTGAGCAGCTGTTTCGATTTGTCGCAGCGGGGGCAGGTTCCGGTGCTGTAGATTTTTATTTTTCTGGCCATTGGGTGGTTTTCCTTTCTTGGTGAATGCGGGATGATAGGCTGATTGCCGGAAGTCGTAAACAGGAATCCCCAATGACCTCATCAACCGTGAACCCAACACCACAGACCACCTGGCTCAGAGAGTATGCCCCCCCCAACCATCTGGTCCCAGAGGTTCGTCTCTTCTTCGATCTTGGTGAGGAGGAGACCCGGGTCAGGGCGAGCCTGAAGGTTGAGGCCAATCCGGTTGGTCTGCCCGATGCCCCACTACTGCTCAATGGAGGGGATCAGGAGCTGGTCTCACTCCACCTCGATGGTGTAGCGCTGCGAGAGGAGCAGTACCAGCGTGAGGGAGAGACCCTGACCATTCCAAATGTTCCGGACCAGTTCATCCTGCAGATGGAGACCCGACTCCATCCCGAGAAGAACACCTCGCTTGAGGGGCTCTACCGTTCCGGCCCCATCTTCTGTACCCAGTGTGAGGCAGAGGGGTTTCGCAAGATCATCTTCTTCCCGGACCGCCCCGATGTGATGTCAACATTCAGTGTCACCATTGCCGCCGACCCAACAACCTGTCCGGTGATGCTCTCCAACGGCAACCAGACGGCCCATAGTGGCTATCCGGATGGGCGCCACTGGATCACCTGGGAGGATCCTTTTCCAAAACCGGCCTACCTCTTTGCGCTGGTGGCAGGTGATCTAAAGGGGATTCAGGACCGTTTCCAGACCGCCTCCGGGCGAGAGGTGACCCTGCGGATCTTTACCGAGGCGCACAATATCGACAAGTGCGACCATGCAATGGCCTCGCTGGTGCGCTCAATGGAGTGGGATGAGAGGGTCTATGGGCGTGAGTATGATCTGGACCTCTTCAATATTGTTGCTGTTGATGATTTCAATATGGGGGCGATGGAGAACAAGAGCCTTAATATCTTCAACTCCAGGTTTGTGCTGGCAAAGCCGGAGACGGCGACCGACACCGACTACATCAATATCGAGGGGGTGATCGGCCATGAGTATTTTCACAACTGGACCGGCAACCGCATTACCTGTCGGGACTGGTTTCAGCTCAGTCTCAAGGAGGGGTTGACCGTTTTTCGGGACCAGGAGTTTACCGCAGACTGCAACTCCCGTGCGGTCAAGCGGATCCAGGATGTGAGGCTGTTGAGAAATGCCCAGTTTGCCGAGGATGCCGGCCCCATGGCCCACCCCGTCCGCCCCGACCACTATATCGAGATCAGCAACTTCTACACCGTTACCGTCTACGAGAAGGGGGCCGAGGTGGTGCGGATGCAGTATACCCTGCTCGGTCCCGAGCAGTATCGGAGGGGGATGGGTCTCTACTTTGAGCGCCATGACGGGGAGGCGGTAACCGTTGAGGCGTTTGTCCGCTGCATGGAGGAGGCCTCGGGCCGCAGCCTGGATCAGTTCATGAACTGGTACTGGCAGAAGGGGACACCGGAGCTGGAGGCAGCGTGGAGTCACGATGCGGAGTCTGAAATGCTCTCACTGACGCTGCGCCAAAACCCCCCGAAATCGCTCACCGAGGAGGAGCGCTCAACCTGGCAGCCGCTCCATATTCCGGTTGCGGTTGGGGTGCTATCAGCTGATGGGAGGGATCTGTTGCCGGAACAGACACGCCTTCTTGAGCTCCGGGAGCCAGTTGAACACTATGCCTTCAGGGAGATCCCCGCAGGTTCGGTCCCCTCCATTCTGCGTGGATTCACCGCACCGGTGCTGTTGCAGACAGCCCACACCAGGGAGGAGAAGCAGTTCCTGATGGCGCACGACAGTGATCCATTCAACCGCTGGGAGGCGGGTCAGCAGATTGCCGAGTCACTGCTGTTGGCGCAGATTGAGGTGCACCGGCAGGGCGGTGCAGTGGCTGTGGATGGGGGCTGGCTTGATGCAGTGGGCAAGATCCTCGATAGCGCAGTGGCGGATCCGGCCCTGACGACTGAGGCACTGATCCTGCCCACCGAACGCTGGCTTGCAGAGCGGATGGATGTGGTCGATGTTGAGGCGATCCATGCAGCTCGTGAGTCTTTCATCCGTGCCATTGCCGAGCGCTTCCAGCAACAGATGGTAGAGCTCTATCAGCAGCTCAGTCGGGAGGAGCCGGCAGGCCGTGCCCTGCGCAACCAGCTGCTGGCCCTGTTGATGAGGCTGCAGAGTGAGGAGATGACTGCCCTGGCCTCCAGGCAGCTGGAGCAGGCCCGCAACATGACCGAAGAGATGGGGGCACTCTCCGCACTGGAGCAGGTGGAGGGAGAGGTGCGTGATCATGCACTGGAGCGCTTCTACCGGAAGTGGCAGGGGGAGCGGTTGGTGATCGACAAGTGGTTTGCGCTGCAGGCCGGCTCCCAGCTGCCTGGAACCATCAGTCGTGTTGAGGCACTGCTGGACCATCCCGATTTCGAGATCACCAACCCCAACCGGGTTCGCTCCCTGGTAGGTCTCTTTGCACACGGCAATCAGCTCCATTTCCATGATGCCAGTGGTGACGGATACCGGATCCTGGGGGATCAGGTGTTGAGGCTGGACCCACTCAACCCACAGGTGGCCGCCCGCATGGTTGGGGCATTCAATCAGTGGAGACGTTTTGATGAGGGGCGCCAAGAGAAGATCGAGGCACAGCTGCAGCGGATTATCGGCAGTGACGGGCTCTCACAGGATGTCTACGAGATTGTCTCCAGAAACCTGGCGATGAGGGGGTGATCCCGGCTATTCCACGGTAACCGATTTGGCCAGATTGCGGGGCTGATCCACATCGGTCCCCTTGATCAGGGCAACATGGTAGGCCAGCAGTTGCAGTGGAACAGTAAAGAGGATGGGTGCGGTAAAGTAGCTGGCGGGCTCGGTGATGGCGAGGGTATGGATCCTGTCGCCCCCCTCAAAGTGGGATTCCATATCGGTAAAGACAAAGAGCTCACCGTTGCGGGCCCGGACCTCCTCCAGGTTGGAGCGCAGCTTCTCCATCAGGACGTCTGACGGGGCAACAGCCACAATTGGCATCTTCTCATCGACAAGGGCCAGTGGCCCATGTTTCAGCTCACCGGCAGGGTAGGCCTCGGCATGGATGTAGGAGATCTCCTTGAGCTTCAGGCTCCCCTCCATGGCAATTGGGTACATCCGGTTGCGCCCCAGGAAGAGGGCATGTTCCTTCTCTGCAAAGTGGTGTGCCATCTCCTGGATGGGTTCGTCACTGAGCAGAACCTGCTCAATCTGGCGAGGCAGTTTGCGCAGCGCCTCCACAATCTCCCTCTCCTCATCCTCAGGCAGGATTGACTGCTCCCGCCCAATCGCCAGAACCAGCAGCAGTAGCGCCACCAGCTGGGTGGTGAAGGCCTTGGTGGAGGCGACCCCGATCTCGGGACCGGCATGGGTCAGCAGTACCAGGGCGGACTCGCGAACCAGTGAACTCTCCGCCACATTGCAGATGGCGAGGGTCTGGTTGAAGCCCAGTCTCTTGACCTCGGCCAGTGCAGCCAGGGTGTCGGCAGTCTCACCGGACTGGGAGAGGGTGACGGTCAGTGTCCCATCCAGCAGCACCGGCTTGCGGTAGCGGAACTCACTGGCGATCTCGACAGCACAGGGGATCCCGAGGGTGCGCTCAAACCAGTAGCGTGCCACCATTCCGGCATGGTAGCTGGTACCGCAGGCGAGAATCTGAACCTGTCGGGTATCCCGGAAGATGGTGGCCGCCTCATGGCCGAAAATACCATCCATTACCTGGCTGTTGTGGAGGCGCCCCTCCAGGGTCTCCGCAATGGCGTTGGGCTGTTCGTAGATCTCCTTGATCATGTAGTGGTCGTAGGGGCCAAGATCGGTGGAGTCGGAAGAGAGGTTGGAGGTGTGGATCGGGCGCTCTACCCGATCCCCGTTCTGATCACTGATTACAACTGAGTCATGGCGGATCTCTGCAAGGTCTCCATCCTCAAGGTAGATAAACCGGTTGGTAAAGGGGAGTAGTGCGGAGCTGTCGGAGGCGATGAAATTTTCCCCATCACCAAGCCCGATAACCAGCGGGCTACCGAGACGGGTTGTAACCAGGAGGTCAGGATCGATGGGGCTGATCACCCCCAGGGCATAGGCCCCCTCAAGATCCCGGGTGCTGCTGCGAACCGCGCCGGTGAGCTGCTCTCCCTGTTGCAGATAGAGCTCGATCTGGTGAGCGATGGTCTCGGTGTCGGTGTCGGAGGTGAATTGAAACCCCTGGCTGGTCTGCCGCTCCCGAAGTGCCTTGTGGTTCTCGATGATGCCGTTGTGGACAACCGCCACCCGGTTGTTGGCGATATGGGGGTGTGCATTGTTGGGGGAGGGGATTCCATGGGTTGCCCAGCGGGTATGGGCGATGCCGACCATCCCGCTCAGGGTGCACTGCTCAACCGCCCCCTCCAGTGTGGCCACCTTGCCCAGCTCCCGTACCCGCTGGATCCGATTCCCACTATCCAGTACCGCAATACCGGCGGAATCATAGCCGCGATACTCCAGCCGCCTCAGCCCCTCCAGCAGTATGGGTGCTGTATCTCTGCCTGCAATTGCACCGACAATTCCGCACACAGTAATCGATCCTTGATGTTGTTATTCTTTCGGTTGATTCTGAGTCTTTCTGATTCTCAAGACAAGATGTTTCTCTGTAACGAAATATTACACGGGACGGTCTCCTCACCCCTTGTACGCAGGAGAGTGGTCCATTAGAGTGCAAGTTACTGTCAGTGGAGTGAGATATGGAGATTGAGTACCGTTCCGTTATTACCTGTCCCTATTGTGGGCACAAGAAGGAGGAGCAGATGCCCACTGATGCATGCCAGTGGTTCTACGAGTGTGACTCTTGTGGGGAGATCCTCAAGCCACTGCCTGGGGACTGCTGCGTCTTCTGCTCCTATGGAAGCGTCCCCTGTCCACCGATTCAGCTGCAGGGTGGAGAGGATGGTCAGAACGGTTGTGGATGTTGAGAGAGGGGTAGCAGATTTGGAGCGTAATTTGAGAATGGTCACAGAGAGAGCCTTCATCGGGATATTTCTGATCCTCGCCACTGGGGTCTCCCAGGCTCAAGTCAACATCACCAGGAGCCTCCACTCCTTTGAGGTGGATCATGGGGAAGAGACCATTGTGGTTCAGCGCAATCAGGACAGCAGTGCGGTGGTAACGGGGACCTTTGCCCGTGCCGCCCGCCCCTGTCCCCCATTCTGTGTACAGCCGATGGAGGCTGTGCCCCGTGTTGAGACCATCGGGATCCGTGAGCTGGTCGGTTTTATGCAGACTGAGCTTGCGGTAGGAGAGGGTGCATTGATTGATGCCCGTACCCCGGACTGGCATGCAAAGGGGACCATTCCTGGGTCGGTCAATCTCCCCTATACCCAGCTTAACCGCCGGGCCGGTGCCACGGAGCTTGATATCGCCGATGTTCTGGAGCGCCTTGGTGCCACAGAGAGTGGAGAGGGGTGGGACTTCTCGGAGGCGATGCAGCTGGTACTCTGGTGCAACGGAAACTGGTGCGGACAATCCCCGGCCGCGATTCGGGGTCTGCTGGCTGAGGGGTATCCGGCAGAGCGGATCCGCTACTTTCGTGGCGGGCTGGAGGACTGGGTTCAGTATGGGATGACAGTGGTTGTCCCCTGATGGTTGAGAGTTGGTAATTAGACAGGTTCGACAAGGAGATGAACAATGAGCTATACATTTAGAGTGGAGATGGATTGCGGCTTTGATGAGGCGATTGAGAGGGTGACCGAGGCACTGAAGAGGGAGGGCTTTGGTGTGCTGACCGAGATCAACGTCGCGGCAACACTGAAAAAGAAGATTGATCGCGACATGCCGCCATACCAGATCCTCGGTGCCTGCAATCCACCGCTTGCCTCGCAGGCCATCGATGCCGATCCCAGTGTCGGTGCACTGCTCCCCTGTAATGTGGTAGTGCGTCAGGATGAGGCAGGAAAAATCCTCGTGGAGATTCTCGATCCCCAACTGTTTCTTGGTCTCTCCGAGTTTGAGGCACTCGTCCCCATTGCCACCGAGGCGAGAGGGCGGTTGCT